>JAYUZB010000132.1:0-5481 GCA_043752185.1 Chitinophagaceae bacterium
AGCTCAGGCTGACAAATTTTTATTGCAGGATTTTTTTAAAACAATTTTTGATTTGCATTTTTTGATAAATAAAAAAACGAATCAGTATGTTTGCTTTAATGATGCTGAAAGAACTATACCGTAATTTTTTAGTGCAGCTGCAAAAAATATACAGCCTCAGCGAAGCTACTGCCATCACCGACTGGGTATTTGAAAAAATGGCTTCGCTGAAACGTTCGGATATTTTAAAAAATCCGGAAAAAATAATTTCATCTGCTGCAAATGAATTGATACAAAACACCCTGCAGGAACTGTTATTGCATAAGCCTATACAATATGTGCTGGGCGAAGCCTGGTTTTACCGCATGAAATTTAAAGTGAACGAGCATGTACTGATTCCCCGGCCTGAAACTGAAGAACTGGTGGAACAATTAATTAAAGACCGCAAATCAAAACTTACCGACCCTGCTATACTGGATATTGGAACCGGTAGCGGCTGTATACCCATTGCTATAAAAAAGAATTTACCTGCTTCAAAACTCACCGCTATTGATGTAAGTAAAGACGCATTGGCACTGGCAAAGGAAAACGCTGCCTTGCACAATGCAAATATTCATTTTACCGAACTTAATTTTTTGGACGAAACCAATTGGCCGTCACTTGGCATGTTTGATATCATCATCAGCAATCCGCCATATATCCCCATTAATGAAAAAGAAAAATTAGATAAAAATGTAACCGCCTTTGAACCGCACCTGGCGCTGTTTGTAACCGACAGATCGCCCCTGATCTTTTACGAAAAAATTGCCGCATTCGGCAGAGATCATTTATTACCCAACGGAAAAATTTACCTGGAAACGCATGAAGATTATGCCGGAGCAACGGCGGCTCTCTTCCACAACATTTATCAAACGGTGATGATAAAAAAAGACATGTACGGAAAAGAACGGATGATTATTATTACTGCTTAATATTTGCAGCCAGCTTGGCTTTGGCACGTTTGGCAGCTTCCATTATTTTAAACGCCATACCATAGTAGGCGCTTGTATCCACATTCATTACCACGGTGGGTGTATCAATATATTTTTTATTGTTCTCTACTTCTTTTTTAAGTAAAGAATCTATGTACATCATATCAATCTGCTGGGTGCCAATAAATACTTTCTGATCTTTGGTAACAGTTACCACAATGTTCTGATTAACCTTGGTATCGCTTTTACCTTTGGGGTTACTTACCTTAACCACATTTGGATTAGCCAAT
Organism: Chitinophagaceae bacterium; assembly: GCA_043752185.1. Classification (GTDB taxonomy): domain Bacteria; phylum Bacteroidota; class Bacteroidia; order Chitinophagales; family Chitinophagaceae; genus Ferruginibacter. The sequence goes on from JAYUZB010000132.1 coordinate 1,241, forward strand.
GTAGATATCAGCAAAAAGAACATTAATAAAATAAACAGCACATCATTCAGCGGACCAGCATCCACTTCGTTGTGATTATCCCTTAAACGTTTTTTTAAACTCATACCCAAACCCCTAAAGGGGCTTTTAAAGATTATTAATATAAAATAAGAATGCTCCACATCTCCCCTTCAGGGGATGGGGGCATCTACCTCGTAGGCTCCTGCAAAATATCTATAAAGTCAGCACTTGCCGATTCCATTTTATGTACTGTTTTATCAATCTGTGTATTCAAATAACTGTATCCTAAAAAAGAAATGATACCGATGATAAGTCCTGTTGCGGAGGTGATCATCTTCACATACATCGCATCAGCAATATCAGTGATGGACGGATTGGTTGCTGTAGCAAAATCCCTCAACAACATTACCAAACCAATAATGGTACCCACAAAACCAAACAGCGGCGCAATACGTGCAATAACAGAAAGCACCGGCAGGTTTCTTTCCATCTGGTAAACCTCCAGCTTGCCAACATTATCCATACTTTTTTCAATAGCATCAATGGGTTTACCAATACGCTGCAAACCTTTGTCAATCATTTTGGCAACCGGGTTAGGTGTATTTTTTGCCAGGCTACGTGCTGCGGTTACATTGCCATTAATGATATGATCGCGGATGATGTTCATAAAATTATCATCAATCTTACTGGCTTTGCGTATGGCTATCAGGCGCTCAATAAAAAAGAATATCGCCATGGCTAAAAATATTGCCAGCGGAATCATCAATATACCGCCCTTTACCAATAACGAAAACAAAGATTCTTTACCTGCTGAAGAAGTTGCGATTCCTGTGCTGTCTATCTGCAATAGAATATTAAACATGTGTGCCGGGTTTTATTTGTAATAATAGCTGCGCTACAATTATGCCAAAACTATTTCAATTATGCAATGAAACGAAACAAATTTACAATAGCTGCATAACAAAATGTTAATCTTGTTAATTGAACCACATAGAAAGATAGGAACATAGGTTACACATAGTCTATGTGCCCGTCTATTGTGCGCTATATTTATATGTGGTTCAAAATAAACTTCAATAAAAAACCCCGAAATAATCCGGGGTTTAAATATAAGAAGATCTGAAATTTATTTTTTACTCTCCATCTGCTGCATGGCCATTATCTGCTTCATGGTTTTTTCCATACCATCGCTACCCCCATCTAAGAATATTACATTGCCTTTTCCATATTCGGCAAAGTTCTTAATAGCTTCTACCCACATACTAAATAAAATAACATTAGTATCCAGGTTAGCTTGCTTCATTTCCGATGCAGCCTGGCTCATACCCTTAGCCACTTCTTCCCGAAACAAAGCCACACCCTGTCCACGTAATTGAGCCGCCAGCCTTTCAGCTTCGGCTGCAATTTTAATAGCATTACCTTCTGCTTCGGCAGCTTTTGTTTTGGTAATCAATAAAGCCTGGCCTTCATTTTCGGCAGCAGCTTTTAAGTTATTACTGGCAACCACTTTACTCATACTGGTAATAATGGCTTCATCAAAAGTGATGTCATTAATCTGTAGATCCTGCAAATGATAACCCCATCCTTCCAGCGCCACATCCACCTGCTCTTTTACATTTTCTACAATATCACGGCGTACATTTAAAACCTCGGCCTGCCTTTTTGTAGATACAAATGCACGAATACTTCCTTCAACCGTACGTATTAAAGCCTGCATCAGGTCTTTATCGCTGATGAATTTAAACGCCACTTTCTGAATCGTTTCTTCCTGCTCATTTTGTACCGAGTACAACAGCATCGATTTAAAATAAACATTTGCCTGATCAATGGTTACGGCCTGAAACTCCAGTTCCACCGATCGGTTTTGAATACTTACTTTTTTAAAGATCTGCTCCAGGAAAGGAATTTTGAAATTCAACCCCGGTCGCAATATGCGCCTGTATTTACCAAACATGGTAACCACGCCAATAAAACCCTGATTAACGGTTACAAAGCAACCCAGTAAGGCCAATACCAGCAGTACGACCCACCAATACTCTTTTAAATAGTCCATAGTTGTAAAATTTGTATTGAAGATATATAATTTTTTATGTACCAGGCAGGAAATCTTTGTGCGGCTTCATTGGCGTCGCACTCTTGTACTTTTAGAGCTTTATTGGGGTTTTAACTTAGTGTAGAAACAAATGCTATTTACCTGGTTACTTTAAAATTAAAATTTTTGGTACATTGCATTAACGCAACAGAATTTGTTCAATTTCAGATTGATTTTCAATCAATATTTCTACAAGGAGTTGCGGCAATGCAAATGTTAGCAGCAATTATTTGAGCACTCTAGATCTATAAATAATTTATCAATGACTCTTTCAAAAGATAAGATAGATATCGTAAGTGATGTAAATACGAGAGATGGAATTGGGATAGAAATTTACCGTAATGATAAACTTGTTCTTGAAATATTTAGGGACGATACTGAACGGACAAGAACTGTTACAATTTATGACAAAGAAATAGCACTAGAACTTCTTGAAGAAGGTATTGAGGTTTTCAAAAAGGAAATTCCTTGGGATTATATTGACTATGATAAACTAAAATAAGGAAGCCCCGGACTTTAGCAGCAATAATATGGAACATAAAACTGATCGGACAGAAAATTATAGGTATGAGATCCAATTCTCAGATACCCTAATTGAATTAGATGTTTATAGACTATTAACAATTATTTACTCAAGCCAAACATTACATACAGCAGATCCTCCCATATTCGGTTTTCCAATGAGTGCTTGGAGGTTTGAGAGAGCAGAAATTTATAGAATTATATTTATGCTTGCAATTAAAGCTAGGAACATTATTGACAAATCAAATACCGAAATTAAGAAAGTAGCCGATGGTATTGTAGGCGAACTGGAAGAAAAGGATGCAAATAGTGAACTGTCATTTCGTGAAGCTTGTAATAAAATCATCCATTCAGAACACATAGATTTCGGAATTATTAATTTTAACCCTAAAGATGAAGTTGTACATGATGGCTTGACAGAGTTTGTATATGTTTATGGAAGTAAGGGAAAACAAGAGTGGAAGGCAACTATTAATTTAATACAATTTTCGGACAAAACAATGCGGATCCTCTTATGACACTGCAGCCACATGAACTGTGTAAAAAACCTACCAAACATTAACAATCCCTTACCCTACCATTCATCTATTTTTACATCCTAAAATAAAATGAAAATGAAAAGAACATATTGTTGGAAATGCGTGTTAATGCTGGCATCCGTTTTAGGAATGATTCAGGCATTTAACGCCTGATGCCTTATATAATTTTATAAAAATGTTACAAAATTTACCTATACTCTTTTTGTTTCAACTCATATAGATTTCAATACGATTTGATAACACATTAATGGCATGGTATTTATTGGTTACAGTTAAAATTATTTTAACCAAACATTATTACAATGAAAAAAATGATCGGCCAGCAGGTAAAAAAAGCATATAAAATTACAGTGCTATCAATCACAGCATTGCTATTATCATGCTATAGTTTTGCCCAGGACAAAAAAATTGATATAAGTATTGATACAAAACCTGATAATGGCAACAACTTCTTTATGCAGCCATGGGTTTGGATCGTTGGCGGAGCGGTATTCTTATTGCTACTTGTAGCACTACTTCGTGGCAGCGGTTCAAAAAAGTAAATGTGGTCTGCGCCAGAAATAAAAAAAGCCCCTGATAATTTCAGGGGCTTTTTTATTTAACCAGAAAAACTATTCCACTTCTGTTGATTTTGTCACTGTTACTTTATCTGTACGTGAGTTGGTGCTGCTGCTGTTGCTGCTTCCTCTAACCAAAGCAACTATAAGCAATATCAGCACAGCTCCTCCCACAACCCAAACCCAGGGTTCGGCATACCAGGTATGTGTTTCGGAACTTGTCGTTGTAGTTGTTGCAGTCATGGTGCTGTCCTGCGCCCATGCCAGGGCATTTGTTACGCTTAATATACATAACATTAAAGTTTGTTTAAAAAGCCGGCGATTGAATAAATTTTTCAAAATCAGATAATTTAAGGTGATGAAATATATGTTGCAAAAGCCAATTAGTTAATAATTAAAACGCCAGGCTTTGCAATGCATCAGACTCACAAAAAAGGAAAAAAGTTGCCGAATTCCGATTATTTCGGAGAGCAGTATCAATACAGTTTAAAACTGAGGTGCCCGGTAAATATTATCATCCATAAAAACCAA
>JAYUZB010000133.1:0-2029 GCA_043752185.1 Chitinophagaceae bacterium
CTCTCTTTGCTTTGGATTTTTTAAAATATTGGTACGACCATTATCAAGTAGTATCACATACATTTCTTCCGGCCCGTCGGTTTCATTTTCTTGCCTGGGGCCCGTTACAATGGTATTATATACGGTAATTTTTTGCCCGGTACCAAAAGTTGAAAGTAGTGGCCAAAACAAACCTAAGTCTGTTAAGGAAGGAATCATTTTTTCGATACCCACAACAACAATATGTGTTTTAGGAAATGCGCAACTTAACCGGGCATTGCCTTCATTTTCGGTAACGGCAATGCCGCCAATATCGCTGATGATGAAGTTGGCACCGGTAACACCCACTTCGGCCTGTACATATTTTTCACGCAGTATTTCTCTTGCTTTAAGCGTTAGCTGCTCCGGAGTAAAATCTATGGGCGTACCTAATTTTTTATTAAACAGTTTGGCAACATCCTCCTTGTTTTTGTGCATGGCAGGTGTTACAATATGGTAAGGAGCCTCACCGTCTAATTGCTGAATATATTCGCCCAGATCGGTCTCCACACTTTCAATACCATTTTTTTCCAAAGCAGCATTCAGGTGAATTTCTTCGGTAACCATGCTCTTGCTTTTTACTACCGATATGCAATTTTTTTCTTTGCAAATTTTTAAAATCTCTTCAATAGCCTGGTCGCTGTTCTCTGCCCAAATCACTTTGCCGCCACGTTTGGTAAAATTCAGTTCAAATTCTTCCAGTTGCTGGTCAAGTGTTTCAATGGCACGCCACTTCAGGTTCTTGGCTCTTTCCCTGGCCAGGTGTACATCGGTAAATTGCTCTTTACCTTTTGGTACAGATGCATTGTATTTGCCAATATTAAAAGCAATCTTGCGCCTGTGATCCAGGTCGGCAGCTTTTACGGTGCTTTTGGCTAAAAACGTTTCTGATTGTTCTGACATATAACGCAAAGATATTTATTAAAAAAAAGAAATCAAGTTTATTCAACCTGGCTTCTTACTTCAACACGCCCAATTCTTTTCCAACTTTTGTAAATGCTTCAATCGCCTTATCCAAATGCCGCTGGTTATGTGCTGCACTTAATTGAACACGAATTCTTGCCTGGCCCTTTGCCACCACCGGAAAGAAAAATCCAATCACATAAATGCCTTCATCTAACAATTTAGCAGCAAAGTTTTGTGCCAGCACTGCATCGTATAGCATGATGGGAACAATGGGATGATCGCCGGGTTTTATATCAAAACCGGCTTCGGTCATTTTTGCACGAAAATACTTTGTGTTGTTTTCAAGGGTATCTCTTAGTTCTGTTGTTTCGCTCAGCATATCCAACACAGCAATGCTTGCCCCCACAATACTTGGTGCTACTGTGTTGCTAAATAAATAAGGGCGACTTCTTTGTCTCAGCATTTCAATAATTTCTTTTCGCCCGCTGGTAAAACCACCACTGGCACCGCCAAGTGCTTTACCTAATGTACCGGTTATGATATCGATCCTGCCCATTACATTTCTATACTCATGTGTACCTCTGCCGGTTTTGCCTAAGAAGCCGCTGCTATGGCATTCATCAATCATAACAATGGCATCATACTTATCAGCCAGGTCGCAAATTTTATCCAATTGTGCAATGGTGCCATCCATACTAAAGCTTCCATCGGTTACAATAATGCGGCTGCGTAAATCTTTTGTCTCAATAAGTTTTGCTTCCAGGTCGGCCATATCATTATGCAGGTAGCGGTAACGCTGTGCTTTACATAAACGAACCCCGTCAATAATAGATGCATGATTCAACGTATCAGAAATAATGGCATCTTCCTCACCAAACAAGGGTTCAAAAACACCGCCATTAGCATCAAAGGCTGCGGCGTATAAAATGGTATCTTCTGTTCCTAAAAACGTGGAAAGTTTTTGCTCTAACTCCTTATGAATATCTTGGGTGCCACAAATAAACCTTACAGATGACATTCCAAATCCGTGACTATCAATAGCGTTTTTTGCCGCTTCAATCACTTTAGGGTGAGATGATAAGCCTAAATAATTGTTAGCGCAAAA
>JAYUZB010000134.1:0-13171 GCA_043752185.1 Chitinophagaceae bacterium
GGTCTGCTATTAAATGTTGATAAAGACCACCAAGAGATTGAAGAACTGATAAGCATCTTCACAACATTTAAAAATAACAGTAAAATTTTCATTGTCAATCAATCTAATACTTTAGCCAAACAGCTTTCGCAAAATATTGCACAGGATTTTTCTTCAGAAGAAAATTCAGGAGCAGGCTATATCGCAACGGATTTTAATCAGCAGAGATTCAGCATCCAATTCACGATTCACAACTCACCATTCACGATTAACTCCATTGGTCGCCACAATATGGAAAACGCCTTGGCCGCTGTTGCTGTTGCAAACCAAATTGGTGTTGATTTGGAAACCTGTGCATCTTCCTTAAAAAACTACGAAGGCATTTACCGCCGCAACCAGGTGCTGGGTAATAAAAACGGCATTTGGGTTATTGATGATTATGCTCACAATCCAGTAAAATGCGCTGCTGCTATCATGGCTTGTCAGCCGGTAGCAAATAAAGTAGTGGCTTGGTTTCAGCCCCATGGTTATGGGCCAACCAGGTTTTTGCGTGATGATTTTGTTAAAGAAATTGCTGCTGCCTTAAGGCCGCAAGATGAAATATGGATGAGCGAAATATTTTATGCCGGAGGTACAGCTGTAAAAGACATCAGCGCCAACGATTTGATAAACGATATAAAGGCTTTGGGTAAAAATGCATTTTTTGTAGAAGACCGCAACCTGTTTTTAGAAACAGTCAGGCCGCATCTTGCTGATAATTCTGTGTTACTTTTAATGGGGGCAAGAGACCCTGGCCTGGAAGCGTTCAGCAAAGAGGTATTTGCACTACTTTAATAAATATTTGTGTATGAGTTAATGTTTTGGTTTGATTTTTGAAATGATTGTAATACATCATTACAAACTTACAAACGTTAACATATGAAATTGACTTTAATTGCACTGTGCATTAGTATTGCATCGGTGGTAAGTGCACAAAACAGCAACAGGGGATTAATACATAACAAAGAGTTAAAGGTATTAGCCGGCAACTGGAAAGGCAACATGGTTTATACCGATTTTAAAAAAAATAATTCGCAATTTACTTTGCCAACAAAACTGGTGATTACTGACCTAAACGATTCTTTGGACGTTAAATTTTTTTATGTTGATTCAGATGGAAAAGAGAAAAGCGATACCAGCATTTTTAGGATATATGACACTGAAGATAAATTAAGGATAGATGGAGAACTGTATGATATTGTATCTACAGTACGCAAAGGGCCTACGATGATGATTGTAGGAGAAAAACAGGGCTTTGATAATAATAGAGTGGCAGATTTGCGGCAGACAGTTACCTTCGGGTCAACAACTTTAAAAATCGTTAAAGAAGTAAGGTATATGGAAAATGAATTTTTCTTTATCCGCAACAGAACCGCATTCAACAAACAATGATTAGCCAAAACTGCTTATGTCGTCTTTAATTATCAAGCATATAAAACAATTGGTAAATGTAAGAGAAGAAAACCAATTGCTGCGTGGTGCTGAGCTTGCTCATCTGCCCGTTATTGAAGATGCCTTCCTCTTAATTGAAGATGGCATCATTGCTGAATACGGCCACATGTACGAACTGGAATTGAAAGTGCCGCAACTACCCAAACATATTATTGATGCAAACGGGCAATTTGTTTTACCAACCTGGTGCGACAGCCACACTCACATTGTTTTTGCAAAAACCCGTGAAGAAGAATTTATTGATAAGCTAAAAGGGATGAGCTATGCAGATATTGCAGCCAAAGGTGGAGGTATTTTAAACTCGGCCAATAAATTAAACGAAGCCTCCGAAGATGAATTATTTAACAGCGCCTGGAAAAGATTGGAAGAACTTGGCAAACTCGGCACCGGCGCCATCGAAATAAAAAGCGGCTATGGCTTAACAGTAGAAGGGGAGTTGAAGATGCTGCGAGTGATAAAAAAACTCAAAGAAAAGTCAGCTCTTTCTATCAAATCAACCTTCCTTGGAGCCCACACATATCCGCTTGCTTACAAAGAAAATCATTCCGGCTACATTGATAGCATTATCAACCAAATGCTGCCTGTAATTGCTACGGAAAAACTGGCCGATTATATTGATTGTTTCTGCGAAACCGGTTTCTTTTCGCCCGAAGAAATGGAAACCATCTGCAAAGCGGGAATCAGCCACAGACTAAAACCCAAGTTGCATGTTAACCAGTTAAACAGCATTGGTGGTATAGAATCAGCTTTAAAACTAAACGCCTTATCTATTGATCATCTGGAGACTATGACTGATGCTGATGTTAAATTATTAAGCAGTTCAAACACTATCGGAACGCTTTTACCAACCGCCGCTTTCTTCTTAAGAATGGAGTATCAACCTGCCAGGCAGTTAATAGATGCCGGCTGCGCCATTGCCCTGGCCAGCGATTACAATCCCGGTTCATCGCCCAGCGGCAATATGAATTTTGTAATTGCTTTAAGTTGCATACAAATGAAAATGCTGCCCGAAGAAGCCATCAATGCAGCTACCATAAACGGAGCTTATGCTATGGAGTTGGAGAAAGAACTTGGCAGCATCACCATCGGCAAAAAAGCCAATCTTATTTTTACAAAACCAATTCCCTCACTTGCTTACCTGCCTTATTCTTTTGGAAATAATTTGATTGATAAAGTGATGATAAATGGAGCATTTATCTGAATTAAAAATTAAGAATGAAGAATTAAAAATTCCTTCAATGAAAGAGCATAATATAATTCTGGAGAAATCATATGCTTTTGGTTTACGGATTGTAAAACTATATCTGCACCTGAGAAAACAAAAAGTAGAACGTGAGTTATTGCTTCAGCTGTTAAGGTCGGGAACATCTATCGGCGCCAATATTGAAGAAGCTGAAGGAGCTCAATCAAAAAGTGATTTCATTCATAAAGTAAGTATTGCATACAAAGAAGCAAGGGAAACCTCTTACTGGCTGAGGTTATTAAATGATGCCGGATCATTGGAAATTAAACTATCTCAATCCTTTCTCTCAGATGTTGATGAACTAAAAAAAATCCTTGCCTCCATTTTGAAAACTTCTAAAAACAATAAGACGCCTAATTCTTAATTCTTCATTTTTAATTCTTAATTAAATAAACACTTTAAACCTTTCAAAACAATACCTCTCCAATGCCTCCCTATCATCCGGATGAGCAATATCAATCAGCAACTTTGCACGCTGCCTTAAATTCCTTCCAAACAAATACGCAACACCATACTCGGTAACAACATAATGCACATGCCCACGGGTGGTAACCACACCGGCGCCTTCTTTTAAATAAGGTACTATCCTGGGCATACCATGTTTGGTACGGCTGGTTAATGCAATGATGGGCTTTCCGCCTTTGCTCAGTGCAGCACCACGTATAAAATCCATTTGTCCGCCAATACCACTGTATTGCAGTGTACCAATACTGTCGCTGCATACCTGCCCGGTAAGGTCTACTTCAATGGCGCTGTTAATAGCAACTACTTTTGGGTTGCGTTGTATCACCTGCGGACTGTTTACATAATCAATATCCAAAAAAACTACTGATGGATTATCATCTACATAATTGTATAATTTTTTTGTACCCAGTGCAAAACTGGTTACGCTTTTATTGGGGTGTATCTTTTTTTTGCGGTTGTTTATCACATCACTTTCTATCAGGTCAATCACACCATCACTCATCATTTCGGTATGTACACCCAGGTTTTTATGATTGCCCAGCAGGCTCAGCACAGCATCAGGAATGGTACCAATGCCCATTTGCAAAGTGCTGCCATCATCAATCATGTCGGCTATGAACTTACCAATCTTCAATTCATTTTCTCCCACTTTGCTGCTGTAACTTTCTTCGGGCAAGTCTGCATCATGAAAAACCATTTTATCAAACCTGTCTGTATGTATCATGCCATCACCATGCGTACGTGGCATTTTAGAATTAACCAGGGCAATTATTTTTTTTGCAGAGTCAACCGCCGAGCGGGCAATATCTACCGATACACCCAACGATACATATCCCTGTTTATCGGGCGGAGATACCTGCACTATGGCTGTATCTATTGGCAGAATATCATTCATAAAAAGGTCGGGAATATCACTTAAGAACACCGGTACAAAATCTGCACGGCCATCAGCCACTGCATCACGTATGGGTGATGATACAAATAAGGAATTGAGATGAAAACTATCCTGGTATGCTGCTTTGGCAATTTCTATATCACCTTTCAACGTTATAGAAACCAGCTCTACATTTTTCAGCCGGTCTTTTTCATGGGCCAGTTCATTCAGCAGGTGAGTAGGAGTACAGATGCTGCCATGCACAAATACCCTGCTATTGCTTTCAATAATAGATAGGGCATCTTTGGCAGTTACGTAATTGTAAGGATGAATCATTGATTGTTGTTTGTTGCAAATTTCAGCTTTAAATTATAAAACGCCGGCTAATACTTATCATGTGAGCATATGATTTTTGTTTGAATGTGACTTATATTTCTTTATTTACTTTTTTGCCTTGATGCAAAAAAGTAACAAAAAAATCAAGGCAAACACGAATGGCTCCGCCCGTTTTGCCGGCCAACCCACGGCACCAGTATGCTTTTTGTTTTACAGCTTATAACTAATGTCGTATTTATAAACGTCATGGTTGGCTTAATGGTTTCCATCTTAAAGTGTGGCAGCAAAATAAATAGCCTTCTCTAAAATCGAAATCAACCATGGTCGAAATTTGTTTTTGTAAACCAAATCAGTGGGTATCCATATAAATGCATGCAGTTTTTGTTTATGTAAAATTGCTGTTAACTTCGCTATAGTTAAAAAGAGCTTGCTATGCTAAGAGTAGAATTACAAATGCCGAAGCCACAGTAGTACAATAGCCGAACATAGCTGCTTCCCGAAATCGGGCTGTATTCGATTTCGGGGCTCCTTTTTTGTTACTTTTTCGGAGAAGCAAAAAAGTAAATAACAAATGAGCATACAATTACAATAAAAAGACTGACAGAAAAAATAATAACCATGGCCCAACAACTCATCGAATGTGTTCCAAATTTCTCAGAAGGAAATGATTTAAACATCATAAAACAAATAACCAACGAAATAGAATCCGTTGAAGGTGTGCGTTTATTAAATGTAGATCCCGGAAAAGCAACAAACAGAACTGTTGTAACCATGGTAGGCGAACCGGCAAATGTTATAGAAGCTGCTTTCAAAGCAATAAAAAAAGCCGGCGAGTTAATTGATATGAGCAAACACAAAGGTGAACATCCCCGCATGGGCGCCACAGATGTTTGTCCGCTGATACCCATTGCAAACATCAACATGGAAGAAACAGCAAAGTACGCACAGCAATTGGCAAAGAGAGTAGGAGAAGAACTAAACATCCCCGTTTATTTATACGAAGCTGCACAGCCCGATGCCACAAGAAATAATTTATCGGTGATCAGAGCCGGCGAATACGAAGGGTTCTTTAAAAAAATAAAAGAGCCACAATGGAAACCCGATTTTGGCCCTGCCGAGTTTGATACAAAACGTGGCGGCACCGTAATTGGTGCAAGAGATTTTTTGGTGGCATACAATATCAACCTCAACACAACATCAACACGCCGTGCCAATGCCATTGCATTTGATGTACGTGAAGCAGGAAGAAATATTGAAAAGGATGGAAAGAAAATAAACCAACCGGGCACTTTAAAATCTGTAAAAGCCATTGGCTGGTTTATAGAAGAATATGGTGTTGCACAAATTTCCATGAACCTCACCAACATCAACATCACACCCGTGCATGTGGCATTTGATGAAGTGTGTACCAAAGCAAGCGCCCGTGGCATACGTGTTACCGGCAGCGAACTGGTAGGCCTCATTCCCCTAAAAGCCATGACCGATGCCGGCAAATATTTTTTACAAAAACAAAAACGCAGCACCGGCGTAAGCGAAAAAGAACTGATAAAAATTGCCATTAAAAGTATGGGGCTGGATGAACTGGGGCCCTTTAAACCTGAAGAAAGAATTATAGAATATATGCTTGACGATGCAGGCAGCAGCCATTTAATAAAAATGAAGCTCAACGACTTTGCCGACCTTACTGCCAGCGAAAGTGTTGCACCTGGCGGTGGATCCATCAGTGCTTATGTGGGTGCGCTGGGTATAAGCCTGGGCTGCATGGTTGCCAATTTAAGCAGCCACAAAAAAGGCTGGGATGATCGTTGGCAGGAGTTTAGTGACTGGGCCGAAAAAGGGGAACAGTACAAAAGCGAATTACTGAAACTGGTTGATGCCGATACCGCAGCCTTTAATAAAATTATGGAAGCCTTTGCCCTGCCAAAAGCAACCGACGAAGAAAAAGCAAACCGTACCCAGGCCATACAGGCCGCCACCAAATACGCCATTGAAATACCTTTTAAAGTAATGGAAACTGCTTACGCCAGTATGGCCGTTATTAAAGCAATGGTTATTGAGGGTAACCCCAACTCAGTTACCGATGCCGGCGTTGGCGCACTATGTGCAAGGGCCGCAGTTATTGGTGCTTTTATGAACGTACGTATTAATGCCACGGGTTACAACGATAAAACTTTTACCGCCAATATCATTGCCCGTGGCGCAGCCATACAGGAAAAAACAATTGCATTGGAAACAGAGATACTGGCGCTGGTGAATGAGAAGATTGGGGTGTAGGAGCATCCTGAGCTGCTTGCACTGAGCGAAGTCGAAGTGTCGAAGGGGCGATGGCCATAATTTCGAGCGAAGCCGAGAAATGGGTTAAAGGAACGAAGCATCTCTGTAATTAAGAATTAAGAATGATGGATACAGCCCGGTTCTAATTTTTAAATCTTCATTCTTAATTTTTAATTGTTTCTTGTTACCTGCATTTATAAACTATTACATCAAATTGTTTTTTATCTTCATGCTGTCTGATAAACCATTCACCAAACCTCAAACTGTTTTTATGAAAGTTCTATCCGCATGGCTGGCAATATTATCGATGTTGTTTGTTGCAGGTTGTAATAAGTCTTCAACCACATCACCCACGCCTCTGCCTGTGGTGCCTACAATACCAGTATTAGCAGGTACTTCCACGTCAGCTTACCTTACTGCAACCACTGTAGTAATTACAGGTTCCATAACTTCAGATGGCGGCTCTGCAATAACAGCCCGTGGAGTTTGCTGGGGCACGTCTTCCAATCCTTTGGTTACAGGTAACCATACTACAGATGGGAGTGGAACCGGTTCCTTCAGCAGTACCATCACAGCATTAATTCCACAAACAGCTTATTATGCCAGGATTTATGCAACAAATAGTTTGGGTACGGTTTATGGCAATCAATTAAATTTCACCACCGGAATTCCTGATGTATTTGTAGTTGGCTACGAAGAAAATGGCACTTACAGCAATGCAAGAATATGGAAAAATGGTATGGCTACAACTTTATCTACGCCGCCAACCAAACAATCCTGGGGGCGTGGGGTGTATGTTGTTAAAGACGATGTATATGCAGTTGGCTATGAATTTGACGGTATTAATTATACAGCCAAACTTTGGAAAAATAATGTAAGTACATCGCTTTCCAATGGTGTGCTCGATGCACAGGCATTTGGGGTTTTCGTATCAGGCGATGATGTTTATATCGCCGGTTACCAAAATGATGCATCAGGCAGCTCAGTAGCAACATTATGGAAAAATGGTGTGCCCAGAGCTTTGCCGGGTGGCAGCAATAATGGCCAGGCCACCTCTGTTCTTGTATCCGGTTCTGATGTATACGTAACCGGCTATAATGGAAGTGTACCCTCCGTTGCAAAACTTTGGAAGAACGGTGTTGCGGCAGATCTCCCTGGTCTCAATCCCGTGGCATATTCAGTAAGTTTATCGGACACAGATGTATATGTAGCAGGAGGGGAATTTACCGGGGGCATTGGTATAGCAACGGTTTGGAAGAATGGGGTAGCCAGTTTTTTAAGTAATGGTAACCAGATCGCCATTGCGTACGGTACGGCGGTTTTAAAGAACGATCTGTACGTGGCGGGTTTCGAGGTTTCAGGCGGCAATGGTATTGCCCGTGTATGGAAGAACGGTGTTGCAAGTAGTTTAACCAACGGGGCTAATTATGCCAGGTCAAATTCAGTTTATATAATTGGCGATGATGTATATGTAACAGGGTACGAAAGGATCAATAATGTCATCCCTATCTCTATAGCAAAAACATGGAAGAATGGGGTAAACATTTATTCAAGTAACGGCACTTTTAATGCATCCGGGTTTTCCATATTCGTAAGGTAACTGTGTAGTCCCTTCGCTTCTGTCATGCTGAGGCCGTCGAGTTCTGTCATGCTGAGGGACGAAGCATCTCATATCACGAAGCGAAAGATTTTTTTGTTATGAGCTTCAGTATTTCATGGCAACATCGTTGTGTCACTCACTTGTACGGCATATCTTTAGGGAGCTTTTATCTAAGCGTAAATTGTCCGTAATATTTTAATCTTTAGTTCTCAGGCGAGTCTCTTTCCGTGCAATGAGCGCAGGCCCAGGACTCGCCGCCTGGCAGCAAAAACTCTTAGGTATTTTGATATCGCTTTGTAGAACGGCGAGTCCTGTAAGCCAGCTAACAAAATCCGGGCAGAGACTCGCCTGAGAAAGGAAGAAAGAAAGAACCTGAAAAAATGCATATTTATTCATTAGCCATATAAAAATTAGGTATATTTAATTTAGTATTTTTTTGATTACTATTTAAGCTATTCCCAAAACCTACTTTATGAGAACTACCTTACTTTTTTCATACTTTATAACAGTATTAATAATTGTAGGCTGTAGTAAATCAGGGCCATCAGCTCCAACGCCACCAAGTGCAACAGTTCCTGTAATGAATGCAGTTGCAGTCATAAGCGCTATTACTGCTTTTTCAGCTTCCAGTGGCGGAAACATAAGTTCTGATGGAGGTGCCACAGTTACATCCCGTGGTGTTTGCTGGAATACAGCAACAAATCCAACCATTGCAAATTCAAAAACTGTTGATGGAAGCGGTACAGGTTTGTTCACCAGTTATTTAACAGGTTTAAATCCGGGTACAGTTTATTATGTACGTGCCTATGCTACAAACAGTGTGGGTACAGCTTATGCGCTTGAACAAAGTTTTACAACACTGTCGGCATTTGCAATACCAACGCTTGCAGCTACCACAGCTGCAAGTGCTGTTATACTAAATACCGCAGTAAGTGGGGGTAATGTAATAACAGATGGGGGGGCAACTGTAACAGCCCGTGGTGTTTGTTGGAGTACATCTTCCAACCCAACTACGGCAAACCCAAAAACTACTGATGGAACAGGTATAGGAATATTTAACAGCACTCTTACCGGCCTTAGCCCTGCCACTGTTTATTATGTAAGGTCTTATGCAACGAATTCAGCAGGCACCGGGTATGGTGCTGAAATTAATTTTACTTCGTCAACAGCCGGAACTGTAACAATATGTTCCCAAGTATGGATGGATAAAAATCTCTCTATAAGTAATTACAGAAATGGCGATCCTATACCGTTGGTTACCGATGCAACGGCATGGTCTAATTTAACTACAGGCGCATATTGTTTTTATAATAATGATCCGTCTACGGAAGCTGTTTATGGAAGACTTTATAATTGGTATGCAGCAAGTGATCCAAGAGGACTGGCACCTGTGGGCTGGCATATGCCAACCGAAGCTGAATGGAGAACATTGGGTGCATGTGTGGGTGGTTTATCAACTGCAGGAGGACCGTTAAAAGAAGCTGGTACTTCTCATTGGCTCAGCCCCAATACTGGAGCCACCAATAGTAGTGGATTTACAGCATTACCGGGTGGGTATAGAACCGATTTTGGCACTTTTGCAGCTATAGGAGAGTATGGTCACTGGTGGGGGCCTGATGCATTTAACGCTACCCATGGCCTAGGGGCGGGGGTCTGGAACTTCAATGTAGTACTTAATATTATTGGTGCTGATAAAAGGCAGGGGTGGAATGTTCGTTGTATTAAAAATTAATTTCCTCTGGCGCTGGTGTTCCCATCCGAATCATCAAATTCAAACGAAATATTTGTGGGACTAAAAGTATACTTTTAGTTCTCAGGCGAGTCTCTGGCCATGCAATGAGCGCAGGCCCAGGACTCGCCGCCTGGCAGCAAAAACTCTTAGGTATTTTGATATCGCTCCGTAGAACGGCGAGTCCCGTAAGCCAAATCACAAAATCCGGGCAGAGCCTCGCCTGAGAAAGGAAATAAATTTTTCTCAATCACCTCTCCAGTATGTCCATCCACGTTTTAGTAAATATGCATCTGCAAAGAATAAGCATGCATCCGCAAAGAACTTAAAAACAGCTATACTTATTTCAAACTGTCCGGGGAGTAATTTGATTTTGGATCTGCAAGCATTTTATCCAGCATTTTGGTACTGTCTCTTATTTCCTGTTCCCTGCTGTCAACTTTTTTTGTTTCCGTAGTTGTATTTGAGTCGGTGGTTTCCTTGGTACTGTTATCCGAGCAAGAGGTTATGGATACCATTACTATACACAAGGCAGGTAATAATTTTTTCATGATAATGTTTTAATGATGAATAACGAAAGTAACTTATTTCTGGTACTTCGCAGGTGTTCCCTCTCAATCATCAAATCAAACGAAATATTTATTTTGTCTCAGCGGGGTTTTCGCAAATCAACACTTGTTATTAAAAGTATTTTACTGCGAAACCCCGCTGCCGGCAGAGGCTTACTTAATAAGGCTCCCGCTGCATCATATTTAAGAAGTAGCAGTAATTTATAGCAGGAGTATAACACATCGGGGTTTCATACAGGAATGTTATTTAGTATAAAGTAAAATGTTCCTTCCCCGCTGGAAAGAAATTTCATATCACAGATGAAGATTACATCGCCAAAACATCATTAACTTTAAGAATCTTTCCATCACCAAAAAATTGTTTATGTCAAAACATTGGAGCCGCCGCGATGCCATTCGTGCATTGGGATTATCTTTTGGAACCCTGGCCATGCCTGCTGCTGCATGGGCTGTTGATGAAAATAAACAACCCATTTTATTACCTGATTTAAATTTAAAATTAGATAAACCGGTTACCGCCATTACCTGTGGTGCCGGTGCAAGGGGTAATGTATATGGTAATTATGCAGTAAAATATCCCGACCAGCTTGATATTGTGGGCGTGGCCGAACCCATTGCACTGCGTAATGAACGGTACACCAAAAAACACAACATAAAAGAAGAAAACCGTTTTAAAACATGGGAAGATGTTTTTGCAAGGCCAAAATTTGCTGATGCTATTATTATTACAACACCCGATAACCTGCATTATGGGCCCTGTATGAAAGCCCTGGAAATGGGTTACGATGTATTGCTTGAAAAACCAATCTCACCCAGTGAAAAAGAATGCCGTGAGATTTTAGCTTTGTCGAAGAAGACCGGCAGAATAGTTGCCGTATGCCATGTGCTGCGCTATGCACCTTATTTTGTTAAACTCCGGGAGATCATTCAAAGTGGCGTGTTGGGCGAAGTGGTAAGCATACAGCACCTGGAGCCTATTCAGCATATTCATATGAGCCATTCCTATGTTAGGGGTAACTGGCATAATAGTAAGCAAACCACACCAATCATATTAGCCAAATCGTGCCACGATCTGGATATAATAAAATGGATGGTGGATAAACCCTGCACCCATATTCAGGCTTTTGGAAGCCTGCAATGGTTTACAAAGAAAAACGCACCGGCGGGAAGTACCGCACGCTGTACAGATGGTTGTGCAGTTGAACAAAAATGTCCTTACTCGGCGCTGGAAATTTATTACCGTAAAAGAAGCTGGAATTATGTATTTGACCTGCCCGAAGAAAAAGAAAAGCAGGCAGCATTTGTACTGGAAAAGTTAAAAACAACCAACTATGGTCGTTGTGTTTACCGCATGGAAAACGATCAGCCAGATCATTACACAACCAATATTTTATTTGAAGGTGGACTTACGGCAGCCTTTTCGATGGAAGCATTTACTTCTTATGATGGCAGAAGAACCAGGGTGATGGGTAGCCTGGGCGATGTGGTTGGCGATATGACTTCTTTTACCATAACGGATTTTTTAACCGGTAAAAAAACAGAATGGAAGCAGGAGTCTGATGGGCATGGAGGAGGAGACTGGCGATTGGTTGCTGACTGGATAAATGCAGTATCGCAGCACAAACCAGAATTACTTACATCTACAATCGATGCATCAATTGAAAGCCATGTGATGGGATTTATGGCTGAGGAAAGCCGAAATACAAAAAAAGTAATGAAAGTGAAATTATAAATTACCCTCTTTCTGGGGCTCGTGTTTACTTTCACAGTAATTAAAACGTACAACTTCTAGAATAAAAATGATTCAGCAACTGTTGGTATAATCTTAAATACCAACAGGCTAAAAGCCTTGCCCCAAAAGTATTTATAATTTAACTCCTTCAAATGTTTGTCCCTGCACTTCTATAATTACTTTGTTTACTTTTTTCTGGTCATCCCTCACAAAACTTACAGTTCCGCCATATCCAACAATGGTAAGTACATCAGGAGTAGTAGTAGGTATAATTTCAGCACTGCCTTTGCCTTCCAATGAGCAATTTAATTTATTTTGCTCCCAGGTAACTGTAACGGCGCCAACACCAGCATCGTATTTTCCTACATAATCTTTTACAGATATAGAATCAAGGACAATAGCTGCTGCTGGTGTTTTATCCGTTTGGGCGTTTACTGTTCCTGCTGTTAAAAAGAGTGCTGTTATGATGGTGCGAAGTAGAGATTTCATAATTTATTTTAAGGTTTGTTGATAAATGAAACACAAAATAAAGCATTTTTGCAGCATTTAATTTATGCCTTCTTACAAATGGGTATAGAACAACAACTGGCTGGGTAGCATGTTTACTGCTTTGTATATTGTTTGTTTTTTTATCCTTTTTGTTATTGGCAAGTGCAACTATTGCCTGAATTTATTTTCATAGGCAATGCTGCTGATTATTTTTAGCCTCATCTTACTGGCATCCTTCTTTTACCATTACGCCATCAATCATTACGCCGCAAACTTTGCTCAGGTATTCAAAAGGATCGCCGTTAAAAAGTACAAGGTCTGCATCTTTTCCAATTTCAATGCTTCCTACTTTATCAGCAATGCCTAATAACCTTGCAGGGTTTAAGGTGA
>JAYUZB010000135.1:0-5450 GCA_043752185.1 Chitinophagaceae bacterium
GGCTGTAAAAACTAAAAAGATTCAAAATGCGTAATTTACACAAACAAGCAATTATGAAATACATCGGTACATTCGCCATTTTAATAAGCTTCTTCTTTACTGCATCGGCACAAACAAAAAAGTATGCAGTTACAAAAACTGATGCTGAATGGCGCAAGCAATTAACAGCACTACAATTTCAGGTAACCCGTCAAAAAGGGACAGAACGAGCCTACAGCGGTACTTACTGGGATAACCACCAAAAAGGAATTTACAAATGTGTGTGCTGCAGCCAGGAACTTTTTAGCTCTGCCACAAAATTTGAAAGCGGTACCGGCTGGCCCAGTTTTTGGCAGGCCATTAAAAAAGCCAATGTGGAAGAAATTACTGATAATAGTTATAGCATGGAAAGAACCGAAGTTAACTGCAGCAGATGTGGTGCCCACCTAGGCCATGTATTTGACGATGGCCCCAAACCAACCGGCCTAAGGTATTGTATGAACTCAGCTTCTCTTATTTTTGAAAAAAAATAAACAACGTGAATGATTCAAACTCCTGCGATTCAACTTTACTCCTGCTAAGAGGGTTTGATATTTTTGAGCACATTACCGAAGAAGAATATGAAGAACTTGCATTGGTACATAATTATATAGAAGCAGCTAGCGGAGAATACATCTACTTTCCGCACCAGAACCGCAACAAACTTTATTTTGCCAAAGATGGTTTTATAAAACTCGGCTACATTGATGAAGCCGGCAATGAAGTGATAAAAGAAATTATTCAGAAAGGCGAAATTTTCGGGCAACTTACTTTAGAAAAAAACAACGACCAGGATGAATTTGCGCAGGCTTATAAAAGCGATGTAAGCCTTTGTGCATTTACTATGGAAGATTTTATACGAATCCTGCAGCGCAAGCCCGAAATGGCCATTGCCTTTAGTTTTCACCTGGGCAATAAACTGCGTAAAGTTGAAAACCGCTTGTTAAACATTTTAAACAAAGATGTAAAAAGCAGGCTGGCGCAATTGCTGTTACAGTTGGCAAAAGACAAAAATGCTGTAGTAAATAATACAGCTGCTATTGATAAATTTTTAACGCATGATGATATTGCCAAACTCATCGGTTCATCAAGGCAAACGGTAACAACCTCATTAAATCAGTTTGAAAAAGAAAATATTATTAAGATTACAAAAAAAGAAATTTTGATTAATGATGTTGCAAGCTTAAAGAAGATAGGGGAAGGCTGAGTCTTGCCTTGTTTTGATTAGTAACTTTTAAGTTATTTATCTTCAGTCAATGTAAGCAAATGTGTTTTTATCAAATCAAAATGCTCCCAGGGTATAAAATGGCTTGCTCCTGGAATAATGATGACTTTTACATTTGTATTATTGGCCAGCTTTTTTTTGCCGTACTCTACATTTTTTACTGTAACAAATTTATCGGCATCGCCATGAATAAAAGTAACGGGCATTTTTAATGCTGCATAACCGGTATCAAGCCTGTACAAATCTTTTTTAAAATAAACGATCTCATCATTAGATGGTCCGAAAGCGCCAGGCATCAGTATTTTCAGTGGTGTATGCAAAAATAAATACCGCCAATACTCTTTGGGTTCGTCTTTAGGGGAAATGGAACCGGCCAGTATGGTTAGCGAGCTTATTTCATTGGGATAATCCTGCGCCAGTTTTACAATTACCGGCCCGCCAATGCTGTGACCAACCATGTGTACTGGTTTGTTATTATTTTCTTTTTCAATTATTTTATTAATCAGCTCCGCCTGCTCATTCAGGTGTAAAGCAGTACCAAAATCACTGTAACCAAAGCCGGGCCTGTCAACAGAAATTATTCTGAAATGCTGCAGCAGGGCCGTATCCATCAGGTAAATCTTAAACGCATCCCAACTACCCGGCGAACCATGCACAAAAAACAAAGTAGGTAAAGTATCTGCACCAGTCTTTACATAATGCAATCCTTTTTTATCAGCACCGGTATAATTAAAACTTGCTTGCAAACCTTTTTGTGCAAACTCTTCCTTTGCTTTAGTATCGCTTATCCTGAATTTCATGCAGCTTTGTGCCATAACAATCCAACAAAATAAAAAGATGAGCAGGCTCCACTTCAATCTGCTTTTTACTTTCTTATTCATACCGGTTGACTTTATTAAAATTGATCCAGGTTTTTCATAACAGCTCTGTTTTCTTTAAACATCTGCATACCTTCTTTAACCGTTAAATACGGAAAGCCTCTTTGGTGGTTTTTTATGCTGATGGCACAAAGTAATTTAAAATGCCGGGCAATTTCTTTCCAGGCAAAAAACAGGGAGTGGCTTGGGTCGTAAATGTGCGTAGGCTCGCTGCCGGCGCCATTCAGCTCAACAATGGAAAAATTTTTACCTGCTTTCAAATCTTCAAAATTACTGTACATCACGTCCAGCCTGCCAAAATAAAATTCAGGTATCTGTTTGCAAACATGATCAAAGTTTTTTGTAAAAATTTCATCTGCCCAATGGCTTACATCAATAAATTTTGCACCACGGGCATGGTTTCCGTAAGGTACCAGGTTTTTCAATTCATCTTTTTCCAAAACGGTGCTCAATCCTTCGCCATAAATTTTTTGCAAAGCTTCCAGCTGAAAATGATAGCGTGGATCTTTTTCAACAAGCTGTGTTAAGCTTGATACACCATCTCCTTTTACAATCAAAAATTCTTTTGCAACAATTCCGCTGATAAAGCCATCCGGCTTATCGGGCATGCGACAATAAAATATACCTACTTCTTCGGGATAAGGAATAAATTGCTGCACCAAAAAATCCATATTTATTTTACCGGCATAGGTTGCAATCTCGTCCAATGCATAAATTTTTTGAACGCCCCTACCCTTTCCGCCCATATCCGGCTTGGCAATGCAAGGGAAAGAAATACCCGAAGCTGCAACTGCCTGCAGAATTTTTGCTGCATCAGTTCCATCTTTAAAAAATAATGTTTTAGGAATGTATTGCTCCGGAATAATATCGTAAATATCTTTTTTAGACTCCATAAGGAAGCCTGCATTTTTAATACGAGGATTGGCTGCATTAAAAAAGAAGAAAGACCTTGCCTTTGCCGAATAATAAAACCAAACAAAGTACATGGGTATGTACACCACATCAAAAGGCCAATACTCCCAGTGCGTAAGCTTATGAATAAACAGTTTAAATTTCTTCACTTATAGTTTTATTGCAGCGTGATTGATATGCATGGTCTCGGTATAGCGTTTTTGTTGTAACAAATCTGCATGTAAAAAGTTTACAACATCACTTTGAACAACCGCCTGTGTAATGCTGAATGTTTTCATTCCGGTTTGCCGGCTTATCACAAAACCATTTTCGGTATCGCCATTATTGCTGGCATGAAATTCATGAACCGTTTGGGCAGTAATACCGTCAGCTGAATGAATGAAACGATCAAAGAGATTTTCCCTGTGTTCAATTATTTCATCACTATACAAAGTTGCTGATGACCAGATATAATTACCGGTAATATCCAGCGCTTTTTCATATTTAGCATTTCCATCCCACCTTAACTCATGTAAAAAACCGGGCTGATAAAGTACTACGGTAAAAGGTTCAATATTATTCAGGCTGATTGTTTTGAAAAATGAAAGCGGTTCATCTGCTTCAATAATTTCCAGCAAAATTAAACCCCTGCTTTTTCGGTAAGGGGGTTGGGGACTATGCTTTTTAAAAGCGCCGTTCAGCAATACAGCAACTACTCCGTTATCGCCTGCGGCAAACCAGGTACCACCTGCCCTGGCATCTTTAGGGAAAATAATTTTTTTATTTTGTATCTGATGAAAATCGGGTGCAGCAGCATTTTCACGCTGTATATGTTCATCCCTGTTTGAAGTAATAATTACTGCATCCTTTACCAGTACAAAACTTACTGTGCACATTCCTGTCGGTATTGTAAGGTTGATGGTGCCACACCAAAGCCATCGGCTATGTTGATATTTTTTATAGAAAGCAACGCCACTTTAATTAATGCCTGGTGATGTATGCAATGCTCCAGGTTGTATAAAACCTCCCTATAGTAATTAGATTCGATGCAAACAGAATTATCATTGGATCCGCAGAAAATATTAACTTCCTTATCAGGCTGCTGTAAATTTTTCTGTATTTCTCTAATAACTTTGATAGCTGCAGGTATGTCGTTTTCGTAAAGCGGGTTGCGCTTACGGTCATCATAATTTATTTTTCCTGTGGGATAACCTTCAATCAGGCATTGATACAGTTCAATAATATGCCGGGTATGCTGGCCAATAGTTGCATTGCTTAATGCTTCGCATGGATTGATATACAGGCTTTGGTCAGTCAATTGCTGCAAAGCATCTGCCAGGTTATTTAATGCTTCGTCCGACTTGTTGAATACACTTGTCAAAACTTAAATTTTAAAAGTTGCGGTATGTTTTTTCTGTAGATGATAATTAAGGCCAGGCAGCAGGCAAATACAATTAGTGCATACATGAACAAAACCACATCTCCTCCAAAGTTAACTCCCAATTTTGTAAGATGGAAAAAAATTGCTCCCGCCATCAAACCTAACCCCATTAAAGCACCCAATAAGGTGGTTCGAGGTATTAAAATCAGTATAGAAGCAATCAACTCAGCCACTCCTGTTCCAATTCTTCCCCAGGGTTCCATGCCCAGGGTTGTAAAAAGCTGCACCGATTGTGGATGAGCAGTAAACTTAAAGTATAAAGTCTGCAGCAGAATAACTGCTGCAAGTATCTTTAAAATCCAGATAAAAATTGTTTTAATCATACGTTGCATTTTAAATGCAATTTTAGGCTAACTATTTAAATGCTTTTGTCTGCTGGATGACATACCGATACCAAACACACCAAATGAACTGAATTTCACCGCATAATTTACGTAGATGCCACTGTGAAGGTTTGCGTGCTGTTAATTAATTGTAAAGTTTAATTCTATGTCATTTACCCGACAGCATGCGCATAACCCAAAATGTAATTTTGTACTTTAAATATAGCAAATCATCAAATACTTATTCATTTTAATTACACTCGTGCTTTTGAGTTTATCATCAACTGCACAGGATGCAGGTGCCTTACGTAAAAAACATTTTAATGGGGAAAGCGGCTTAGCTATAAAAGGTTACGACCCTGTTGCCTATTTTACACAGAACAAAACTGTAAAAGGTAAAAAAGAACTGGCCGTATCGTACCAGGGAATTCTGTATTATTTTTCATCTGAAGCAAATAAAGAAATTTTTAAAGCAGCGCCTTTTAAATACGAGCCCGAATATGGCGGCTGGTGTGCTTATGCCATGGGACAAAACGGAGAGAAGGTTTCAGTGGACCCTGAAACCTTTAAAATACTGAATGGCAGGTTGTATCTTTTTTACAACAGGTATTTTACCAACACTTTAAAAGAGTGGAATAAGAACGAAGCAAGCCTTAAAAAGAATGCAGATATAA
>JAYUZB010000136.1:0-5445 GCA_043752185.1 Chitinophagaceae bacterium
ACACCGTTTTCTTCAGCCAGGTCCATCAGCTTGCAATTCAATTCACCTCTTGAAACGGAATTAATATACTGTCCTTCTTTTCCATAAGCCTGGTAAGCGGTACTGCCATCGGCATTGTGCATAAAGCGGCCATGCATGGGAATGCATATTTTCCGTATCTCATCCATCAGGCCAACTTCTTCCAAAGCCTTAATACCACGATCGCTCAGTGCAAGGTTGATGGAGCGGCCTGCGATCATATCCTGCTTACGCATATCGGCACGGCGTTCATAAACTTTTACTTTATAACCACGTTTGGATAAATAAATTGAGAGCAACGAGCCCACCAAACCTGCGCCAATAATTACAGTTTCTTTCTTGCTCATTATTTTTTATTTAGAATTAGTTTTATAATTTCTCCAAATTTCCAAACATCTTCAAACGAATTGTACAAAGGAACCGGTGCAACTCTTATTACATTGGGTTCACGCCAATCGGCCAGTACACCGTTTTGTTTTAAGGCATCAAAAACTTCTTTTCCTTTTTGCAACATCAGCATAGAAACCTGGCAGCCTTTATTTTCTTTTGGTGTGATGATCTCTATCTTTTTTTCTGAAGATGCAGCATTCAGTTCTTCAATAATAAAACATAAATAATCACTTAAATGTTTTCCTTTAGCGATTAAATTTTCTATACCTGCTTCTTCAAAAATATCCAGTGCTGCTTTGTGAGCAGCCATGCTTAATACCGGCGCATTACTTAGTTGCCAGCCTTCGGCTGTTGCAATGGGGTTAAAACCTTTCTCCATTTTAAAGCGGGTGGCTTTATCATGGCCCCACCAGCCGGCTAACCTTGGTAATGCAGTATTGCCTGCATGTTTTTTATTGATGAATGCTCCTGCAACGCCACCGGGACCACTGTTTAAATATTTATAACTGCACCAGCAGGCAAAGTCAACATTCCAATGGTGCAGATGCAATTCAATATTACCGGCGGCATGTGCCAGGTCAAAACCACAATACGCACCTGCTTCATGTGAGGCCTGCGTAATTGATTTCATATCGAAAACCTGCCCGCTATAATAATTTACGCCGCCAAAAATTACCAGCGCAGTTTGGTTGCCATGTTCTTTTATTGTTGCAAGAATATCTTCTGTTTTGATCGTATGCTCACCATCTCTGGGAGCAACTTCAATAATTACTTCATCTGGATTCAACCCATGAAATCTTGCCTGTGTTTCCAATGCATATTGATCGGAAGGAAATGCTTTTGCTTCGCAGATGATCTTGAATCTTTCTTTGGTGGGCTGATAAAAACTGGCCATCAGCAAATGCAGGTTCACTGTAAGTTGATTCATTACCACAATTTCTTCCGGCAAGGCTCCAACAATTTTGGTAAGCAGTTGCGGAAACATTTCATGATAACTGAACCAGGGTTGCCTTGCATCAAAATGACCTTCTACACCAAAGCTGGCCCAGTCTTCCAGTTCATTCAACACATAATCCTGTGTGGTTTTGGGTTGCAGGCCAAGCGAATTGCCGGTAAAGTAAATGCATTCATTTCCGTTGATGATGGGAATGTAGAATTTATCCCTGAAATGTTTTAATGAATCTTCAGCGTCAAGTTGTTTGGCAAATGTCAACGTGTTTTCAAACTTCATTGTTATTTTTTTTAACGCAGAGAAAAAGAGATACATGAGATTTCGCTGAAATTATTTTTGCTGCGTAAACGCTGCAACTTCTTTTCTCTGCGATTTAAATTATTTTAGTCAACAATAGCAATTACTTTTAATTCTATTGCAATTGGTGTTGGTAAACTTTTTACTTCTACAGTTGTTCTGCAAGCCTGCACATTCGTAAAATGTTCTCCATAAATTTTATTGTAAACCGGAAAATCTTTTTTCATATTGGTTAAGAAAACGGTAACATCCACAATCTTATCCCAACTGCTTCCACTGGCTTCCAGCACGGCTTTTACATTGGCAAAAACCTGCAGTATTTCGGCTTCAATATCGTACTTAATAATATTACCATCAGCATCCAGTTCCAATCCGGGAATGGTATTGTCTTTTGCACTTCTGCTGCCAATGCCTGAGAGGAATAATAAATTTCCTACACGCCTTGCATGTGGGTAAGCACCTAAAGGCTTTGCTGCAGAATCAGTATTTATTATCTCACTCATAATATTTTTTTAGAGATTTTAACGCAAAGAAAAAGATGAAATGAGTTTTCGCTGATGTTTTTACTTCGCTTAGAATTTTTCTCTGCGTATTCTCTGCTTCTCATTTTCTCTGCGTTGAATTTAAAATTGAATACAAACATTTTTTGCTTCAGTAAAAAACCTTAATGCTTCCCACCCACCTTCTCTACCCACACCACTGTTTTTTACGCCACCGAAAGGCGTACGCAAATCCCTTACCAGCCAACAGTTTACCCAAATAATACCGGCTTCTACTTTAGATGCAACACGATTTGCTTTGCCAATATCCTGTGTCCAGATGGTTGCAGATAGGCCGTAACCTGTTGCATTAGCCAGTGCTATCGCTTCTTTCTCTGTATCGAAAGGTTGGATGGTAACAACCGGGCCAAAAATTTCTTCCTGATTGGTTCTGCAATTTTGATCAAGCCCTTCAATAATGGTGGGTTCAATAAAAAATCCATTTTTACATCTGCCTTCCAGCTTAACAGCATTGCCGCCACATAAAATAGTACCGCCTTCTTCTTTGGCAATAGCTATGCAGTTCATAATTTTTTCAAAATGAACTTTGCTTACAATGGCACCTTGTTTACTTTTCTCATCAAGCGGATCGCCAACGGTTAATTTTTTTATAATCGGAATAAAGTGTTTTTTAAATTCTTCGTAAGCAGTTCTTTCAAGCAATATCCTGCTGCCACATAAACATATTTGTCCCTGGTTGCCAAAGGATGAGCGGATGGTTTCAGTTAACATTTTTTCCCAGTTACAATCATTGAAAATAATGTTGGGATTTTTGCCGCCTAATTCCAAAGATAATTTTTTGAACATGGGTGCAGCAACTAATGCAATATGTGCGCCGGCCCTGGTACTGCCTGTAAAAGAAATGGCTTTAATATCGGGATGTTTTACAATGGCCTCTCCGCAATGCTGGCCCACGCCATGCAGAATATTTAAAACACCATCAGGTAAGCCCGCCTCTTTGCAGATTTTACCTAAAAGAAATGCGGTAACTGGTGTTACTTCGGATGGTTTTGCAATTACGCAATTGCCTGCGGCTAATGCAGGTGCAATTTTCCAGGTAAATAAATACAACGGTAAATTCCATGGCGAAATGCAGCCAACAATACCAACAGGCTGCCGCAGTGTATAATTCACAGCTTTGTCTTCCATCTGGTGACTTTCATTTGCAAAATGCATAATGCCTGTTGCAAAAAAACGAAAGTTGGCAGAAGCTCGTGGAATATCAACCTGTTTGCTTAACCACAAAGGTTTGCCATTATCATTGGTTTCGGCAAGGGCAAGTTCTTCCAGGTTTTCATCAATGAGCTCTGCAATTTTATTCAGGATGATAAATCTTTTTTCAACCGGTAAAACGCTCCAGGCAGGTAATGCTTTTTTTGCAGCCATAACGGCGGCATCAACATCTTTGCTGTTGCTGTCGGGTATTTGTCCGTACACAGCTCCGGTAGCAGGGTTTACATTGTCAATAAAATTGCCGCTAAGCGGACCAATAAAATTTCCACCAATAAAATTTTCCAGGTGATATGGAATAGTCAGATTCATGCTTAAAGGTAATTCAATTTAAAATTCAACCGGGTAATTCTCATTCCCGAAAAATTGCTGTAATTTAACCATTCTAAAATTACGATTATGTCTATAGCAGCTCCTTTTAATTTAAAAAAATGGATTGATGATAACCGGGATAAGCTTAAGCCTCCGGTGGGTAATCAATGCATTTATAAAGACGCCGAAAATTTTATTGTAATGGTTGTGGGCGGCCCAAACAGCCGTAAGGATTATCATTTTAATGAAACTGAAGAATTGTATTTCCAGGTAGAAGGAGATATTGTTTTAAAAATTATTGATGGCGGTGTGCCAAGAGATATACCCATCAATGAAGGAGATATCTTTTTGCTACCACCTAAAACACCGCATTCACCACAACGTGGGCCTAATACGGTTGGCCTGGTGATTGAAAAAATAAGAGAAACCGAAGAGGATGGATTTTTATGGTACTGCGAAAACTGCGGCAATAAATTGTATGAAGAATATAAAGTGATTTCTGATATTGTAACGCAACTGCCACCGGTGATGGAAGGTTTTTATGCAGATGAGCATAAAAGAACCTGTAGTAAATGTGGAAGTGTAATGGCGCCGCCGGTGAAAAAGGGCTGACATATTAATTGGTTTAGGAAGTTTAGATGGTTTAGAAGGTTTAGCTTACTTCAACCTAAACTTCCTAAACTTTCTAAACCATCTAAACTTGAAAATAGACATCCACACACACATCATGCCTTCCACAATGCCCAACTGGGTACAAAAATTTGGCTATGGTGAATTTATACATCTGGAACACCGCAATTGCAAAGCCTGTATGATGAAAGGTGATAAACTTTTCAGAGAAGTAGAAGATAATTGTTTTGATGCAGGTGTTCGGTTAAAAGATATGGATGAAACTGATGTTACCATCCAGGTGCTTTCTACTATCCCGGTTTTATTTAATTATTGGGCAAAGGCAAATGATGGTTATGAAACCTCCCGGTTTTTTAATGATCATATAGCTGACACGGTTGCAAAAGATCCAACACGTTTTATTGGTATTGGAACTGTTCCCTTGCAGGATATTGACTTGGCAATAAAAGAAATGGAACGCTGTGTTACCGAATTAAAAATGCCGGGACTAGAAATTGGCAGTAATATAAATGGGCTTAATTTAAACGATGAGAAATTCTTTCCGTTTTACGAAGCGGCTGAAAAACTCGGCTGTGCCTTGTTTGTACATCCCTGGGAAATGATGGGAGAGCAGCAGATGCAAAAATACTGGCTGCCCTGGCTGGTGGGTATGCCTGCAGAAACGAGCCGTGCCATTTGCTCGATGATATTTGGTGGCGTGTTCGAAAAATTTCCAAAACTGCGGGTGGCTTTTGCACATGGCGGCGGAAGTTTTCCTTTAACCATTGGCAGAATTGAACATGGATTTAATGTGCGGCCTGATTTGGTTGCAATTGATAACCCAATTAACCCAAGAGATTATATCGGCAAATTTTGGATTGATAGTTTAGTGCATGACTCCGTAGCACTGAAATATATTATTAAAGTAATGGGCGCAGATAATATTTGTCTAGGCAGTGATTATCCGTTTCCATTGGGAGAACAACATCCGGGGTTGCTAATAGAGCAAATGAATTTTGAGGCTGAGCTAAAAGACAAATTATTATTTAAGAATGCAAAGGATTGGCTGGATTTGTAATTAATCATTAAACAAATTCG
>JAYUZB010000137.1:0-13121 GCA_043752185.1 Chitinophagaceae bacterium
TGTATTTGGTTTTTATAACTGCTACCATTTTTTTTGAGCTATCCTGTATGGATGCATAAGGTAATGATGCGGCTATGGTTTTATACATCCGGGATACGAGCGTATCATTCATTTTGTTTAAAGAATCAAGCGAACGGTTTATCTGGCCGGCACTTAACATTTTAAAATTATTTCGGTAAACACTGTCGTTGGTTGTTTGTTTTTGCAGGGCACTTAAATCAAACAGTTTTTTAAAAGAAGTAAAACCCAGGCGTATATATTCATTGGTGCTGTCGTACACGGTTCCGTTTTCCTGGTAGCGGTATCCGTTCTTTAAATTAAATTCTAAAAATTTTTTATCCTGCGAAACAGTCATTACGCCAGCTTCTGCAACAATGGTATTGTTTTGTAGCGGGTTGGTTTGTTCGTAAATTAAAATATCACGGATGGTTCTGCCATCCGGATCTTTTTTGCCAGCCTTGATGGCGTAATTGGGAATATGGGTAAAAAAAACACCTTCCTTCAAATCGAATGCGGGCTTCTTATAAAAAATATCGTTGTACAACGCCACAAATTTTAAATTGGCAAAGGGTATTACATAATTGGCAAACATAAATGTGATGCCGCAAAATAAAACCGCCAGAAACATTAACGGGCGCATAAACCGCAGCAATGATATGCCAGAAGATTTGATGGCCACCAGTTCAAAACTTTCGCCCAGGTTGCCAAAGGTCATGATGGTGGAAATGAGAATAGCAATTGGCATGGCCAGTGTAAGCATGGAAGCACTTACATACCATAAAAATTTTCCAATGGTGATAAAATCAAGGCCTTTACCTACAAGATCATCTAAATATTTCCACAGGCCCTGCATCATCAATACAAAAAAAGCAATGAAGAACGTTATGATGAACGGCCCGATAAAAGATTTAAGAATAAGTTTGTCTAATTTTTTTATCATGCACTGCAGCGGGTGTAATAAAAATTAATTGTAGTAATTTGATGCCGATGAATACTTTCTCAAAATTAATGCTTTCTGATGATGAACTGCAACTGGTTACCAACACCGGCTGGATTTTAACTAAACGTAAAATCATTGACAAGGTTAACTTGTTATTGGGTGATGTAGCGGCAAACCAGCAGCAGATGATTGAAAATGAAAAAGCATGGTTGCCTGCGGCGGTTGTATTATCTACACCCAAAATTGCTAAAGGAGAAAATTACCTGCAGCTGCCTTACCTGTTACTTGATTACCCAAGATGCTTTGATGCTGAAAATATTTTTGCAGTAAGAACCATGTTTTGGTGGGGTAATTTTTTCAGCATCACATTGCATTTATCGGGTGCGTACAAAAAAAAATTTCAACAAAAAATAATTGACAATACAAATGCAGTGGAAGATGAATTTTTTATATGCATCAATGAAAACCAGTGGCAGCATCATTTTGAAGCGGATAATTATGCTGGTATAAAAAATATAAGTAAGAAAGAATTGCAGGATTTAATAATTGAAAAACAGTTTATCAAACTGGCAATAAAATTTCCATTACAGCCATGGGCTGCATTACCTGCGTTACTTGATAAATCTTTTTTGGAAATAATTAAACTATTGAAGGATTAACTTCCAATGCGGTGAAACAGGTCTTTCACCTGGTATTCCCACAACTGGCTCTGATCTTTAATTTCTTTTTTATCAGCAAAATCGCTGATCACTAAGATGGTTTGATTGGTTACCTCAGATTTTTCAATTCGCCATTCAAAGTATTCGTCTTTGCCCATATAATCCCAACGGAAGCGAACAAATTTGTCGTCTTCACTGTCTATTAATTCAGCATTGTCTACGGTACCATCCCATGCAAAACTAAACTTACCATCACGCTCATCTACTTTTTCAGCAAACCATTCCTGTATGCCGGCAGGCGTTCTTAAAAACTCATATAATATACCGGGAGAACATCTCACGGGGTATTCAAGCGTATATAAAACTTTCTTACTCATTCTCTTTATTTAAAAAATCATTGCGTTCATGCAATAATAACAAAATAATCTACAGTACAAATTATTTATTTAGTTTTTTTTGTTTTAGTTATACACATCAAACATTAAACAAAACAAGTTTTATGCTACTGAAATCCAGTGTTTTAGATTTATTTTTTTGGTAACGTATACTAAATAGTATAAATTACGTTAATAAAGCCGGCTGCTTTTAACAAATTCTTAACCCAAATCTTTTCTGCTAACTATCACTAAAATCTTCGGCTTATGAGTATGCGTCAGCTTAAAATCACTAAGTCCATCACCAATCGTGAAAGTCAGAGTTTAGAAAAATATCTGCAGGAGATTGGTAAAGTAGAATTAATAACACCCGAAGAAGAAGTAAAACTAGCCATCAAAATTAAACAGGGCTGTCACTTATCTCTTGAAAAACTTACTAAAGCTAATCTTCGCTTTGTAGTATCGGTAGCCAAGCAATATCAAAACCAGGGTTTAACCTTACCCGATTTAATTAATGAAGGAAATCTTGGATTAATAAAAGCTGCACAACGTTTTGATGAAACCCGTGGATTTAAATTTATATCTTATGCCGTTTGGTGGATAAGGCAGAGTATTTTACAGGCATTGGCTGAGCAATCGAGAATTGTACGTTTACCATTAAATAAAGTTGGCTTAACCAACCGCATCAGCAAAGCATACTCACAACTTGAGCAAGAGTATGAAAGAGAACCTACACCAGAGGAACTGGCTTTTTTTCTGGATATGGATCCCATGGAAATTGCGGCCACGCTTGGTGTTGCAGCCAGGCATGTAAGTATGGATCAGCCTTTATCCGACAGCGAGGATGGTACTTTGATTGATGTGCTGATCAATCACAATGCAGAAAAAACAGATCATGCACTGGCTTTTAAAGCATCGCTTAAAACAGAAATAGAAAGATCTTTAAGCACTTTAACCGAAAGGCAAAAAGATGTGATCCGTTTCTTTTTTGGTATTGGTGTAGATCATGCACTGAGCCTTGAAGACATTGGTGAGCATTTTAATTTAACCCGAGAAAGGGTAAGGCAAATAAAAGATAAAGCCATCACTAAACTACGCACAGCATCCCGTTGCAAACTTTTAAAAACATACCTGGGCGCCTGATTTTTTCTTTATTTTATTTTGATGAACAGCCTGGGAACAGCGCTGTTTTTGTTTTTTAAGGCCGGTTGACCCGTTTAAAAATACAGCAACCAATTGCTTCATAAATCAATTTTAATAATCCTTTATTTTCCCCGAAATTTGCACAACAATAAATTATAGTAAATGTCAATTGAAATAAAAGTTCCTACAGTAGGTGAGAGCATCAGCGAAGTTACCCTGGTTAAATGGCACAAAAAGGATGGCGATTGGGCTAACAGAGATGAAGTGATTGCAGAACT
Source organism: Chitinophagaceae bacterium (assembly GCA_043752185.1). Taxonomy (GTDB): domain Bacteria; phylum Bacteroidota; class Bacteroidia; order Chitinophagales; family Chitinophagaceae; genus Ferruginibacter. Next base: position 3,395 of record JAYUZB010000137.1, read on the forward strand.
GGAAAGTGAAAAGGCAACATTTGAGTTGAATGCCGAGCAGGCGGGAGCAATAAAAATTATTGCACTGGAAGGCGCTACATTGAATATTGGAGATGTGGTTTGTTCAATTGATACAGAAGCTGCGAAACCTGAAGGAGCTGTTGAAGAGAAACCAGTTACTGTTGAAACAAAGGCAGAACCTGCAAATGAAGCTGCTGCACAACCACAAACCACAGACAACAAACCTCAAACCGATGTTAAAGCAACACCTGTTGCCGCAGCCATCATTGCCGATAAAAAAGTTGATGTGAAAGCCGTAACTGCTTCGGGCAGTAATGGAAAAATTGTGAAACAGGATGTAATGGATGCGTTGAATAATCCCGGCAGAAAACCAGGCACTGTTTTGTTTGAAAGAAATGAGCGTGAACAGAAAATGAGCAACCTGCGTAAAACCATCAGCAGGCGTTTGGTAGAAGCAAAAAATACAACGGCCATGCTCACCACGTTTAATGAAGTGGATATGAGTGCCATCATGGAGATCAGAAAAAAATACAAGGATAAGTTTAAAGAGTTGCATGGTGTTAACCTGGGCTTTATGAGTTTCTTTACAAAAGCCTGTACGTTTGCTTTGCAGGAATGGCCATCGGTTAATGCTTATATAGATGGAGAGAATATTATTTACCACGATTACTGCGATATATCAATTGCCGTAAGTGCGCCAAAGGGCCTGGTGGTGCCTGTTATACGCAATGCCGAAAGTTTAAGCATGGCTGGCATTGAAGCTAAAGTGGTAGAACTGGCCACCAAGGCAAAAGATAATAAATTAACCATTGAAGAAATGACCGGCGGAACTTTCACCATCACCAATGGCGGTATTTTTGGTTCGATGATGAGTACGCCAATAATCAATATTCCGCAGAGCGCTATTTTGGGCATGCATAACATTCTGGAAAGGCCCATGGCAGTAAATGGCCAGGTGGTTATTAAACCGATGATGTATTTGGCATTGAGTTACGATCACCGTATTATTGATGGCAGGGAATCGGTTGGATTTTTGGTAAGGGTGAAAGAACTGCTCGAAAATCCCACATTGATGTTGTTTGGGAAAGACCCGGTGAAGAGTTTACTGGAATTGTAATAAAAGCTGTCAGCCTGAACTTGTCGAAGGCGGGTTTATTCTTGCATACCGGCTTCGACAAGCTCAGCCTGACACAACACAAAAAAACATCACTCCAAATATTTAAGCCTGCATTAAAACCGCAGGCTTTATTTTTGCTTCATGCGTTATCACTCTTATTTAAATTCTGCAAAAACAATTATTGATTCATATAAAGGAGATATCCCCTTTGCTGCTTTCTTAAAAAAATATTTTAACGCCAATAAAAAATACGGAGGTAAAGACAGGAAACAAATTGCAACACTCTGCTATAATTTTTACCGCCTGGGCAAAGCCGTACCACAATTACCGGTTGAAGAAAAAATAATTGTTGCGGTTTTTTTATGTGAAGATAAAAGCAATGATTTTTTACAGTTTCATAAACCCGAGTGGAATGAGATCATAACAAAACCACTTGCCGAAAAAATCGTTATAGCGGAATTTACCCCTGAAGATGTTTTTCCCTGGGCAGAAGAATTAAGTGCCGGTATCAATGCTGAACTTTTCAGGTATTCTTTTTTTAAGCAGCCTGATCTGTTTTTACGGATAAGGCCGGGCAATAAAGAAACCGTGGTTAAAAAATTACAGGATGCCGGCATTGAATTTAACATGCCGCTTGAGGATTGCCTGGCACTGCCCAATTCTACAAAAGTTGATAACATACTTGTATTAGATAAGGAAGTAGTTGTACAGGATTATAACTCACAAAAAGTATTAAATTTTCTGAAGGATGAGGTATCAGAAATCAGGTATCCAGTATCCAGCATCCAGCATCCAATTTCTGTTTGGGATTGCTGTGCAGCCAGTGGTGGCAAATCAATTCTTGCTTATGATATTTTAGAAGGACAAATTGAATTAACTGTTTCCGATATCAGGGAAAGTATTTTATCAAACCTTAAACAAAGATTTGAAACCGCCGGAATAAAAAACTACCGTTCATTTATTGCTGATCTGGCAGATCCACAATTCCTAATTCCTAATTCTCAATTCCCAATTGTTATCTGCGACGCACCCTGCACTGGCAGCGGCACCTGGAGCCGCACACCGGAGCAATTGTATTATTTAAAAAGAAAAACAATTGATGTATATGTAGCCATGCAGCAGCAAATTGTAAGCAATGTTATTCCATATTTGCAAACGGGCAGCTTGTTCATTTACATCACCTGCTCTGTTTTTAAAAACGAAAATGAAGACATGGTAAACTTCATTAAAGAAAAATTCCACCTGCAATTGCTGCAGATGGAATTATTAAAAGGTTATGATAAAAAAGCAGACTCGATGTTTACTGCTGTTTTTAAAAAGCTGTAAAAATTATTGATGCATTATTTTCTTCATCACTTCTTTTTTGTCATTTAATCTTACTGTAACATAGTAAATTCCTTTGCTGAATTTTTTCATGGGTATCGTGTAAGTCTGTCCTCCTGCCGATTGCTGGCTGCTGAAATTATAAACCAACTGGCCTGCAGCATTATGAACAACCAGGCCAATTTTGGTAGCCGAATTTCTAACAACTAAAACTGAAAGCACATCACCAACCGGGCGGTCTGTTGGACTGAATGTGATTTGCTCTGCCAATGGTGGTGGAGGATTTAGCGGACACAATTGCTGGTTGTTTGTAATGGTAACCAGGGCTGTATCGGCACAACCAAAATTGTTGGTTACAATCAACTGATAAACTCCTGCAACAATTACAGCAGCAGGATTTGCAACAGCATTACCTGCAAGTGTCCAGTTGGTGGTTAAACCCGCAGTGTTAAATATAGTAGTCAGGTTTCTTGTACTGTCGGTACATTTTGTAATAGCCTGGTCGGCGCCTAAGTTAGGTCGTGCATTAACGGTAACATTTACAGTTGCTGTATCGGCACAGCCGCTGTTGTTGGCAGCAATTAACTGGTATATGCCTGCAACACTTACTGCAGCAGGGTTTGCAACGGTATTACCACCCAATGTCCAGTTAGTAGTTAAACCGGCAGTTGTAAATTGTGTGGTAAGGTTAACGGTGTTTCCAGTACAAACGCTCACTGTTTTATCTGCACCTAAATTTGGCTTTGGTGTAAAATTAATGGTCATAGAATCCAGCAGGAAACTGGTATCAGCAGCAATATTCATTCTAAAGCGATACTTAACACCGGTTGTTGGAAAGTTGCGCAGGTCATCTGTAAAAGAAAAATTCCTTGATTGAAATGCACCGGTAGAAGTTTGTGTATTTACAGCAGTGTAATTGGTTTCGGCAGGTAATTTTCTTTCTACCACAACGCTGATGGCTGAATCTGTTTTTGCAGTCCATTGTAAAGTAACGGTGCAATTGGCAACTGCATTTTGTTGCGTATATAATTGTTTAATGAGTTTTACAAAAGCCTTTTTCATATCCGGTATGCCGTAACCTACCCGGTCATCGGGGTTGGTTGCCCGTGTTGCCGATTCCTGCATCACACTAATAATTCGCATATTGTTTACTTCTGGAAATGCCTGCCATAAACAGGTAGTAAGCCCTGCCATATTGGGGCAGGCAAAAGATGTTCCACTGCCAAAACCCGGTTGGCCGGTTGATGTGTTGGCAATAACTGCAGAAACACCTACGGCAGCCACAGAGGGTTTTATCTGCCCGTCGCTGCTGGGCCCATAACTGCTAAAACCGCCTACCACACCCGATGTATTTACAGCACCCACTGCCATTACACTATCTGCATCGGATGGTGTTATAATAAAATGCCAGGAACTATTGCCCTCATTACCTGCAGCAAAAAGACAAAGAATTCCTTTTTTTGCAGCCATATCTGCACCACGGGCACTCAGGGTTGTATTACCATCCATATTGGCATAAGTGTAATTAAAAATGGAATTATCAAAAGTAAAATAACCTAAAGAGGTAGAAGAAATTTCAATACCCAAACTATCTGCTCTTTCTATGCCTGCAACCCAGTTCTGCTCTTCAATAGGGTATTCAGATGCTACATCTTCGGTACGGTATAAATAAAAAGAAGTTTTAGGTGCCGTGCCCATAAATACGCCGGGCATATTTGCTGCAATAGTGCTTAAGCATTGCATGCCATGTGCATTGTCTTCATCAACACTTGCATTGCCGGTAACAAAATCCCAGGTGCCAAGTATTTGTCCGTTATTACGCACACTGTCGAATGTGGGCAATGTTAAGTAACGAAAAAAACCTGCATCCAGCACAGCCATTCTCATACCCTGGCCTCTAAAACCACGATTGTGCAAAAACTCTCCATTGTGCAGGTGTACCTGCCCATAGCTGGCACCATAGTTATAATAATCGGCTGCAATTGTATTGGAAGTTGTGGGTTCCGGAGCTTGTGTAAATTCAGCATCTAATTTTTTATTAACGGGCTTATCGCCTGCTCTGTTAAAAGGAGCCATTGGTCCCGAGCTTAATACAAAAGGAAACCCGTTAATTTTTGCTAAGGCCGCTGCATCGGTGGTTTGTATCAACACCTGGTTAAACCATTTTGATGTGTTGAGAATGGTTACTGCACCAGCCAAGCGAATACTATCAATATACCTGGGCGTTATGGGCAGATCGGTTGAGTCGATGGCAATGCTATACCTTGTTCTGCGGTCAATGGAGCGCTGGGTAAGGTATTGAATGGGATTGCTTATTGAAAAAGGATTGGTGCCTTTATCTTTTAAGCGGATGATATATTTGGAGAATTGGGCGTAGCTGTCAGTTTGTGCAGCAAATAATCCGATTAAAATGAAGAGGATAATTTTTTTCATGGTATGCTTTAATTAGATCCAAATTTACTAAATAGTACACAGTATTCGGCTAATTTCTGTGATAGCATATGTTTAGTTATATCGTAAAATCAAAGTGTTTATCAATAACGAAATAAAAGGTGCCAGCCCAAAATAATATTTTTAAAACTGAATTTGCAATGCTGCTAAACTATGGTCAAACCTGCCATTCGACAAAATTGAACTGTTTCCAAATTTTGCATCCAGTAACCCCGACATACGGCCTGTAAAATTATTGGGGCCGATAGAATCAATCTGCATATCATGAAAGTATATGTTGCCGGTTCCTTTGATCAAATTGGTCAAAGGTGTAGAAAAAGTGAAGTATCCATTTAATGTATCTAGTGCAAGCCGCTGCCCTTTTAGTGCAGATAATTCTTTGTACCCAAAAATTTTAGGAACAGCCAGCACTAAAGCAATATTTCCGTTAAGTGTATTATTTGTAGTGGGGTTAACATACCAGGTAAAAATTAAATTATCTTTTGAGCCGCTTGTAATTTGCTTATTTATGTATAATTCGAAGGTTGGACTTCCTAAAAATCCCCCCGTTTTCCGATCCCTTGTGCGCCAGGGTTCATTTTGAATGTAGCCCGACATTAAATTATTACCTGAGTTTGAAAATATTCCAAGCCCATTGGCCTGGGGATCAGCATAAAATTCAGTTTGATTACAACTGAACAGGATGCTGCAGAAAAAAAACAGCAATGCAGATAACAGTAAGTTGTTATTTTTTATCATTTTTATTTTTTGAAACAGGTATTGAATAACCCACGTTAAATGAAAACGGAACTAAAAAATTAAATGAGTTGGGGTAATTTATATCTTCGTGTACAAAGCCACCAACTAGCAGTTGCGTAAATATTCTGCCGGTTTTAAAATGACGCATGTATTCTATTCCCCCACTTGCATAAAAGCCCATTTCTTTCACAGTTTTGTCAGGATTAAGAATGGTATAATTGGGTTTGTCGTAGCTGTAATCTACTTTTATTTGCTGATTGCTTACACCCAGATAACAGGTAAAAAACAATGAATTATTGCTTGCTCTTCCCGCAAGTTTAAGACGTTGACCTACCAGTAAAGAAAGCGCCGAAGGTGAAATGGTTTTAATTGCGTCAGCAGATACCGGTAATGCCGGGTTGGTAGTAAATGCTGCATCTGAATGTCTATATGCTATTGGCCAGCTTCGCTGGCCCTGTAAAATCACTTCCAAAGTACGTCCAACTTTCCAAGAAACGTTTATTGCAGAATTTATTTGCTGCAGCCCACTGCCTTTATTTAAATCGTGCTGGTATCCAACAATAGGTTCTACATAAAACTGGGCATCGCAATTATAAAAAAATAAAATACCCAATAAAAGCGCCATTACTTTATTCATGTATGTACGGATTGAAAACAGCTTATAATTGCTGCTTGGGATATTTAAAAACTCTTTTATTGAAAGACCGAATTTAAAAAAAACGCTGCTTGTAAAACAAAGAAATATTAACTGTTGTACGCCCATTTCACCCAGGTTGCTCCCCAGGTAAAACCACCACCAAAAGCAGCTAAAATAAGATTGTCGCCTTTTTTAAGCTTGCTTTCCCATTCCCATAAACATAACGGCAAAGTACCGGCTGTGGTATTGCCGTATTTCTGAATATTGATCATTACTTTTTCTTTGGGCAATCCCATCCGGTTTGCAGTGGCATCTATAATACGCAGGTTGGCCTGGTGTGGTACCAGCCACGCAATATCATCGGCAGTTAAATTGTTTCGCTGCATTAATTCGTAACTCACATCAGCCATACCTTTTACGGCAAACTTAAATACCGACTGTCCTTCCTGGTAAACAAAATGTTCTTTTGCCAATACTGTTTCAACAGTAGAGGGTTTTACAGATCCCCCGGCTTTCATGTGCAGGTATTTGCTGCCACTACCATCACTTTTTAAAATACTGTCTTTAACTCCCACGCCTTCTTCAACAGCCTCCAATAAAATGGCCCCGGCGCCATCGCCAAAAATAATACAGGTAGTACGGTCGCTATAATCAATAATACTACTCATTTTATCTACCCCTACTACTACCACATTTTTATACCTGCCACTTTCAATAAATGCGGTAGCAGTTGTTACAGCATATAAAAACCCCGAGCAGGCTGCCATAATATCAAAACCAAAAGCATTGTTGGCCCCAATTTTTTCACAAATAATATTGGCCGTTGCCGGAAAAACCATGTCGGGCGTAACGGTAGCACATATCATACACTCAATATCAGTAGGGCTGATGCCTCTTTTTTTGCATAATTCCAGCACAGCAGGTACGGCCAGGTCGCTGCTGCCGCTACCCTCATCTTTTAAAATTCTTCTTTCAGAAATTCCGGTACGGGTGCGTATCCACTCGTCGTTTGTATCTACCATTGTTTCCAGTTCAGCATTGGTAAGCCTGTACTCGGGTACATAACCACCTACTGCTGTAATGCCTGCATATAATTTTTGCATGAAAATCGCTGTTTAACTGTATATATTTTAATTTGATAACTATCGGTGAAAATACATAAAAAACCTTAGTTGTTATTTAACGGTTGTGGCTCGTAAAATATCCTTATTTTCGCTATTGACTGTATATTAATTATGTACGCATATTTGCAAGGAAAATTTACTTACAAAAGCCCGGCACAGGTTCATGTAGATGTTCATGGTGTTGGATATGAAGTTAATATCAGCCTGAATACATTTTCGCACATACAAAACCTGGATGAAGGTAAACTGTTTACTCACTTGCAGGTTAAGGAAGATGCGCATGTGTTATTTGGTTTTTTTGATAAGCTGGAAAAAGATATGTTTGTTCTTTTAACCGGTGTATCTGGTGTTGGTGCTGCAACCGCCAGGATGATGTTATCGTCGCTAAGACCAGAAGAAGTGAGTTTGGCCATTGTGCAAAGCAACGTAAAGCAGTTGGAAGGTGTCAAAGGAATTGGAAAGAAAACAGCTGAAAGATTGGTTTTGGAACTAAAAGATAAATTGAGTAAAAATTCGTTTGATGTAAATGTTTCTACACACATGGGCAATAGTTTGGAAACAGATGCGTTAAATGCATTAACAGCTCTCGGAATCTCCAGAACACAGGCAGAGAACGCTATCCAAAAAATTATCCGTGCCGAACCACCCGTATCGAATTTAGAAGAATTAATTAAAAAAGCCCTAAAAGCCATTTGACAAGAACGCTACGTTAATTCATTTACCGGATGTTGCTTATTAGAAAACAAAAATCGAGATTGATTGGTTGTGTTGTATGGGCGTTAATGCTGTGTATGTTGCATACAAGCACCGTTGTAGCCAACCCCCATCATTATTACAATCTTATTACTGTTATTGATACAGATACATTGCCTGTTAACAGCGGGCCTCTACCTTATCCCATCAGAGACCGCCGGGGCGATTTTGTTGGGGGCGAAAATAACCGTACCCTCGATCTGAGGAGGCCTTCGAATATTAAAGACTCGGTTGTGTACGACCCCAAAACACGCCGCTATGTTGTGTATGAAAAAATTGGTAATAAATATTACCGTACTACTACAACCTACAGTTTTGAGGAATATTGGAAAATAAGCGGCAAAAAAGCCGAAACACAATATTTTCAAAAGCGCTCAAATACTTTAAGCATCCTTAACCGGGGACAGATAAAACCAAAATTATCGCTGTACGATAATTTATTTAACCGCCTTTTTGGTAATGGTAAAATTACCATAACGCCACAGGGAAATGTAGACTTAACTGCCGGTTACCAGGGGCAGAATATTAAAAACCCAACCCTGCCTGAAAGGGCCCGAAAAAATGGCGGCTTTGATTTTGATATGAATGCCCAGGTAAATGTGAATGCAGATATTGGCGGCAAACTGAAATTTCCTATTAACTACAATACCTTAGCCAACTTTGGGCAGGATAACCAGCTTAAGCTGGATTATACCGGTTTGGATGATGAAATTGTTAAGCGTTTTGAATTGGGTAATGTTTCCTTCCCCAGCCGCAGCACATTAATACCAGGTGCCCAACAATTATTTGGTGTTAAAACAACTTTACAATTTGGTAAACTGTTTATTACCGGTGTTGTTGCCAATCAAAAATCGCAACGCCAGTCTGCAAACCTGGCGGGCGGTACAGCCTCGCAGTTGTTTGAGATAAAGGCAGATGAATACGAAGAAAACCGCCACTTCTTACTGAGCCAGTATTTTAAAGAGAATTATAATAAAGTAATGAGCAAGTTACCTGCCATTACTGCACCCATACAAATTTTAAGGCTTGAGGTTTGGGTTACCAACCGCAATGGTACAACTACCGAGACAAGAGATGTGGTAGGATTGGCCAATTTGGGAGAAACCGGTGGTCCTGTTTCAGGCATTCCATCAAACGGAAGCAGCCCGTTGTATTCAAACATCATTTCCGATCCCGGCAACAGAAACCCATCACTGGTTTTTAATAATTTAATTAATCTTAGTTTACAGCCAATCCAGGATTTTGAAAAAACATTTGCCCGCAAACTCGATTCATCTCAATATATATTTAACCGCCAGGTAGGCTTTATTTCTTTAAGTCAGCCTTTGCAAACAGACGAAGTACTTGGGGTTGCCTATCAATATTCTTACAATGGTAAAATTTACCAGGTAGGAGAGTTTTCACAAGATCTGCCACCAGACAGTACCTTGGCTACACAGCGTATTTTATTCTTAAAATTATTAAAAGCAACATCGCAAAGACCTACCTTACCCATTTGGGATTTGATGTTGAAAAATGTGTACGCCATTGGTTATGGAACTTTAACACCGGCCGATTTTAAATTAGATGTTTTGTATCAGGAGC
>JAYUZB010000138.1:0-2009 GCA_043752185.1 Chitinophagaceae bacterium
GGCAATGCCTTCTTTTTCCATCAGGTCGAAAATGCTGATGAGTTCTTTTAAACCAAGCAATGGATCACGGCTTGTTTCATCCTTAATAAAATCAAATAAAGCAGTAAGTAATTGCATCAGCGCAATTTTATCATCGTTCTGCATGATGTAATTCAAAACGCCTGCATTTTGAATGATGTGTTCAAAAAGTTCCTGTAAAGTAATGTTCGATACATCTGCAATCATTTTCTCCATCATAAAACTGAAACTCTTCAGCCCTTCATGAATACCGGTATCAAATAAATTCTGCGCAGGTTTGTTTGCTTTGTCAGAAAGCTGTTTGCGTATGGAAGTCTGCTCTCCTTTATATTTCAGCGTATTGGTTTCAACAGTAAGTTTAGCAATTTCGATGGGAGGAATTTTGTAAAAATCAAAATGTAATATTTCAAAAAGCATTTCATCGCCGCCATAAGGTGTGTCGTGTTCTGCATTGAGGTAACGAAGCAGTTGCACAATTTTACTGGTGAACGGATGCACCAGCACATCAATACTGCGCCTGCTGTAAAACGGAATTTTTTTCAAGCGGAAATAAGTTGCCAGTTCTTCACCATATTTATTTTCTTTATAAATGATAGCGATTCTTCCGGCTTCAATTTTCTGTTCAATCAATGCTGCAACCCGGTTTGTAATATCTGCCATTTCATCTTTGGCCGAATTGTATTCGTGTACAAGCGGTTTATTTGTTAACTGGTTTATTAGTTTATTGGAGGAAATGAGTTCTTTGCTAAGGCCTTCAATTTGTTTCACCAATCTTTCTTCATTACGGTTGATAAGCGTTTTTGAGATATCCAGTATTGGCTGTGTGCTGCGGTAGTTGCTGGTTAGTACAACAGTCATCAGGTCTTTGGTGTACCTGGTTGCAAACTCCAGCATATTCTCCACATTGGCACCCTGAAAACGGTAAATACTTTGGTCATCATCGCCAACAACAAATACATTGGGTTTATCCCAGTAGTTGATGAGGAGCTGCACCAGTTTGTTTTGTGTGCCGCTTGTATCCTGGTATTCATCTACCAACAGGTATTGAAATTTTTCCTGGTAATTGGCCAGTATGTTTTTATTTTCTTCAAACATGGTTATCACCCAGTTTATCATATCATCAAAATCGTAGCGGTTTCTTTTTCGCATCAGGTTTTGAAAATTGGCAAACTCATTTACTGCTGCCCGCAGTTTTTCCATCTTTTCTTTTTCTTCTTCAATCTTATCGGTACGTACATCGCCTTTATTAAATTCCTTCACTTTGCGTTTGGCAATATATTCATCACGATTGGGGAGATCATTTATATAAGCGTCAATTCTTTCATTAATAAATTCAGCTGTCCAGCCTTCACGTTTCATGCTGCTGAATAAAATGCGCAGGTTGTTTATTTCGAAATACACATCGCCCCGGTATCTTTTAAGCGGATTGTTTTTTGGAAAAGCATCAATCAGTTGTTTAAACAGTTCAATACTTTCCAATTCCGAAATGGCATCCAGCGAATTTTTTTCAAACAGGTTCAGGTTATCCTGTATCACATCATTGCAAAAAGCATGAAAGGTGTAAATGTTTACTTTGTATGCATCGGCACCAATAAACTGCTGCAGCCGCCTGCGCATGGCAATGGTGCCTGCATCGGTGTAGGTAAGACAAAGAATATTTTCGGGAAGTGCATCTGTATCTAATAATATCTTGCCAATTCTTGCAGCCAGTATTTGTGTTTTACCTGTGCCTGGCCCGGCAATTACCATTACCGGCCCTTCAATAGTATCAACAGCAAGGCGCTGTTCATTATTTAATTTTTTATATTCTTCGGCAAACTTATTTTGCAATATTTCACGGTAGTGACGCATGAACCAAAGATACTTGATACCCGATTTACTGAACAAAATAATTCAAACGATGTTATAAGGGCTATGAGTAAAGTTTATTCTTTCAAAACGGTTCAAAAAATACCCATCAGTCTCGATAAAGCATGGGAGTTTTTTAGCAA
>JAYUZB010000139.1:0-2005 GCA_043752185.1 Chitinophagaceae bacterium
TCATGATGATGCATTTAACCTGGTACCGTTTCAGCAAAAACTGGAGGTTATTGGATTATATCCGTTAAAGCCTACCGCTATGGAGATTTTTCAGATCAATGTAGGTAAAATGTGTAACCAGGTTTGTAAGCATTGCCATGTAGATGCAGGGCCTGATCGTAAAGAGATCATGACCAGGGTAACCATGCAGCAATGCTTGGATGTACTGGCCGCAAACCCAAGTTTCACCACAGTAGACCTTACAGGCGGAGCTCCGGAAATGAATCCTGATTTCAGGTGGTTTGTGGAAGAAATAAAAAAAATAAACAGCAGTTTAAAAATTATTGTGCGCTGTAACCTTACCATCATCAGGGCCAATAAAAAATATTATGATCTGCCCGAGTTTTTTAAACTTCATAATATTGAAGTGGTATCATCTCTTCCCTTCTATTCAAAAGACAGAACCGACAAACAACGTGGTGATGGTGTGTTTGAAGACAGCATTAAAGCATTGCAAATGTTGAATGCTGTTGGGTACGGCCTTGAAGGAAGTGACCTGACATTAAACCTGGTGTACAATCCTGCCGGCGCTTTTTTGCCTCCATCACAAACCGCACTTGAAAAAGAATTTAAAGAAGCATTGAAAAAAGACTTTGGTATTTCCTTTCATTCCCTGTTTGCAATTACCAACCTGCCCATCAGCCGCTTTTTAGATTACCTGCTGCAAAGCGGTAATTATGAAAAGTACATGGAAAAATTACTGGTTGCCTTTAACCCGGCAGCTGCCGGCAATGTAATGTGCCGCAATACACTATCCATTGGATGGGATGGATTCATTTACGATTGCGATTTTAACCAGATGCTGGAACTGAAAGTTGACTGCAAAAGCAACCACATAGCTCAATTCAACAGCGGCGAATTAAAACACAGATCAATAGTGGTTAACCAGCATTGTTTTGGCTGCACAGCAGGTGCAGGCAGTAGTTGTGGCGGATCAGTAGCATAATTAAATGAGTGAAGCATTAATCATATTTGTACGCAACCCGGTTTTGGGAAAAGTAAAAACCAGGTTGGCAGCGGTGATTGGTAATGAAAAAGCTTTACAGGTGTATAAGCATTTATTACAGCATACGCATTTCATTACTAAACACTTATCCGTTACAAAATTTGTTTATTATGCTGATGTTATTGATCAAAATGATTTATGGAACGGCTTTGAAAAGAGAATGCAGAAGGGCAATGAACTGGGTGAAAGAATGCAGCATGCCTTCCGGGAATTATTTGCCAAAGGTTTTTCCAGGGTCTGTATTATTGGAAGTGATTGCTATGAACTTACCCAGGCCATAATAACCGTTGCTTTTGAAAAACTACATGAAAAAGATATTGTAATTGGCCCTGTAGCAGATGGCGGTTATTATATATTGGGTTCAATTAAAATGATACCGCAACTTTTTGCCAATAAACAATGGAGTTCCGATACCGTTTTTTCTGATACGGTTAAAGATGTCAAAAAGCTAAACCTTACGCTACACATCCTTCCCTTGCTTAATGATATAGATGAAGAGAAAGATCTACAAAATTCCGGAATTGCATTTTTACTTGATTAATAATTATCTTCCCCTTTTAAACCAAGTAAGTATTGCTGTATTCATTTGTAAAATTTTTTGCCCGGCTTGCAATACCCATTTATTGCAGGAATATTGCCATTAATAAAGGAGAGCTTTTGAAACATGATGGCCCGCTGATGCTGGCCGTTAATCACCCCAATTCATTTTTAGATGCTGTTATACTGTGTACCCTGTTCAACAAACCTGTTTATTCGCTCGCAAGGGGCGATGCCTTTAAGAATAAGTTTTTTGCCAGGGCCCTTTTCCTGTTCAAAATGTTTCCGGTTTACCGGGTAAGTGAAGGTGTTGAAAACCTGGAGGAAAATTATAAAACCTTTGAACTGTGCAAAAATATTTTCAAACAAAATGGTATTGTATTAATATTCAGTGAAGGCAGGTGTATAAATGAATGGCATTTA
>JAYUZB010000140.1:0-5404 GCA_043752185.1 Chitinophagaceae bacterium
CAAACCCCTGCACTGGACATCATTTGATGTGGTGCGTAAACTGCGTAGCCTTATCCAGATAAAAAAAATTGGCCATGCCGGTACGCTTGATCCGCTGGCAACTGGTTTGCTGATTGTTTGCACAGGCAAGTTTACCAAAAAGATAAATGAGTACATGGCCCAGGAAAAAGAATACACCGGCAGCATTACGCTGGGCGCTGTTACGCCTACTTACGATCTGGAGAGCGAACCTGAGCAGCAAAAGGATTTTTCTTTTATTACCAATGAGATGTTGCAAACAGCAACTGAAAAATTTGTGGGCGATATTCAACAACTGCCACCTATGTTTTCGGCCATAAAAAAAGATGGTGTTGCTTTATATGAATTAGCAAGAAGGGGAGAAGAAGTAGAATTAAAGCCACGCAGCATCAATATCAAATCTTTTGAAATAACTGCCATTGAATTACCTGTAGTACATTTTAAAATAATCTGTAGTACCGGCACATACATCCGCAGCCTGGCTAATGATTATGGCGCTGCATTGGGCTGTGGCGGCTATTTAAGTAGTTTGTGCCGAACAAGAATCGGGGAATTTAAGAACGAAGATGCAATGGGTATGGAAGAGTTTGAGGAGATGTTAAGGAGTAGTGGTTAATAGTTAATGGTTAATAGTGAAGCATGAGGGGTTTAGGCACAGGCCTATTAACCATTAACTATTAACTTCTAGAACGGATAACTAATTCCAATCGTTAAATTATAATTTTCGTAGCGCCATTTTTTATAGCGGTTATCATTGTAAGTACTGCCGGGGTTAAGTGGATCGGGTACTTTTACACCACGCCTGAATAAATTATTAAAGTTGATATCCGGAATTTGCCAGCCATCATTTTTCGCCACATCGGGGCGTTTAAATCTAAAGCCAAAATCAAACCGCAGCACAAAATAATTAAAATCGAGCCTGAAGCCTGTGCCGGCAGCAACTCCCAATTGTTTATACAGGTTGGCAAACTGAAACTGTGAGCTGTCGGTGCCACCACCTGGTTTCGAATTTCTGAAATTCCACACATTGCCTATATCAGCAAATAAAGCGCCTTTAAGCACCAGCGAATTGGGAATAATTTGTGCAATGGTGTACCGGTATTCAATATTTGTTTCTAATTGTATATCGCCTGTGCGATCGTTGAATGAGTTGGAGCCATAAGGCGCAAGCGGTTGCCCGCCACGGCCAATACCACGTACCGGCCAGCCACGCATACTGTTACTGCCGCCACCAAAATACTGTTTAAAGAAGGGGAGAGTAGTGTCTTTTTTAGAGGCAATACCTATGCCGCCAAATATGCGGAAAACAAATGCCGTTTTTGGCCTGCTGGCAGAGAAAATATATTCTGCATCTGTTTTTACATACTGCCTCATATATTGTTTAAGAATTCCAAGCCGGCCCCATAGCATACCCGACTCTTCAATATTTATTTTAAAACTATGTTGCCGGTTTGGATGTGATGGGTTTACTTTATTTATTCGGTAACCAATGCTTGAACCGGCCACCAGAGCTGTATTGAATGAGTAACGCAGAAAAGGATTATCGGCCAGTGTTTTCTTAAAACTATCGGTTTCATTATACAACAAGGCAAATTCAAAGTTCAGTGGTTTAAAAACCCATTGCCGGTTCTTTTTTGTAGTTCCCGAATAACCTACACCAAAATTAAACGACTGCAGGTTAAATAAATTGATACGGTTTATATAAGAAAGCCTGGTTGTAATAAACGATTCTGTGCTGATAAAACGTTTATCTGAATTAAATTTTACAAAAGGAAAAATCAACCGGGGAAAAGAAATATTATTTGTATAACTGATTTCGTTGGAGTTGATCAAATTTTTTCTGTTGTTACTGTCGGGCCTTAAATTAAATTCAACACCGGCCAGTAAAGAGTTGGTCATTTTTATTCCTTCCTTGTTCAGGTTTCGGTTTAAAAAAGAAATATTACCCGATAAGCCCAGCAGGTTACCGGCATTGGCGGCTGTTACACTGTTGGTATTGCTCGATGCGGAGTAACTGGCTTCCAGCGAAGCTTCATAACCATATTTTTTGGCCGGCATTAGCTGAACAATCAGGTCAAGTTTATTCGAACTGTCTTTTGATTTTACTTCCTCTACTAAAATATTGGTACTCTGCCACACACCTGCACGAGCATAGGCGTTCAGCGATTTATAAAAATCTGACTGGTTGTACAAATTGCCTTTTCGCAAATACATGTTCCGAATCAGTATCCTGGGCCTGAACAAATATTTATGATACAGCATGATAAAGTTTGTATCAGCTATGCAGGTATCACAACGTTTTTTTGACAGATATCTTCTGGTTAGATTTGGGTCATTAATGTTGTCACCATTTCTGTAATCAGGTAAAAAATAAATATTGTTGATGTAGTATGGTTTTAATCTACTGCTGTCTTTTGGCGTTTTTAAAACAACGGCCAGCTTAATGGTGGGAGAGTCACGGGCAGCCTGCGCTTCTGCCAATAATCGTAACTGTTCAAAAATATCATCGGTAATGGTGGTTAATGCAGCCACAGTAGTATCGCCACGCATTACCACTTCTTCGGTGGTGAATTTATAATAACCGTTATTGCGATACAACTCAACCAGTCTGTTCAATTCACCAATTACAGCAGCCTTGGTTACCGGCTTGCCTTCTTTAATTAATGTCTTGTCAATATTTTCAACAGCTAGTTTTTGCAGATCAGGCTTGCGCATGATGTAAGAGAAAGTATCTATCAGCGTAGGTTTGTTAACTTCTATAATGTAGTTCACATGCACCCGTTGCTGATTGCCGAAATTTATAGTATCGGCACTGAAGGTAGCCTTTGCTTTATAATAACCCACATGCAACATAGATGTTTCCATATTGCGGGCAGATTTAGCAGCCGAGTTGCTATCATAAGCCGGCGGACTTACAATAACGTGCCGGATAAAATATTTATCAATTACATTTATCCTGGAGCTGTCGTCTAACTGGGCATTTAAGCGTTGCTTTAATGTAGCTCTTTCTTCTTTGCTAAAATTTCCTCCCTTAACTTCGATATTATTTTTGGTGATGAAAGGCTTGCCTTTTTGGTATTTCTTGGGGATGGTACAGGATACAACAAATAAACAAATGAAAATGCTATATTTCAATTGCTGTAAAAGGCTGTTTTTAATTAAAGGGTTAACCTGCATAAAATATTAATAGCGACAATGTTAAGCAAAACACATACCAAATATATCCAAAGTTTGCAGCACAAAAAACTAAGAGATGAAACGGGCCTTTTTATTGCCGAAGGGCCGAAGGTAGTGATGGATCTTTTAAACAGCCGCAAATTTGTTTGTAAAGAAATTTTTGCTTTGAATAACTGGCTGCAGGAACATAGTAAACAGTTTTCATTACTGAGGGATACAGTGATTACAGGAGTTGAAGATTTTGAGTTGCAAAAAATATCGTCATTATCAACCGCACATGCTGTGGTGGCTGTTTTTGAAAAAAGAAAACCGATTTACAAAATTGAAACCGCTTTAAAAATTACATTGCTACTGGATACTATTCAGGATCCGGGCAACCTGGGTACCATTATCCGCATTGCGGATTGGTTTGGGATTGAAAATATTGTTTGTACTGTTGGTTGTGCCGATATGTACAATGCTAAAGTGGTGCAAAGTACCATGGGGAGTTTGGGCAGAGTGAATGTGATATATACTGATCTTACTGGCTGGTTAGATGAAAACAAAAAAATAAAAATTTATTCAGCTTCGCTGGAAGGAAAAGATGTGAAAGCAATTGGAAAGCTGAAAGAAGGAATATTGATTATCGGCAATGAAGCTAATGGGGTTAGTGACGAAGTAATGAAATTTGTGAATGAAAAAATAAATATACCCAGAATTGGGGAAGCAGAATCGTTGAATGCAGCTGTGGCAACTGGCATTATACTTTCACATATAAAATAAAGCCTCTGTCATTTCGACGAAGGAGAATTCTATTTTTTTATTTTACAGATGTCTCGTACCTCGACATGACAGTAAAATTATCTGAACTGTATCGCCTTAACCGGCTTTATCTTTTTAATTAATAAAGAAGGAATGATCAGCGTTGCAAAAGAAACAACCAGCGTTGCCAGGCATATCAATAAAACCTGCCACCACACAACATTTGCATGCGCTGCGTTCATGTAGTATGCTTCTTCATTCAGTTTTATAAAACCTGTTTTTTCCTGCAGCCAGCAAATGCCAAGGCCCAGCGCTGCACCAGCAAGTATGCCTGTAATGGCAATTACCGATGTGTTGTATAAAAATATCTGTTGTATTTTCCAGTCAGATGCACCCAGCGCTTTTAGTATGCCCGTCATACGGGTTCTTTCCAAAACCAAAATAATTAAACAAGTAATCAGGTTTACTACCGCCACCACCATCATAATAATAAGCAGCATGGTTTTTATTTGTCCCTGCAGGGCCAGCCAGTCAAAAATGTTTGGATAAATTTCTTTGATGGATCTGCTGTACCAGCTTTGCGGCAATTCGGCATACATAAAATTATTTACAGTGTCTGTTTTTTTGTAGTCATGTAAAAAAATTTCATAACCGCCAATCTGGTCGGGTTCCCACAGGTTTAATTTTCGGATAAGATTGATATCGCTTAATGCAAAATTCTTATCATACTCATCAATGGAGGTTTTAAAAATGCCCGCAATTTTAAGCCAGCGTGCTGTTTTGGAGCCATCTTCTCTGAAAAAGAAAACAAAAACACTGTCGTTCAATTTTGCTTTTAACTGGTTTGCGGTATAGGCCGAGATGTTGATCTCGTTGCTGTAGCCACTGTCTTTAAAACTTATCCATTTGCCCGATTGCAGGAATGGTTGCAGGCGATTGAAGTCGAAAGAAGAATCAACGCCTTTTAACAATACACTTTCAATATCTGCCTGAAATTTTATGATGGCCGATTTGGTGGCAAAGCGTTCAACAGACTTTACTTCGGGAATATTTTTAAGAAATTTTTCAATGGTATCATTTTGGGTAATGGGAAATTCTTCGGCAATGCTTACCCGGTTCTGTACAGTTTGCTGTACCCGTACATGTCCCCAAAAACTAAAAACCTTGTTGCTTATTACCTGCTGAAAACCGTTTACAAAACTGAGGGCAACGATCATAATTGCCACGCTGATGGCAGTGGCGCCAATGGCCAGTCTGATGATGAACCTGCTGAATGACTTTTGCCGGTTAAAGGCAATTCGTTTTGCTATGAAGACAGAAACATTCAATCGGTATAATTTTTGGTATCTTACAAATGTATTTTATTTAAACTTAACGATTACAGATAACATGGGAAAAGCTGAATTATGCATTGCGGTACAAGAGTGCGATGCTTCGACTTCGCTCAGCACAGGCTGCACAATGATGA
>JAYUZB010000141.1:0-13059 GCA_043752185.1 Chitinophagaceae bacterium
TAATCTTACCGATGCAGATAAATTTTATTACGATCTGTATATTGACCAAAGCAGTTTTAGAAAATCGGATATTTTAAAATTTGTACCAAAGGATAACCACGAATCACTGGTCAACCTGCCCGACATCATCAACCTGAGGGGCCGTGTTACGGGTAATAAAAATGACCTGGTTTCTGATATCATTGCCAGCGGTAAAGGCATGTCATTCAATGGCAAATTTTCTTTGAAGAACCTGGCAGACTCAAAAAACATGAAGTATGATTTTATGCTGCGGGAAAGCAGCTTTGATAAAAATTTTATCATGGGCCTGATACCGCCTGGTACATTGCCGCCCGAAATTAATTTGCCCGAAAAAAATTATATAAGAGGAACATTGAAGGGAACAATTGACGACCTGGTTGCCGACCTGCAATTGGGTGGCAGTTATGGACTGGTAACCGTAAAAGGATTTATTAAAGATGCAAAGGATAAAGAAAAAGCAACGTACGATCTTTTTATAACAACCAATAATTATGAAATTGGTAAACTGATAAGTCAGGACAGTATACTTGGAAAAGTGACGGGTAGCTTTACTGCAAAGGGAACCGGCTTTAATTATAAAACAATGCGGTCGGATATTACAGCTTCTATAAAACAATTGCAATACAATAAATACAATTACCAGAACGCAAAAATTAAAGCAAACCTGAATAACGGCATCATTGATAGTAAAGGAATGATTGATGATGAAAATCTGAAATTGCAGTATGATATAAAGGCCAATGTGCAAAAGGAATATCCATCTGTAAATGGGTTGATAAGAATTGATACGGCAAGATTACAACCACTCAACCTGTACAAGGATACCCTGAATTTTTCTTTAACGGCAAATATAAAAGCCAATAGCCTGCAGCCACGCAGCCTGGATATTAATACCATCATTGATTCAATAAGATTGCAGGTGGATAATGGTTTTTATAAACTGGACAGCGTCTCCTTAATTGCCACATCGGCCAATGGTAAAGACAGTATAAATTTTTATGCACCCTTTGCCAACCTGCAGGTTAGCGGTGCTTTTGATTATGATAAAGTGGGAGATGCCATGGTGCAGTACGTGAATCATTATTATAAAATCACAGATTCGGTATCAACCAAAAATATTCCCGACCAGCAGATGGTATTTGCAGGTACGGTAAAAAAGAATCCTTTGGTCATTGGTATTATTCCGGGACTAAAAGATTACAACGACATAAATTTCAATGGAAGTTTTGCATCTGCCAATACAGATAGTGCGTTAAACCTGCATGCTGCTGTTCCATACCTGGCTTACCAGGATATGAGAATAAGAAATGGCAGTATTGATATGGCATCTAAAAATGAGCGTATCAATTACGATGTGAAATTTGATACACTCAACACAGCCTCCAATATTTTTTATGCTACCCGTTTAAATGGTAGTGCTGCAAATGATAGCATCATGATACATGCGCTGACTCAGGACAACAAAGCAAAAGACTGGTTCGGATTAAAAGCATCCTTATCTGCACAAGGAAAAAATTATTCATTCAGATTAAAAGACAGTTTGCTGCTTAATTATGAAAAATGGAATGTGGCAAAAGATAATTACATCAGCTATTCACCGCAGGGATTGATCATCCGTAATTTTGTAATAACAAGTGATACTTCAAAAATTTCCATCAACAGCCGCCAGGAAATTGTAAACAGCCCTATTGATATCCTTATTGATAATTTCAATTTAAGAAGTATCAGTTCTATCCTTAACAACGATACCGTTTTTGTTTCGGGTGTGATGGATGCAAAAATGGAAGTGAGCGAACTTAATAAGAAACTGCCTGCATTTACCGGTAATCTTAGTATAACCAACCTGGCATTTATGGAACAACCTTTGGGAACATTAACCGCATCTGCCCAAAAGATATCTGAAAATAATGTTACAGCTTCTGTTGATTTAATTGGTATAGGAAATGATATTAGTGCAAAAGGAAATTATTACCTGAACAATGAGCTGCAGCAATTTGATGCAAGGGCCGACATCAGAAAACTGAGTATGACAACCCTGCAGGGTTTTACTAAAGGGCAAATGAAAAATGCAACCGGTAACCTGAATGGCGATTTTATCATGAACGGAAAATTTGCTGATCCGCAGTGGAAAGGTGTTTTAAATTTTGATACCACCAGGTTTACCCTTACTCAATTAGGAGCCGCTTTTAAAATTGACAAACAGAAAATTGTATTTGATTATCCGGTTGTTACTCTTAATAATTTTATTATACAGGATTCACTAGATCACCCACTTAAAATTGATGGTACCATATCTGCAAACAAAACAAAAACCTACGATATAAACCTACGTATTGATACAAAAGACTTTATAGTAATGAATGCGCCAAAGGCTATTAACAGCGAGTTTTATGGTTTGGGTATTGTTGATGTAGATGTAAATGTTACCGGTAATTCTGTTTCTCCAAATATTGAAGGCAATATTGCTGTAAAAGATAAAAGCAATGTCACCATCATCATCCCTGAAAAAAGTTATGGTAAAAATGATGGAAAAACAATAGTACGTTTTATTGACAGAGATACTTTTGAGATCAATCCGCCGGTAATTCCTTTTGTGGAAGAGAAAGAAGTAAAATCAAATTTTGCGCAGTACCTGAATTACAATCTAAATATTGAGATAAAAAAGAAAGCATCTTTAACCATTGTTATTGATCCCGTAACAGGCGATGAAATAAAAGTACAGGGCGATGCCAATCTGAATGCAGGTGTAGGCCCCGGCGGCCGAATCATTCTTGCAGGAAATTATGAACTCAACAACGGACATTATCTTTTTAGTTATCAGTTCCTGCATCGAAAATTTATACTGGAGAAAGGCAGCACCATCATGTTTGCCGGCGAGC
Organism: Chitinophagaceae bacterium; assembly: GCA_043752185.1. Lineage (GTDB taxonomy): Bacteria > Bacteroidota > Bacteroidia > Chitinophagales > Chitinophagaceae > Ferruginibacter. The sequence continues at coordinate 2,901 of JAYUZB010000141.1, forward strand.
CTATAAATGCCCTGATGGATATCACGGCTTCTTATACAGTCAATACATCCTCCAGAGATCTGTTAGGTAACGAAGTAGGTACTGTTGATCCGGTGCTTGCCAACTCTTTCAACCAAAAAATTCCTTTTAAAGTAGTGCTTTATTTAACCGGTGCACTTAGTAAGCCTACTATAAAATTTGATATACAATTGCCAGAAGAAAATTCGGTTATAAACAGCGACCTGAGAACAACAATTGAAAATAAGCTGGCTCAGATAAGAAACGATGAATCTGCAACCAACAAACAGGTTTTTTCTTTGTTGCTGATGAACCGTTTTGTAGGCGAACAAAGCAGCGATTTTTTTAAAGGCAATGGTGATAATTTCAGTGATCTTGCCCGCCAGAGTGTAAGCCGGTTCTTATCATCGGCTTTAAATGAAATTGCAGGCAACTTATTAAAAGGTGTGGATATAGACCTGAACCTGAACACTTACCGTGACTTTAATAATGGTGGTAACCAACAACGCACCGATCTGAATGTGGCATTAAGCAAAACATTCCTTGATGACCGTTTAACAGTTAGTCTTGGAAAAAATTTTGGTATACAGGGACAAGATGCAGCATCCAAATCAAACAACAGTTTTATTCCGGATGTTACCGTTGGATATAAACTTACAAAAGACGGTAAATATTTATTAAAAGCTTACCGTAAAAACCAGTTTGAAGTGGTGCTGGATGGCTATGTAGTAGAAACAGGCTTAGGGTTTGTTGTAACCATGGACTATGATAAGTTCACTGAGCTTTTTAAAAGAAACAGGAAAAAATAGATGAATACGAAGTAATGAAAGCAAAGTATTTTATAGCATTGGTTTTTTTAGTGGCTGCATCTTCCTGCAGTGTAAGGCGTTTTTTGCCCCCTGGCGAAAAACTCTACAGAGGTGCAACTATTGTTGTTCAAAAAAATCCGGAAGTAAAACAAACAAACAAGCAATTAAAGAAACATTTAAAACAGGCTGTAAGCCCAAGACGAAATAAATTTTTACTGGGCCAGCCTTATAAAGTGTGGTGGTGGTATGTGATAGGGGAATCGAAAAACGAAAGAGGTTTAAAACCTTTTCTCAGAAAAAAACTGGGAGAAGCACCTGTTCTAAGCAGCAAGGTAAATGCCGTAGTTACTGCAGTAAACATGCAGTATTTTATGGAGAACACCGGGTACTTTCATACAACAGTACAGGGCGATACGGTAAACAAAAGTTATTTTACAGAAGCCATTTACACAGCACAGGTTCAGCCACAATATCATCTAAAAAATATTACCTGGGTGAGTGATAGTACGCCTATTTTAAACTTGTTGGAAGAAAGACAAAAAAACAGAGGCTTATTGAAAGTTGGACAGCCATATAGCTTGAGCAATATCAGTACCGAAAGAGACCAGCTTGACCTGTACCTTAAAACAAAAGGATATTATTTTTTCACTCCTGATTACCTGATGGCCTATGCCGACAGCACCATTGGAAACAGGCAGATAGATCTATATTTAAATGTAAAGAAAACCACACCCGATGCCGCAATGCATCCATATAAGGTTAATAAGATAGTAGTATACCCCAATTATTCGCTTGTTTCAACACAACTGGATACAAATATTCTGGGTGCCATAAAGTATGATGGATTGCACATTAAAGATTCTGCACACAAATTCAAGTCAAGGCTTTTTGCACGAACCATCACTTACAGGCCTGGCAGCTTATACAACAGCCGTTCGCAAAATTCAACATTGAACCGTTTTATAAACCTGGGTGCTTTTAAATTTGTAAAAAATCGTTTTGATCCTGTTGTAGATTCAGGCGACATATACAGGCTGAATGTGTATTATTATCTAACGCCGGCAAAAAAGAAATCTTTTCAGGGTGAGGTAAATGCTTTTACAAAAGAGAACAATTCACTGGGGGCGCAGGTGAGTGTTAACTGGAAGAACAGAAATCTTTTTAAGGGAGCCGAACAGCTTAACATAAAAGCTTATACCGGTTTCGAAGTATCCATTGCCGATTCGTTACGCAATAACAACAGCTACCGCATTGGCGGCGAAGCCAGTATCAGGTTTCCACGCTATGCTGTTCCCTTTTTGCGGATAAAAGAAAATAATTTCTATCCGCCCAATACCAATTTGTTATTAGGGTATGAGCTGTACCGAAAACAATTATTTTATACTAAAAATTTATTTCGCCTGCAATATGATTTTACCTGGAAAAAAAATATCCGCACTGAATTTACACTGGCACCAGTATCCATAAGTTATTTAAATGCAAGTGCCATAACCGATAGTTTTTATAAACAAGCTGCTGTTACGCCAGCCATTTTACTTAATGTTTATTCCGAAGCTATCCTGGGCAGTTATTTTTCTTATACTTATAATAATGCACAGGGCAGGCGGAAAAACAAATTCTATTTCAATGCAAGTATAGATCTGTCGGGAAATCTGGCAGGTTTAATAACCGGGGCCAAGCGGTATCGGCAAAAAACCATTTTCAATACACCGTTTGCACAGTATGTAAAAACCGATTTTGATCTGCATTACACACGGGCTCTATCCAATAAATGGGATTGGGCAAACCGTTTGCAGGTGGGTATCGGGCTTCCATACAGCAACTCTTCATTATTGCCTTTTGCAAAGCAGTATATTATTGGCGGCTCCAGTTCTATACGTGGTTTCAGGGTGCGTAATTTAGGGCCGGGCACTCATAAACCATCAGCAGATGATCAGCGATTTTTTCAGATCATTGGCGGCGACTATAAACTTTTGTTCAACACCGAAGTAAGAATACCTATTACAAAAAGCCTGAGCACTGCCGTTTTTTTAGACGCAGGAAATATATGGACAAAAGATACTTTACTTTTTGGTCCTGCAGGAAAGCTGAGTAAAAACTGGTATAAAGAACTGGCTGTTGCAACCGGCTTTGGCTTACGTTACGATGTGAATGTTTTAATAATAAGGGTAGACCTGGGCGTACCATTGCGTAAACCTTATTTACCGGATAATCAACGATGGGTATTTAAGCAGATTGATTTTGGGAGTGGTGCCTGGAGAAGAGAAAACCTTATTTTAAATATTGCCCTGGGGCTACCTTTTTAACCACAAATAAAATTTCTTTTGAAAAAATATCTGAAAATAATTTTTGTACTACTTGCGCTGGCTATAGCTGGTGGCTGGTTTTATTGGCAGCAGTACAAAAAGGGCATCATAAAAAACTCAATTGAAAATGCCATCAGCAAAGGAACCGATAGTTTGTATTTTATTCATTACGACAGCTCGTTCATTGATGAAGTAAATGGCAATGCTTCTTTTTATAATGTAAGGCTGCAGTCAGACTCGTTGCAAAAACAATTGATGCAGTTTGATACGGCTGCTGCTGCAACCATTTTCAATATACAGATTGATGAAGTATCTGTAACAGGGGCTAATGTTACCGGGCTGCTAAGCAATACATCGGTTGAAGCAGATACCATATTAATAAAGCACCCGGTTGTATATATCATTAGCTCAGGCAAAAAAGAAAAAAAGAAATTGAATAATAATGACAGCCTGGCCATTTATGAAAAGCTGCTGGGTAAATTTAAAAGCATTAATGCAAAAACAATCATTATTGAAAACGGGTTTTTAAATTTTGCAGATAAAACCGGAGAAGCCCATACAGCACTGCGGAGTACAAATGTTGAGTTAAAAAAATTCAGGATAGATAGTTCAAGAGATTTTCAGAATATCATCAGCTATTTTGTAAAAGATGTGGTTGCTAAAGTAAAAGAGGTTTACATTAAAGGCGATAAAAACCAGGCTACATTTACAGATGTAGAATACAATGCACCCGGAAAATTTATCCATCTGAAAAATTTTCAGCAAAAAAACAGTGCCGATAAAATTGTATTTGATATCAATAACACATCTATCAATAATATCTCTACCGATGCTTTTATATTGCGGCAGCAGTTACAGGCCGAAGAACTGACAAGCGATGGTGGCATGCTCACTTTTTACATAAATCAGAAGAAAAGTGCAGATTCTGCCAATGACGAAATTGAAATGGATAATAATTATTTTGATAAGGCATTGGTAAATAAATTATCGGTGGGCAATACAAAAATACTTATCTATAGCAAGGCCAAACCCGATAAAGCACCCATCATCATTAACAATGTAAAATTTAATGCCAGCGATATTCAAAAATTACATTCGGGTACCAATATCAAAAACCTAATCAGCAGCAGCAACTGGAAATTATCCGGAGATGGATTTTCTTTTGCTACAGAAAATAACCGCTACAAAATGAGTTTGGGTACTTTTGATATTAACAATGCCGACGCTTCCATGCGGGTAAAAAGTTTTACTGTTAAGCCACAGTTTACCGAATCTGCTTTCAGTAAAAGCCTGGCTCACCAGGAAGATCTGTACAATCTTGAATTTAATAATATTGAGCTTAACGGCATTAATACCAGGATACTGATAAGACAGTTCAGGCTTGAAGCAGCCACAGCAACGCTTCAACCAGTTGTAAAAATTTACAGAGACAGAACCATTGCCGAAGATATGAGTAGCAAAGTGGGAAAATATCCCCACCAGTTGCTGCAAACTATTAAGTTCCCTTTCAGCATTAAAAAATCAAATATAAAAAACGGCATGGTTTCTTATACCGAAAAGGCTGCTGTTTCAAAACAAGCAGGTACCGTATTTTTTAAAAACATCAATGGTACAATATCTAACATAACCAATATCAAAGACCTCATCAGTAAAAACAATTTGCTTTTGCTGAATGCCAGTGCTAGCTTTATGGGTGTAAGCCAGGTGCAAACGGCATGGAAACTTTCACTCAACAGCAGCAATGGTGCTTTTGATGTATCCGGTACTGCCGGCGGGTTTAATGCGGTATCTTTAAATCCACTTATTGAGCCACTGGGAATGACTTCTATAAAAAAAGGAACGGTTAATAAACTCAGATTTAATTTGACAGGCACCGACCTGGTGGCTAAAGGTTCTGCTACCTTACTATATCAGGATCTTAAAGTTGAAGTTTTAAAATCTGATTCTGGTGATGCGAAGAAGAAGGGACTGCAAAGTATATTGGCCAATGCATTGATGAAAAACAGCAATCCGCTGAACGGAGTAATCAGAACCTACGAGATCAATTACCAAAGGGATAAAACCAAATCATTTTTTAACCTGTTGTGGAAGAGTATTTTTTCGGCAGCGAAGAAAACAGTGCAAAAGCTTTAAAAAATCAGGTGTTATGCTTTCTTTTTACGTGCCGGTTTTTGGGCAGGAACTTTCAGATGGGTTTCCTTGGCTTCGGAAATGCCAATGGCAATAGCCTGTTTACGGTCGGTTACTTTATCTCCCGAACTGCTTTTAAGTTTACCTTCTTTAAATTCATGCATCACAGTTCCTATTTTCTTTTGTGCAGCGGTTGAATATTTTTTTGCCATTGTTCTATTCTTTAAAAATTTGCAGTTCCTTGTAACGATTCATTAGCATTAAATAAAATCAATTAAATCCTGATTTAGCTTATCTTTTTCTGTAAACCATAATCCATGCGGTGCTCCTTCATACACTTTTAATACAGCTCCTTTTATATTTTCCACAGCCTGTTCGGCCGTTGCTTTGATGGGCACAGTTTTGTCTTTGTCACCATGTATGATAAGTGTTGGCACGTTTATCTTAGGTACATCATCCCTGAAATCGGTTGACGAAAATGATTTGGCACATTCAATAGTTGCAATGGGTGATGCATTTAATGCCTGTGTTAAAGCATTGGCCAGGTATGCATCTGTAACCGGCTTATTCAGCAACTCCACACCATAAAAATCTTTATTGAATGCTTCCAGGAAACCTGGCCTGTCATCTGTAATTTCCTTCAGCATTTTATCAAATGATTCCTGCGGCACGCCATCAGGGTTATCTTCAGTCTGTAGCATATACGGAACCACCGCACTTATTAAAACAACTTTTGCAATCCTTTCTCCACCATACAGCGAAAAATATTTTGCTATTTCTCCGCCTCCCATCGAAAAGCCAACCAGTGTTACTTCATGCAGGTCCAGTTCATCCAATACCGCTTTTAGGTCTCCGGCCAATGTATTGTAACCATAGCAGCCAAACGGCCGGTCAGATTTACCAAAACCTCTTCTGTCATACGTTATACACCTTAAACCCTGCTGTGGTAATTGTGTTACCTGGTATTCCCACATGCTGCTGTTCAAAGGCCAGCCATGTATGAAAACCACAGGTAGCCCTGTGCCGGAATCTTCGTAATAAATACTTACAGGTGCTTCGTTATTTTGAATTGATTTAACAAAAGGCATAGCTTAAATTTTAATAACAATGATACAATATTGATTCTCCGTATGATTTTTTTCATAACGCTTGTTTTATAAGTTGAATCAACTTTTAGAGTACAAAGTTTATTGTATTGTTGCAAATTATTGTTACATGCATATTTATAAAAGTTGTATCATTCACACAACTACGGTATTGAAGAATTGAATTACAAGCATTGATTAATAATGCAATGCTTATTTTTGATTTGTATATTTATAAGTTGAATATTAAACCAACTGTTATATAACCAGTCTTACAGCAGTTCAATTGATCAGTTAAAATTATACCTATCATTATGGCGGTCTCCAATCGTATAAAAAATCAGCATTTGTTATGGCGGGCTGCCTTTGGCCCCATGACCGAAAATGCAGCCTCGCTTGATACGATGTCTCAAAAAAACCTTTGGGCTCTTTTGGTAAAAACATCTTCCAAACCGGTAGAAAAACTGGAGGTATCGAAAAACCCTGCAGATGAATATATGATGGGAGGAACAGTTGACAACAAAGAAATGCAAAAGGCCGTAAAAGACCCGGAACAGAGAAAAAAATTGCGGGAAAAATCAAGGGATGATATTAAAATGATGAACCTGCGTTGGCTGAAAAGCATGGTTAACAGTGAAGCACAGTTGAGTGAAAAAATGAGCCTGTTCTGGCATGGACATTTTGCCTGCCGCATACAAAATAGTTTTTCTGTTCAGGAATTTTTGCAAATAATACGCAGCAATGCGTTGGGTAGTTTTGCCGATATGTTGAAGGCGGTGAGTAAAAGCCCGGCCATGTTACAGTTTTTAAATAATCAACAAAACAGAAAATCGCATCCCAATGAAAATTTTGCCCGTGAAGTGCTGGAACTCTTTACCATGGGCCGTGGCAACTATACCGAGAATGACGTAAAAGAAGCCGCCCGTGCTTTTACAGGATGGGGTTTTAACACACAGGGCGAATTTGTTTTTAGAAAAAATCAGCACGATACCGGCAGCAAAACCTTTTTGGGTAAGACCGGTAATTTTGATGGAGATGATATTCTGAACATGCTTTTAGAAAATATACAAACCGCCAACTATATCAGCAAAAAAATATACCGCCATTTTGTAAATGAAAATGTGAACGAGCAAAATCAACAATGGTTAAGCAAACGGTTTTATAAAAACAATTACGATATAGCTAAACTGCTGGAGGATATATTTACCAGTGATTGGTTTTATGAAGAAAAAAATATTGGTATAAGAATAAAATCACCAGTTGAATTGTTAGTGGGCATCAGAAGGTTATTGCCTATGCAGTTGGAAAATGACCAGTCGCAATTATTATTTCAGCGGGCATTGGGCCAGGTATTATTTTACCCGCCAAACGTTGCAGGATGGCCGGGTGGCAAGAACTGGATTGACAGCAGTTCTTTAATGTTGCGTCTGCGTATTCCACAAATACTTTCGGCTAATGATGCGGTGGATATAAGGCCCAAGGCTGATGACGATGTGCAGATGGGGCAGATGATGGAAGGAATGAAGAAAATGAAAGATGCAGTAAAAGGCGGTACAGCAACTATTGACTGGTCATCTGTAAATGCAATATTTGAAAAAGTAAAGCGTGATAAATTACTTGACAATATTACTGATACTGTTTTACAAACCAAGGGACAGGCTAGTAATGCCGTACTTGATAAATATATTAATACAGAGAGCAGAGAAAACTATATTAAGAGTGCCGTCGTAAATCTGATGAGCACACCGGAATACCAATTATGCTAATTAAAAATTAAGAATGCAAAATGAAAAAATTTCTTTGCTTTCAAAAACGTTTTTAATTCTTAATTCATCATTCTTAATTTATTACAATGGTCATTAAAAGAAAAGAATTTTTACAGATCGGATCACTGGCCACAGCCTCATTGATGCTGCCTAAATTTTTAAAGGCATTTGAAAAACCAATGATGGTGCCACCGGGTAATAAAGTGGTGGTGGTCATTCAGTTCAGCGGTGGTAATGATGGATTGAACACCGTGATACCGGTGCGTAATGATATTTATTATCGTGAAAGGCCAAAGTTGGGCATTGCAAAAAATGATTCTTTAATACTGACAGATGAAACTGGCCTGAACCCTGCGTTGCAGGCATTTAAAGGTTTGTATGATGATGGCAGCCTGGCTATTATGAACAGCGTAGGTTATCCAAATCCCGACAGATCGCATTTTAGAAGTATGGATATTTGGCACAGCGCCAGCGAAAGCAATGAATATGTAAACACGGGGTGGCTTGGCCGCTATTTAGATGCTCAGTGCAAAGGATGCGATAAACCAACACAGGCTATGGAACTGGATGATGTGCTTAGCCTGGCATTAAAAGGTGAAGAAAATAAAGGGCTTGCCTTTAAAGACCCTAAAAAATTATACAATACCAGTAACGGAAATTTTTTAAAAGATGTAAATGCCGATCATAAAACCGGCGAGGAAACTATTGATTATTTATACAAAACCATGAGTGCAACACTAAGCAGTGCCGATTATATTTTTCAGCAAAGCAAAGTACACCGAAGATCACAAACTTATCCAAATACAAACCTTGGGAAAGATCTGAAAACAATTGCGTCATTGATTTTCTCTGATATCAATACTAAAGTGTACTATGTTTCACTTGGTAGTTTTGATACGCATGTAAACCAGGATAATCAACAAAAAAGATTGTTTACAGAACTGAATGATGCGGTACAGGCATTTACTACAGATTTAAAAAACAATGGGCGTTTTAATGATGTGTTGATGATGACCTTCAGCGAGTTTGGCCGCAGGGTTACGCAAAATGCCAGCAACGGAACCGATCATGGTACTGCCAACAACATGTTCTTCATAAGCGGCGGCTTAAAAGAAAAAGGAGTTTTAAATGCCATGCCCGATTTATCTGATTTGAATGATGGCGACCTGAAACACAAAGTTGATTTTAAAAATGTGTATGCCACTGTTTTAAACAAATGGCTGGGGGCAGATGATAAAATGATTTTGGGAAATAAATATTCGCAGTTAAATTTTATATAAGCTGGATACTGGATGCTAGATGCTGGATACCTGATACACCAGCAGAGTTCAATCCAGTATCGAGTATCCAGCATCTAGTATCTTTAAGACACTCCTTTTTCTTTCATTATCCTATTCAGCCATTTAAGCATAGCAAAAATGATGAAGGTTGCAATCAGCAGCAACACAAAATTCACCCAATAAAAATTGGCTTTGTTTTCATAGCCATCCCACATGGTGGCCAGTATGCCCGATAATTTATTGCCAATAGATGTAGCCAGAAACCAGCCTCCCATCATCAGTGATGTTAACCTCACCGGACTTAGTTTTGATACAAGTGATAACCCCATCGGGCTTAATAATAATTCGCCAATGGTAATAACACCATAAGTGCCCAGCAGCCACCAAACGCTTGCCTTTTCGGCACCATTGCCACTTACATTAACTGCAGCCACCATCACCAAAACAGATAATGCGGAGATAAATAAGCCAAATGCAATTTTTGTTGCGGTAGATGGTTCTTTATTTTTTCTTCGCAAAAAAGCAAAAAAGGCAAGCACCAGCGGCGTTAATAAAATTACCCAGCCGGGATTAATGGATTGGCTGATGGGTGTAGACCATAAAGTAGCTTTGCCACCATCTGCAGGCAGTTTTTCGGGCTTTACATTTTTAAAATAAACCGGGTAATCGTATGCTTTAATTACCTTACCTGCCGAGTCTTTCTGTAACCTGAACATACCATCATACAAATTCACCGAATCTTTTTTATAGGTAATATCTTCTGCCTGTTTTAATCCCCGGAAAATA
>JAYUZB010000142.1:0-12973 GCA_043752185.1 Chitinophagaceae bacterium
CGAATAATTGATAGCAGGTTTGATACTTCCAAAATTGGATATGTCAAAGACTGGGGCTTAAGTAAAAGAAAAGGTTTCCAGAAAATGTTTTTACAAGGAGGGATCAGTAATGCCATTGAAAGTTATTACAATGAATATTATGAAGGATCATTTACACAAAATGATTTTGAATTGCTTATTGTTATGAAACGATTTTGGATTTCGGGAAATGCCCATAGCAATAATAAAAGGGTGGAAGTATCTAATTCTATAAAAGATAATAACAGCATCCACTGCAAATGGGAATATTATATCGGGAAAAATGGAAATTATCTGCCAGTAAAAAGAATAGATACCACTTTTCGCATTAACGAAGATTCGAAGAATTATCTTAATGATGAATTCAGCGAAAAAAGATTGTATTATCTTAAGCAAAGCTTACATGCATTGATCGAAATATTGGATTATTCAAATGCTATAAATCAATTTGATAAGCAGCCTAAAAAAACTTTAATCCAAATAGAAGAATTTAATAAACGGATGAATATGATTCCGATTTTGCAGGATAGTGGTTTTAGAAAAGGTGTTTATTTAAGTTTTGATGATTTTAAGAATAACCGGCCATCAATCACTGATTTTCAGGAAAAGAAAATGCGTTACGGAACATTAAATGCGAATACGGAAATTTACCTGGAAGATATGAAAGGACAGGCCATTAGTAATTATTGGGGTTATTCAGATGGAAAAGACTTTAGATATGGTATGCTTGGTAATGATAAAATTTACAAAATTCAAAATACCTTCTGTTTTTTTATTAAAGTAGTGGGGTATAATATAAGCCAAGGGAACGATGTGCCATATGGGCCTCCGTTTGAGGGCGGCGGAATTAATACTACATCTAAAGATAAATATGAAATTTGGATTCCATTTCAAATAGATATGGAGACCGGAATAATTTACTAACCCTTCACAATTTTATTATAACTCGTAGCAATTCCTTTTATCAAAGATGAACTAAAACCCTGGTGCTCCATTTCATTTAAACCGGCAATGGTACAACCTTTTGGAGTGGTTACTTTATCAATTTCCTGCTCGGGGTGTGTGCCCTTCTGCAACAATAAATCGGCAGCACCTTTTACGGTTTGTGCAGCAATTAAATTGGCGGTTAAGGCATCAAACCCAATTTCAATACCGCCCTGTATGTTGGCACGTATGTAACGCATGGCGTAGGCTGTGCCGCAAGCACCAAGTACGGTTGCAGCATCCATTAAATTTTCATTGATGACAACCACTTTACCTAAAACTGAAAACAAGTCTTTTACATAAGCCGTTTGTTTTTCGTTTGCATTGGTAACGCTGATGCAGGTCATACTTTCCTGTATAGCAATGGCAGTGTTGGGCATGGCTCTGAAGACAGGTAATTTCTTTTTAATGATTTCTTCAATATCTTTTATAAGCACACCGGTAACAACCGAAACTACAATATGATTGGGGGTTAATTCTTTTTTAAAACTTTTTAATACTTCAGAAACCTGGTAAGGCTTTACAGCAAGAATGACCAATTCGCTTTGCTTAACTGCAGCAGCATTATCTGAAGAAATTTTAATGCCTTTTGCTTCAAGGTTTTTTAAGGTTACTGTATTTCTTTTGGTAACATGTATATCTGTTGCTTTGCAGAATTTACTTTTTAACAATCCTTCTGCAATGGCAGAACCTAAGTTTCCGCCGCCAATGATGGCAATTTTGTTTTTCATAAAAATTATAATGACGGGATAAAATGGAAAAATTGTAGCTCTTTTATTTTAGAAAATACTTTATCGGCAGAAACTAAAATTAAATCATATTCAAGGGCTGTCGCAGCTATAAAGGCATCGGCAAGTTTAAGATTATACTTTTGCCGCAAAGTAATCGCAAGTGTTTTAATATTTGTGCTGTAATCAAAAAAATAAGTAGCCTCCAGAAATGCATTAATTAGTTTAATGTCTTTGGCAGTTATTGAAGACCAGCCTAACAGCTCAACTTAAATAATAAAATTTGATGCTAATTTATTGCCATCAGTAAGTTTCGCAAGTTCTTGTTCCCCTTTTAAAAGCTAAAGTACGCAATTGGTGTCTAACAAATAGAAATTAATTTTACTCATTGCGCTATTCCTGTTGTAAAGTTAACGGATCGCCCTTCCACTCTAATTTACCCAAAAATTTCTTTGCTATAAAAAGCTTTTGCTTTTTAGCTGCATTCCTTAAAAGTTTTTCTTTATCTTTTTTGGATGTTTTTTTATTTATTTCAACCGTCATAAAAAGGCATTTATGTAAATTTAATACATTTTATTTTTATCCAGATAATTCCGCACGTAATCATCAACGCCTTGTTCCAGCGAATAAAAATCTTTTGTATAACCTGCAGCTTTTAGTTTATCCATACTGGCTTCGGTAAAGTATTGGTATTTATCACGGATGTCTTCGGGCATATCAATGTATTCAATATTTTCGGGCAGATCCAATCCGTTAAAAGTTGATTTTACCAGCTTATTAAATGACCTGGCAACACCGGTACCTAAATTGTAAATGGCAGAAGCCGGTTGATTCTCCATGAGCCAATAACAAACCTCGATCACATCTTTTACATAAATAAAATCACGTAATTGCTCGCCATCTTCATATCCTTCTTTATGCGATTTAAAAAGTTTTACTTTCCCGTTTTCTTTTATCTGGTTAAAAGAATGAAAAATTACACTGGCCATTCTGGCTTTGTGATATTCATTTGGACCGTAAACATTAAAGAACTTTAAGCCAGCCCAGAATGGTGGATGATCTTCCTGATGCAGCATCCATTTATCAAATTCGTTTTTTGAAATGCCATAAGGGTTAAGCGGATGCAGTTGCTCAATAATTTCATGATCATCATGATATCCCAATTCACCCTCGCCATAAGTTGCTGCAGATGATGCATACACCAGTGGTATATTATTGATGGTGCAATAGTTCCATATTTTTTGCGAGTATTCTACATTTAAATGCTGATGAATACTGTAATCAAATTCGGTAGTATCGGTTCTGGCGCCCAAATGAAAAACAAAACTTACTGCCGGTTTTTCCTTTTGCGCCCAGTTAAAAAAATCTTCCCGTTCAACCCGTACTAAATATTTTTTATGCAGCAGATTTAATTCTTTTTCTTCATCGTTAAACTCATCAACTAAAATTAAATTTTCAAAACCTTGTTGATTTAAATAGCTCACCATGCAGCTGCCAATGAAGCCGGCTGCACCTGTTACTACTATAGCCTCCCCAAACCCCTGCGAAGGAGGGGCTTTTGAAGACTCCGTTTCTTTATGATTCTTTTCTGTACTCATTTATTTATTCTGTTTTACAAAGCTGCCAACGCATGCTCACTTTCATGTCCGGCTAGTAAATTCGTAATTGCATTTTCGTATTTATCTTTCCAATCAATCACAGTTCCCCAATCTTGTTCATTAACTTTTATGTTGCCTGAGGTAACTTTCCCTAAATAAGTAACTGTCATCTCCATTTTCTCCAACAGCATATTAAAGTCGTTCCTGTTTTCTTTTGAAACTGTTACCACCACACGGCTCTGTGCCTCGCCAAACCAATAAGCATCACTTCTTATGTCATCAGCATGTGCATCTACATCAAATCCAAGATTACGGTTAAAACAACTTTCAATCAGGGCAACAAACAAACCACCTTCGCTCACATCATGTGCCGAGTTCACCAGTTTTTTATGAATCATTTTACTTACTTCGTGCTGCACTTCAAATTCTTCGTTCAAATCAAAATACGGGCAGGGAGAAAATTCAACCCCATGAATTTTATGCAAATATTCCGATGAGTTTATATCGTTACGTTGTGTGCCTACCAAATATATTTCATCATCTTCCTGTTTAAAATCCATCGTCATTTTATCGGCAACATTATCAAGTACGCCAACCATACCAATCGTAGGAGTAGGGTATACAGCACCATCAGGTCCTTGGTTGTAAAAGCTAACATTGCCGCCGGTTACCGGCGTATCAAATTTTATACAGGCTTCGCCCATGCCTTTAATGGCATGTACAAATTGATAGTAAACTTCCGGATCGAAAGGATTGCCAAAATTTAAACAGTTGGTAACGCCTAGCGGCTGGCCGCCGCTGCAAACAATATTACGTGCAGCTTCTGCAACCGCTATCATAGCGCCTTTGTAAGGATCGGCAAAAACATAGCGACTGTTACAATCTGTTGTTAAAGCCAAAGCCTTGTTGGTGGGTTTTGCCAAAACGATGGCTGCGTCACTTGGCGCATTGGTGCTAACATTGCCGGTGCCAACCATGCTGTCGTACTGTACATAAATCCATTTTTTGCTGGCAATATTTGGTATCTGAATAATTTGCTCTGCAACAGATTTTAAATTGGTTGGTACAGCAATGGTTGCAGCATTGAATGCTTTTATTTTGTCAAAATATTTTGGTTCGCTGTAAGGCCTGTCGTTTTGCGGAGCACCGCCACCCAATACCAGTTCATAAGCCGGTAGTGTAGCTTCTAAATTTCCATGCATATAAAATTGCAACATGCCATCATCGGTCACCTCTCCAATTTCACTGCATGGCAAATCCCATTTTTCAAAAACCGCTTGTATCAAGTGTTCTTTTCCTTTTTCGGCAACCAATAACATGCGTTCCTGGCTTTCGCTCAACAGCAATTCCCAGGGCTTCATATCTTTTTGGCGGGTTGGTACTTTATCTAAATCAATCCGCATTCCAGCTTCACCTTTCGCACTCATTTCCGATGTTGAACAAATAATTCCTGCTGCACCCATATCCTGCATACCCACTACAGCACCGGTTTGTATCACTTCCAAACAGGCTTCTAATAATTTTTTTTCCTGGAAAGGATCACCCACCTGCACGGCTGGCAGATCTTCTGCACTGTCAGCCGTAATATCTGCCGATGCAAAACTGGCACCTCCAATTCCGTCTTTACCGGTTGCACTTCCCACAAAAAAAACAGGATTGCCTTTTACATTGCCGGAAGTTGCAGAAACGGTTCCACCATTTTTTAAAATACCAACACTCATGGCATTCACCAGCGGATTGGTATGATAACATTCTTCAAAATAAACCTCACCACCAACTGTTGGTACGCCAAAACAATTGCCATAATGGCCAATACCATGTACCACTCCTGCAAGCAGATGTTGCGTTTTTGCTTCGGTTAATTTCCCAAAGCGTAAAGAATTTAAAGAGGCAATGGGCCTTGCACCCATGGTAAAAATATCGCGGTTAATACCACCAACACCGGTTGCTGCACCCTGGAAGGGTTCAATGGCCGAAGGATGATTATGCGATTCAATTTTAAAAACAACGCCGTAACCATCACCAATATCCATCAGTCCCGCATTTTCTTCACCTGCTTTTACCAGCATCTTTTTTCCATCACGTGGCAAAGTTTTTAACCACTTGATTGAGTTTTTATAACTGCAATGCTCACTCCACATAGCGCTGAAAGAACAGAGCTCATTAAAATTGGGTGTGCGGCCCAGTTTTTCTTTTATCAGTTCAAATTCTTCGGCTGTTAATCTTAATTGCTCTGCTGTTTTTACTGTTATTTCCATAAATGTTGATGAAAGGCTGTGATGAAATGCAAAGGTAACATCTGCCGGTCTTTTATCCCGACTCATAAAAGCAAATATTTTAACTATCTTCCCACACCAAAAATTTGTGCAGTTGAATTACCTTTTATTTGCGGCTTACCTCATTATTTTATGCTCATTGCTGTTGCGTGTGCCTTTTATTAAAAATACAGGTATCAGCAGCGGCACTTTACTTGGTTTGTTTTTGCTTAAAATTCTTGCAGGGATTGCCATTGGCTGGATAGCGATTCATACTTACGGCCCCGGAAATGATTATTGGGATACAAACGATTATGCCCGGGAAGAATACCAGCTTTTGTTTAGCAATCCCGGTAAATATTTTACCAATTTATTTATACCCGATGGTTACACAGGCGGATACAGTGGCTTATTCAGTTCTTACAATTCTTTCTGGAATGATCTGGAAGGAAATATTATTATAAAGCTGGTTTCTGTGTTTAATGTTTTTAGCCGTGGCGATTATTATATCAACAGCCTGTTTTTTAATTTCATCATTTTCTTTGGCCATGTTATTTTTTATAAGCTGTTCATAAAAATGTTTCCGGGCAGAAACTTACTGGTGATCATCGGATGCTTCCTGCTTCCATCAACCCTTTATTTTTCATCCGGCATCCATAAAGATGGGCTGGTATTTTTAATGCTGGCAATTCTAGTCTACAGTGTTTATCAATCTATTTTGAAAACCCGGTTTAACAGTAAAAGGGTTTTTCTGATTGTCGTAAGTCTTGCTTTACTTTTTTTATTAAGAAACTTTGTTTGCCTTGCTTTGCTACCAGCTTTGTTTGCATGGATTTTAACAACGAAGACCAAATGGCCTGCTATACCCGTTTTTGCAGCGGTTTACCTGCTTTGTGGTTTGTTGGTTTTTAATGTAGATGTTATTGTACCTAAAATAAAACCGTTGACAATAATTACCGCAAAGCAAACGGAATATCTGAAGTTGCAAGGAGCTGCAACACAAATTGAACTCACGCCGTTGCAACCAACTTTCAAAAGTTTTGCATACAATGCGCCACAGGCAATTAACCATGGTTTTTTGCGGCCCTATATTTGGGAATTGCCGGTAAAATCTGTTTTACCTTTAAGTATAGAATTGTTAGGGTCTCAATTTTTGATATTGCTTCTTATCTTTTTCAGGAGAAGAGATTTCGATTCTAATCAAAAACCATTCTTGCTTTTTGCCTGTTTTTTTGTTGTCAGCGTTTTTTTAATAATCGGCTATATCGTACCAAATCTTGGCTCGTTGGTGAGGTACCGAAGCCTGTATCTTCCCTTAATTATTACTCCCATTTTATGCTCTGTTAATTGGGAAAAAATCAAAAGTAGATTTCAAGTTACAAATAAAAATATGTGATTTATTTTTCCACAATTTTTATTTTTTGAGAGAATAAACTCAAAATTTATTGGTTTATCGGGGTATTTAATGTTTTTTTGTGGCTTAAACCAACAAAACATGGAATCTTTAAGATTTAAAGCATTAGACAATTTAAGTAATGGTCTTCCAAAAGTTAAGGTAGAAGGCTCGCAAAAAATAGCTTCAATTTTTAATGAAAATGTATTTACACTAGAAACAGCCCGTAAATATTTAAGCGATGAAGCTTTTAAAAGCCTGAAAGCTTCTGTTAAAGGCGGAAAAAAAATTGACCGTAATATGGGCTCTCAAATTGCCAACGGCATCAGGGCCTGGGCAGAGGAAAAAGGCGTTACACATTTTACGCATTGGTTTCAACCGCTTACCGGCTTATCGGCAGAAAAGCACGATTCGTTTTTTACATTAAAATCTGATGGAACGGCGATTGAAGAATTTGATGGCGCTGCATTGATTCAGCAGGAACCTGATGCATCTTCTTTTCCCAATGGTGGTTTAAGGGCAACTTTTGAAGCCCGTGGTTACACGGCCTGGGATCCTTCTTCTCCTGCTTTTATTATGGAAATAGGACAGGGAAAAACTTTGTGCATTCCAACCATCTTCATTTCTTATACCGGCGAATCTTTAGATACAAAAACACCTTTGCTTAAAGCGTTGGTTGCTTTAGATAAGGCAGCTGTTGATGTTTGTCAGTATTTTGATAAAAATGTTACCAAGGTTACCGCAACTTTAGGTTGGGAGCAGGAATATTTTGTAGTAGATGCCGGTTTGGCAAATGCACGTCCTGACTTGGTTTTAACCGGCCGCACGGTGTACGGACATGCACCTGCAAAAGGGCAACAATTAGACGATCATTATTTTGGAGCAATACCAGAGCGTGTGTATGCTTACATGCGTGACTTTGAGCAGGAGAGTTACAAGCTGGGTATTCCCATTCGCACACGCCATAATGAAGTTGCACCTGCACAGTTTGAGTGTGCGCCCATTTTTGAAGAAACTAACCTGGCTGTTGATCACAACACGTTGCTGATGGATATTATGGAACGTGTTGCAAAGCGTCATGGCTTAAAATGTTTATTACACGAAAAACCATTTGCTGGCATTAACGGAAGTGGTAAACATAATAACTGGAGCCTGGCAACCGATACCGGTGTTAATTTATTGGCGCCCGGTAAAACGCCAAAGACTAACCTGATGTTCCTAGCGTTCTTCGTTAACTCCATTAAAGCGGTACATGATTATGCCGATTTATTGAGGGCATCAATTGCCAGTGCTGGCAACGATCATCGTTTGGGAGCCAATGAAGCACCACCAGCAATCATTTCTATCTTCATCGGTAAATATTTAACCGAGGTTTTAAACCAGGTAGAAACAAGGGTTTCGGAAAAATTTGATGAACAGGATGAAGCAATGTTGAAACTGGATATTCACAAAAGTATTCCGGAACTGATGTTGGATAACACCGACAGAAACCGTACTTCTCCTTTTGCATTTACCGGTAATAAGTTTGAGTTTCGTGCAGTAGGTTCATCTGCCAACTGCGCCAATGCTATGACAGCGTTGAATTCAATTATGGCCGATACTTTAAAAAGTTTTAAAGCGGACGTGGATGCATTGATTGAGAAAGGAGAGAAGAAAGAAGTGGCTATTATGCAGATTATTCAAAAATATATTGTTGAAAGCAAATCTGTTTTATTTGAAGGAGATGGCTACAGCGAAGAGTGGGCTAAAGAAGCTGAAAAGCGTGGCTTACCAAACGTGAAAACAACGCCTTTGGCTTTGGATGCTTATGTTACTGATAAGGTAAAGCATCTTTTTGAAAGCAATGAAATATATAATCATGCAGAGCTGGAAGCCCGCCATGAAATTATGCTGGAAGCGTACATTAAAAAAGTACAAATTGAAGCAAGGGTGATGGGAGATTTGGCAACAACATTTATTTTGCCATCGGCTGTAAAATACCAGAACGTGCTGATTAAAAATATTCTTGGTTTAAAAGAAACAGGCCTTGCTGAAACTGCTTATGCTAATCAAAAGCAGGTGCTGGAAGCTATTAGCAATCACATAAACATTGTGAGCGATAATGTAGAGAAGATGATTGAAGCAAGAAAGAAAGCCAATGAATTAACCGACACCCGTGAGATGGCTATTGCCTATTGCGACAATGTAAAAGGTAAATACTTTGATATTATCCGATACAATGTAGATAAGCTGGAACTATTGGTAGATGATGCATTTTGGATATTACCAAAATACAGGGAAATACTTTTCTTGAGATAGGAGATTTTCTAAAACAAATGATAGTCCCACAAAGGCACTAAGTTCACAAAGAAAACAACTTTGTGTTTTACGTGATTTTGTGGGATTTTTTTTATGTTGAATTAAACTTCTACCTTAAAAAAATATCTATCATTCAGAAATTTTACACCATGAAAATAGCCCTCATTGCATTTATCTTTTCTCTTGTTACAGTTTCAGCTTCGGCGCAAATTGAAAGAAAATCTGTTGCAGTAAAACCAGATTCTGCACAAACAACTACTAATAACAATAAAGCTGATAAGCAAAGCCGCAAGGAACGCTTTAAAGAACTGGATCTTACCCGTGAGCAAAAAGGCAAGATTAAAGAGATTACACTGACCAATAAAGCTGCAAAAGAAGCCATTGAAAATAATACGCAGTTATCAGACCAAGATAAAAAGAAACAAATGCGTGAATTGCAAAAAGCGCAGATGCTGCAAACGCAGGCCATATTAACGCCGGAGCAGCGTGAAAAATTCAAAGCATCCAAACCAAACGATCCATAAAAATTTTATTCGCAGGAGAAGCATCAGTCACTTTCTCTGTGCAGTAAGGTTGAGCAAAAAGGCCATTCATTTTTGAGCGGCTTTCTCTTTGTTTTAAAATAGGTTGATAAAACTTATTTTTGTTCCATGAGTACAACCTTCACTTACCAACACTTACACAACTTCTCCAAAAACATATTTTTAAAAATCGGCTGCAATGATTCAGATGCTGAAACAGCAACTAAATCCTTACTATCAGCTGATTTACGTGGGGTTGATAGTCATGGTGTAGCAAGGCTTAGCGGCTATATACGCCTGTGGGAAGCAGCACGTGTTAATGCAAAACCCGATTTAAAAATCATTTATGAAACGCCTTCCACTGCTGTTGTTGATGGGGATAGAGGTTTGGGTTTGGTGGTTGCACCATTTGCCATGCAGGTTGCCATTGATAAAGCAAAAGCCGTTGGCACTGGTTGGGTAAGTGTAAAGAACAGTAATCATTTTGGTATTGCCGGTCACCATGCTATGATGGCTTTGGAGCATGATATGATTGGTATTGCCATGACCAACGCATCGGCATTGGTGGCACCCACTTTTTCTAAAGAAAGAATGTTGGGTACTAATCCAATTGCAGTTGCCATACCGGCTGGTAGTCAGCCAGCTTTTGTTGCCGACTTTGCAACAACAACTGCTGCAAACGGCAAACTCGAGATCTTACAAAGAAAAAATTTAGAAGCACCAACCGGTTGGATACAGGATAAGGATGGAAATGTATCAACCAATGCTGGCGAATTAAAAAATGGAGGTACGCTTGTGCCGCTTGGAGGTGATAAAGAACATGGCAGCCACAAAGGTTATGCATTGGGTGCTATTGTTGATATTTTTTCGGCCATACTTAGCGGTGCAAATTATGGCCCATGGGTGCCGCCTTTTCCTGCATACATTCCTATGCCAGAAAATATGCCCGGCGAAGGCATTGGCCATTTTTTTGGCGTTATGCGGATTGATGCTTTTAGAAAAGCAGATGAATTTAAAGAACACATGGATAAATGGATAAACCGTTTCAGATCTGCACAAACAATAGCAGGCCAGGAAAAAGTTATCATTCCCGGCGACCCGGAAAGAGAAATGGAAGTAGAAAGAATGAAAATTGGTATTCCTTTGCTGCCTGCTGTGGTAGCCGATTTAGAAGCTTTAAGTAATAAATTTAAAGTTGATTTTTAGGGGTTATATTTGCAACTCAAAATTTTTTAAGTAGATGAAAGTAATGAAGTTTGGCGGCACCAGCGTGGGTAAGCCGCATCGTATGCATGAAGTAGCTAACCTGATTACCAGGGATGACGAACGAAAGATAGTTGTACTGTCTGCCTTAAGCGGAACAACCAATGCATTGGTTGAAATAAGTGAATCACTGGCGAGTGGCGACCGGTCGTATGCTCAACAACAAATAGTGGCTTTGCATGCACACTATCAAAATTTTGTTTTGGAATTATTAGCAGAAGAAACATACAGACAAAAAGCTAATGAAGTATTGAATGAACATTTCGAATTTCTGACAATTATACTTAAAATATCTTTCAGCCAGGCATTGAATAAAGATATTCTGGCGCAGGGCGAATTGTTGAGCACTAAATTATTCAGTATTTACCTTGAGGAAAAAAAGGTTGAACATGTATTGCTGCCGGCACTTGATTTTATGACCATTGACAGTTACGATGAGCCGCAGGTTGGTACCATCAAAGTTAAACTGGCCCAACTATTAAATAAACACAAAGAAAAAAATATTTTCATTACGCAGGGCTATATCAGTCGCAATGCGAAAGGCGAGGTTGATAATTTGAAAAGGGGTGGTAGTGATTACAGTGCCTCTTTAATTGCAGCTGCTATTAACGCCAGTGTTTGCGAAATATGGACCGATATTGATGGAATGCACAATAACGACCCCCGTATTGTTGAAAAAACAAAAGCCATTGAGCAATTGAGTTTTGAAGAAGCTGCTGAGTTGGCATATTTTGGTGCAAAGATTTTACATCCTGCAAGTATCTGGCCTGCACAATTTTTTAATGTGCCAGTACGGTTGTTGAATACACTTGAACCATCTGCCAAAGGAACTTTAATTGCAGAAAAGGCCGGAAGTGTTGGTGTAAAAGCAGTAGCCGCAAAAGATGGTATTACCGCCATACGCATCAAGAGCAGCCGCATGTTACTGGCTTATGGTTTTTTGCGTAAGGTTTTTGAAGTGTTTGAAAAGCACCGTACCAGCATTGATATGATCACCACATCTGAAGTAGCAGTTTCTGTTACTATTGATGATGATGTACAGCTGCCTGAAATTTTAAAAGAACTGGAAGCTTTTGGAACTGTTGAGATAGATACCAATCATACCATTGTATCAATTGTAGGTAATGAAATTGCCGAAACAAAAGATGTAATGAAGAAAATATTTGATGCGCTGGAACCCATACCAGTGAGAATGGTAAGTTACGGCGGTAGCAAACACAACGTTTCTTTATTAATTTCAAGAGCCGATAAGGAAATAACACTGCAGTTGCTGAATAAGGGATTGTTTGGAATGTAATAGAAGATACTGGATTGAGTCCGTTTATTAAAGGGTTTTCAAAATTTCAGGTGCATCCAGAATCAAGTATCCAGTATCGGCATTTTAAATCCCTATTCCTATCTTCTTATAAATAAAACTCATCAGCCACGCCGGGCCAATCATTAAAAACTGAATGTCTTTTAAAAAAGAAGGTTTTTTGCCTTCAACCTTATGGCCATAAAACTGGCCTATCCACGCTATAACAAAAACGATTATGCAGAAAAGCCAAAGCTGTATAAAATTAGCCTGCTCAATCAGGTGGCAAAGCCATAAACATAAAATAGCAAATAAAAATAAACCTATCCAAAGTGTTTTTGAAAGAGAAACATAATAGATGGTTGCCAATGCCAACACAATCATGGCAACATTTAACTGAATGCCGGAAATTACCAGCGGAAGTTTAATACAGTACAATAATCCAACAATTGAAAAGAAAATAGAAGGTACACATATCCAGTGAATGGTTTTGTTGGTATGGTTCTGGTGGCTTTCGCCGTATTCATTAAGCCATTGATGAATTGTTTTCATACTAAAGCAGTTTGTTGGCTAAAGTTAATTAAAACTGTTAACAATTCATTTGCAACAAAAAATCGTGTT
>JAYUZB010000143.1:0-28980 GCA_043752185.1 Chitinophagaceae bacterium
AGGGTGCCGAAGATGGCAGAAATTCCTGCAACGAATACCCAGGGCCAATAAAATTGGCACATAGTTATTTTCGAATAAAGTGCCGCCACTATAATTGTAATAATTATTCCACCAATTGTTCCCTCCCATGTTTTTTTGGGTGATATTTTGGTCAAGGGTGTTTTTCCAATAAATGAACCCACTATATAAGCCATTGTATCATTTATCCAAATGGAAAAAATAATTGTACATGGGGTAACATACAAATGCTCGAAGCTAATTCCCAAGAAAGACCCACTGCCATTTGCTCCAATAACATTTGCATTACCAATTTGCATTCCCCCTAAGTTGATTATCATAACAACCGGCATTGTTATATATATCAACCCAAACAAACAATATCCCAAATACTTCTCTGCATAGATCTTCTTCATCAGCTTTACAAACTCATACCAGCACCCAAAATGTATCACTGTAAACAATATCAAAAAACTCCAGAAATTCCAAAGCAGGCCGGTTAGCATTACTACTACAAAAAGCAACGCAGTTAAGGCCCGGGTTTTAAATGTTTGAATATTTAATGCCAATACTAATTGTTTTTATTTTCGGGAAATGAGTGTAGTATATCATTATGTTCCAGCAGGTTTTGCTCTTCAAAGGCAATCTGTGTTTTGTTTTTAGCCGATACTTTTTCGAACAGCAAAAACAAACCAATACTGATGGCCAGTGCAATCAATGCGCCCCACCAGGGTACATCGGGATCTAATTTATCTACCTCCACTTTTTGTTTATGGGTTGATATCCAGAACAACTGTATTACTGCCACCGTGTTATTTAAAAAATGTGCAATTATATTTACCCACAGATTTTTGCTCCGTTCATACATCAGCCCCAAAACAAAACCAAGCACAGCCCTGCTTAAAAAAAGAAACACCGACATGTGAATAAGGCTGAATAATAAAGAGGTGATAATGATAGCCAGCAAAGGTTTCTTCCACCAGCGCACCAGCAAATTCTGCACGGCTCCTCTAAAAAATATTTCTTCAAACAATGCCGGAAAAAAAGCCATGATGACAATGGCCATCAAAAATTCGCCCCAGCTTTGTAAATTACTCAATGCCATCACCTGTTTGGTATACTCGGCTTCCATAGTCATACCCAGGGCATTCAGTTTTGGAAAATTTACCAGCAACGTTTTACTTAACTCGGCCAGCGGATTGGCAATTACATTAGCTAAAAAAATAAGGAAGAAGCCCAAAATGATTTGCCTGCCATTGATATACTTATTAAATCCCAGCCAGAATTTATTTTTGCCATGACATACCAGCATGAATAAAACTGACGGTATAAAAAAAAGAAAGAAAGTACCTAATACTTGCGAAAGTCTGGCAGCACCAACATTTTCCGGCAGCAGCATGGAGTTGATCATGGCTTCTGCCATTTTATCGGGCGGCAAACCGGCAGGAATTAATTGAAAGCCAATAAGTAACTGAACGCCACCAGCCAACACAAATCCTGCTCCCAAAAAAATCAATAAAATGCCCAATTGCCCCCACCCTGTAAAACCTTTTACGCTCCTGTAATTCATAGCTTACCCGATTAGTTGTAAATTTGCCCTCGCAATATACAATGAGTATAAGGTTTAAAAAATAAAATGCCGAACATAGGTCCCATACAATTACCCGATTTCCCGCTCTTACTTGCTCCTATGGAGGATGTAAGCGACCCACCGTTTCGTGCAGTTTGCAAGGACCATGGTGCCGATCTGATGTACACCGAATTCATCAGCAGCGAAGGTTTGATACGTGATGCTATTAAAAGCCGTCAGAAGCTTGACATATTTGATTACGAAAAACCGGTGGGCATACAAATTTTTGGGGGAGATGAAGAAAGTCTGTCGCTGGCCGCAAAAATTGTAGATGTTACCAATCCCGATCTGCTGGATATTAATTTTGGCTGCCCCGTAAAAAAAGTAGCACTCAAAGGTGCCGGTGCCGGTGTATTAAAAGATATTGACCTGATGGTAAGGCTTACGAGTGCTGTGGTAAAATCAACTTCGCTGCCGGTTACAGTAAAAACAAGGTTGGGATGGGATGACAACACAAAAAATATTGAAGAAGTTGCCGAACGCCTGCAGGATGTGGGCATAAAAGCATTGGCCATACACGGACGCACCCGATCACAAATGTACAAGGGCCAGGCCGATTGGGAACTAATTGGCAAAGTGAAAAACAACCCAAGAATTACCATGCCCATTTTTGGTAATGGCGATATTGACAGCCCCGAAAAAGCACTGGAATACAAAAATAAATATGGTATTGATGGCATTATGATCGGGCGTGCTGCTATTGGCTATCCCTGGATATTTAACGAGATAAAACATTTTTTAAAAACCGGTGAACATTTACCATCACCGACAATTGAAGACAGAGTTGCAGTTTGCAAAAAACACCTGCACAAATCTTTTGAATGGAAGGGCCCTAAGGTTGGCATTTTTGAAATGCGCAGGCATTATACCAATTATTTAAAAGGATTGCCGGGTATAAAAGATTACCGCTTAAAATTAGTCACACTTGAAACGGTGGAAGAGATAGATGCCGTATTGGAGGAAATTCAAATTAAATATACGGGTTACGAGTTTCAAAAAACACCGATTGAGCTAATTAATTATCATGAGAAGTGCCCAATATAATATAGGTCGGGGTGCTCAGCCTCAGCGAAGCTAAGGAGCGGCCTTAATCTGCGATTATCTTTTGTAATTCACTTGTGTACACTTTGCCTCTTTTCTCTGCAAAATAATCGGCACTCAGCATAATTACAGCCTGAATGGCCAGTGCTACTCCAAAGCCATACCAAAATGTTTTATCTGTATTTAACCTGAAAAGAAAAATTAAAATCAGTCCGGTGATGATGAAGGCAATTTCTACCCAGCGGTAAATGACAAAGTTCTTCATTACGATTTTCATCCGTGGAAGTTCTGTTTGCTTAACATAATTAACCGGCTCCATACCTATATTGTAGGCTATGTTAGCTTTTTGTTTATCGGTTCTGCTGTAAACGGAATAACCAACAACCATTTGAATAAGGCCAATGGCCAGTAATGGAATGGCAGCACCTTTAAAAAAGTTTGGATTGCTTTTTATGAAGAACCAGCATACCACAGCAAGTAGAATGGCGACAATGCCGACAATCAAAAACAACAAGCTCTCCTGTTTTTCAGCAGTAAAATATCTGTAGATAAAACTGAAGTCTCTTTGTTCGAACATAAAATTGTTTTATTGGTTTAATGCAGCTTTTACCTCTTCTCCCAATGGCTCAATGGTTGATCCGAAAAAATTAGTAAGCCTGCCCTGTTCATCTACTATAAACTTACAAAAATTCCAGGAAGGTTGCTGGTTGTTCCAGCCGTTTTTGGTTGAGTCGGTAAGCCATTCAAATATTTTACTTTGATTGGTGCCTTTAATTACACTCCTTTTTTTTATCAGTGGAAAGCTTACACCAAAATTCTTTTTACAAAAAGAAGCTATTTCTTCATCGGTTCCTTTTTCCTGTTCTTTAAAATCATTTGCCGGAAAACCAATCACCACCAGTTTATCTTTATACAGCTCACTTAGTTTTTGCAGGTCGTCGTACTGGCCGGTATAACCACAGTCCGATGCTGTATTCACCAGCATTACTTTTTTGCCTTTTAGTTTTTCAAAATCAAAAGAAGTGCCGTCAATGGCGGTATCTTTTAAAGAATAAAATGAAACAGCAGGTGTCATTTTATCTCCTGTAAGATTTTTATCATTCAGTCCTTTCTTCCCGGCAAACCACATCCACATAGGATAAACTGCTTTTAAAATTTTTTGTCTGGCTGTCATATTTATCGAATTTTTGTTTACAATTTCTATATAAGTCCAAAAAGCAACCATCAATAATAAAATTACTATGGAAGCTTTTTTCAACCGGTTGTATTTTTTAATTTTCTGCAATTGTCTGTTACTTAATTATCCATTTAAAAAACTTCAGTTTTCCCTTAAAAGGCGGGTATTTTATCGCCGGGTCAAACCAGGTTGGCGTTTTCATCACTGCTTTTTTATGACTAAAAGTTTCAAAGGAATATTTACCATGATACTGTCCGCTGCCGCTGAAACCCCGGCCACCAAAGGGTAAATTATGATTAGTTAAGTGCAGGGCAGTATTATTGACACAACCGCCACCAAACGGAACCGAAGTTAACCAACCTGTTTCCTTTTCTTTGCTTGATGTAAACACATAAAAAGCCAAAGGGTTCGGGTTGTTGGCAATGATTGATTTGGCTTCTTCATTATTTTTAAAAGTAATGATGGGCAATATCGGCCCAAAAATTTCTTCTTTCATAATAGTTGCATCCAGCGAAACATCTTCCATAATGGTTGGTTCAATATAGAGTTCTCTTCTATTTACATTACCTCCACAAACAATTTTACCCTGCTGTAAATAGCTGCTTAATCTGTCAAATTGTTTTTCATTAATAATTCTTCCATATTCATAACTGGTTGCAGCATCTGCCCCAAAAAATACAGGCAGTGTTTTTTTGAATGCTTCAATAAGTGCTTCTTTTTTTGAATGATGCACCAGCACATAATCTGGTGCTACACACATTTGCCCGGCATTGGAAAATTTAGCGATGGCAATGCGCCGGGCTGCAACCTGTATATTAGCATCTTCTTCAACAACGCAGGGGCTTTTACCACCCAGCTCAAGCGTAACCGGCACCAGTCTTTCGGCGGCCATTTTATAAATTAATTTCCCCACGGCGGTGCTACCGGTATAAAAAACATGATCAAAAGTAAAATTGGTCATCATCGCTGGTATTACCACAGCGCCATCTCCTTCTACAAACTGAATATAGTTTTTATCAAAGGTTTCTTCAATCAGCTGTTTCATTACTGCAGATGTTGCCGGAGCAAATTCGGACGATTTTAATGTAACGCAATTGCCAGCTGCCATGGCTCCGGCCAGCGGTGTCATTAATAATTGAAAAGGATAATTCCAGGGGCTGATGATCAGCACAACACCCAATGGCTCCTGCAGTACAAAACTTTTTGATGGCAGGTTAAGCAGGTTGGTGGATACGCTTTCAGGCTCCATCCAGCCCTTTAAATGTTTTAAAATATTGCTTATTTCCGATTGTAAAAAACCTGTTTCGGTAACCCAGCATTCTTCGGGGCTTTTCTTCAAATCGGCAAATAAAGCCTCATGTAATTGCTGTTCATATTTTTTTACAGCGGCTTGCAGTTTTTTTAATTGCTCTTTTCTAAAAGCATAAGGTTTGGTAATGCCGCTGTCAAAATAGTTGCGCATTTGCATTAAGTTATCCATTACACATAAATTTGCTGAAAGGTAGTAAATTGAATACTATGACGGACGAACAATATATGCAGCTCGCGCTTGCAGAAGCTCAAAAAGCATTTGACAAAGAAGAAGTGCCTGTGGGTGCAATTATTATGACGAACAACCGCATAATTGCCCGTGCCCATAACCAGGTAGAATTGCTGAATGATAGCACCGCACATGCCGAGATATTGGCTTTAACCTCGGCTTTTGATTTTTTGAGCAGCAAATATTTACCCGAAGCAACATTGTATGTAACAGTAGAACCCTGCCTCATGTGTAGCGGTGCATTGTATTGGAGCAAAATTGGTAAAATTGTTTATGGGGCAGATGATGAGAAAAACAGTTATAGAAAATGTTGTGGAAGTTCCAATCCTTTTCATCCAAAAACACAATTGGTTGGTGGCATTTTAAAAGAAGAATGTGCCAATTTGATGAAAAATTTTTTTAAAGCACGCCGCTGATCTTTTTATTACCAGCTTGCTTTTTACAATTACTTTTTTGATAGTATTAATTTTTTTTGCAAAAAAAGCACAATGAAACTGCCTTATTAGAATAGTAGCTACATATTGAAAACACAATCATTAGATATTGATAATCTAAAAACTGAAAGATTAATTCTCATTCCATTTACTTTAGAAATTTGCAAGAATCTTCTTAATGATGATTTCAATGTTTTATTTAAAATGGGTTTAAAAAAAGGGAAAAGCTGGCCAGATGCTGATGTTATAGAAACTTTACCCAAAATAATCAATAATTTATCTCAAGTCAAATATCCTACCGGATTTGAATCTTGGATGATTATCAAAAATGATACGTTTGAAATAATTGGTGACCTGGGGTTTAAAGGGTTTAATTATGAAGAAGAAAATGTGGACATTGGATATGGCATAATAAAAGAAGAAAGAGAAAAAGGTTATGCAGAAGAAGCCACATCAGAACTAATAAAATGGGCATTTTCAAAAGAAAGGGTGATGGAAATAACTGCACGATGTTTAATCGATAATGTTAATTCTGTGAAACTACTTAAGAAATTAAATTTTGTAGAAACAAAGAGAGAAAATGAAATGATTTATTGGTCATTACAAAATAAGTAATTTAAAAGTAAAGATTCTGTAAATGTTCTAGCGAGATAAGGATATATACACACAAATGATTTTTACCTTATAGTATAGTTGTCTGTTTTAAGCGGCAGGATATTCAAAACTGCGTCTTTCTTTCCATTAATCGTGTCTGTTGTTTTTGCCGGTTGTGCCAGGCAGCAACAAATTCCCGAAAACGTAAAAAATAACAATATGATTTTTTCCTTTTTGAATACGATAAGGGAATAGATAACGTAAATTTACAGTCATCATTCACAATAATCTCTTAAAAAATAAAACCAAATTTTATGGCATTCACACTACCGGCTTTACCTTATGCCCACAGCGCATTGGAGCCACATATCGATACTAAGACCATGGAAATACACCATGGTAAACACCACCAGGCTTATGTAGATAATTTAAATAAAGCCATTGCCGGTACCGATAATGAAAATAAAACCATTGAAGAACTGGTTGCAGTGGCAGGTTCTATCAGCCCGGCTGTGCGTAACAACGGCGGCGGACATTGGAACCACAGTTTTTTTTGGGAAAGCCTTGCACCCAATGCAGGTGGCACACCTACAGGAAAACTGGCCGATGCAATTAATGAAGCATTTGGTTCTTTTGATGCATTTAAAGAAAAATTTGCAGCAGCAGGTATGACAAGATTTGGAAGCGGCTGGGCATGGCTGATTGTAAAAGATGGCAAGCTTGAAGTTTCATCAACACCAAACCAGGATAACCCATTGATGGATGTTGCCGATGTAAAAGGCACACCGCTTTTGGGTTGCGATGTTTGGGAACATGCGTATTACTTAGCTTACCAAAACCGCCGTGCAGATTATTTGGCTGCATTTTGGAAAGTGGTTAACTGGAGTAAAGTGGCGGAAAGGTTTTAACCCCCTCCGCCCCCTGAAGGGGGAACTGCCTTAAATTTATTGCTGTAATCTTAAATGGTTACAGCTTTTTTATTTAACCTAAAACACAAGCATATTGAAAATCGAGAAGCTCATTTTATCTCAGGGACCAAGTTCCCCCTTCAGGGGGCGGAAGGGGTTTGTCTTTTCACGGCACCGGATCATACCCATGACCACCCCAGGGATGGCATTTGCTTACCCGTTTTGCTGTAAGCCACAAACCTTTTATTGGCCCGTATTTCTTTAAAGCCTCAATACCATATTGAGAACAAGTTGGCGTGTAACGGCACTTAGGCCCCAGCAAAGGTGATATAATCCACTGGTATAACTTTATTAAAGCTATAAACGGAAAACTAAGTATTTGCAGAAAGGTTTTCATTTGTAATTTTAATAAGCCTCATTAAAACATGAGTAGTTTTATCGAAAATCAAATCATATTCAGGCAAATCGGTTCCAACATAAATAATAAATACTGCCAGTTGCTTTTGCCCGCAGAGCCTTGTGGCCTCTTGTGCTAACAGGCTTTGCAATTCATTTTTTTGCAGGCGATAAGCCTCCCTCATCAAACGTTTGATACGGTTTCTGTCAACAGCCTTTTTAAAATGTTTGCTGCTTACTGCAAAACCGGTTTGTATGGGAGCTTTTGCCGTTTCAGTAAACTTCCACAATACCCTGAATGGAAAACTGGAAAACGACTTCCCTTCTTTAAACAACTGCTCAATTGTTTTGCGGCTTTTCAGCTTCTCTTCTTTTTTAAAAGTATATCTTTGCTTTGTTTCCAATTATTCAAAATTACTGATTCGCTTCAGAGTAACCACGGGTACAAATAAAAATGTCCCCCGGTTTACCGGGGGACTGAATTATATAAACCAAACTTCCCTTACGGAAAATCTGGTGATCTTATTTTTTATCACCGTGTTCGCTGGAAACTGTAAGACTGTGACGTCCTTTTTTTCTGCGGCTAGCTAGAACCTTGCGGCCATTTGCGGTTTGCATACGCTGGCGAAATCCGTGAACAGATTTTCTGCGGCGCTTGTGCGGTTGATACGTTCTTTTTTTACCTGGCATTGTTTAAGTTTTTTCCTTTTACAAATTAAATTTCCGAATTCATTTTTGTTACACTCAACAAGGCACCATCCCTGCTGTTTGTGAAAGGACGGCAAAAGTAGGGGAAATTTTTTGATTTTAGAATGTAGATTTTAGATTTTTTAATCCTCACAGGCTTACGTGTGTTGATTTTACAGCTTTGCCGTAGAAAATGGCTGCATGCTTATCGAAGTCTTCGGCAGAATCAGTTGTAAAAAAGGCGAGAGAAGCATTTTTAGTACATTTTTCTTCGATTTCGGGGTGCTTTTGTAAATATTCGACCAGGCTGGCTGCCACAATTTGGCCCTGCGATAAAACAGTAACACCTTCTGGAATGGCTTTTTTTATCTTATCCATTAGTAAAGGATAGTGTGTGCAGGCAAGTAAAATGGTATCAATACTGCCAGATTGCTGCATCAGGTTATCAATATTCTTCTGTATAAAATAATCGGCGCCGGGGCTGTTATACTCGCTATTCTCCACTAATGGCACCCACATAGGGCAGGCTTTCTGAAATACTTTAAGATGAGGATAAAATTTCTGAATCTCAATTGGGTAAGAGTTTGAAATTACGGTTCCATTGGTAGCCAGTATACCCACATTGCCTGTTTTGGTATATTGGCCAATAATTTCTGTAGTAGGTCTGATAACGCCCAGTACTCTTTTTGAAGCATCTATTTTTGGCAAATCGTTTTGCTGAATAGAACGCAAAGCTTTTGCAGAGGCAGTATTGCAGGCAAGTATTACCAAAGGGCAACCCTGATTAAAAAGCCATTTTACACATTCCAAGGTGTATTCATAAACTGTTTCAAAGCTACGGGTGCCATAGGGCGAGCGTGCATTATCGCCCAGATATAAATAATCGTATTGTGGCAGAGCGGCAGTTATTTCTTTTAAAACCGTTAATCCGCCATAACCACTATCAAATATGCCAATGGGCTGTTGCTTCATACATCAAAAATAACAAAGCCTCCTGACGAATCAGGAGGCATTTATAAAATTTACCTAAATAAATATTAGTTACCCGCAGGTTTAGTACCAGCTGGTGCAGATGGAGCGTCTCTAATCCCCAATTTTGTTTTAACTGCAGCTAAAAGGTCGTCGCCGGGAGGCATAACCAGTAATGAGCTACTGGCCTCATCAATCACGTAGGTATATCCTTTTTCTTTAGCCACAGCTTTAATAGCATCTAATGCTTTAACTCTTACAGGACCAATTTTATCCTGCGCATATTTTTGTGATTTTTCCTGCATTTCCTGATCGTAGGTTTCTAGACGAGTATACAATTTCACCAGTTCGTCTCTAACAATTTCTTTCTTACTGTTTGAAAAAGAGGCTGAATCTTTAAAGTACTGATCTCTTTTTGCATTTGCTTCTTTTTGTAAGGCTAATCCCTGTTGCTGCAGCGTTGTCTGATATTCGTTCATATCTGCATTTATTTTTGCTGCTTCGGGCATAACGCTCATTAGTACATCAGTATTAATATAACCGATTTTTGTTTGTGCTGTGGCACCCATCATTCCAAACGCCATCACAGCTCCTAGTAATAATTTTTTCATTGTAGTTTTAAAGTTTATTGATTTAGTGTTTATAAGATTGTTTTTCTATTCAAAAGTTGCACCAAACTGTGCAATTAAGTATTATTTAACACCCAAATTTCTGATAATGTCTGCACTCTTATCCAATTTTGGGTCGGCAAATATAACAGTAATTCCTTCACTTTTGTCTAATATGAAGTCATATTGTTTCTCAACTGCCAGTTTCTGTATCGCATTATAGACCCTGTCCTGAATGGGTTTTATGAGTTCCTGTCTTTTCTTAAAAAGATCTCCTTCAAAGCCAAAACGTTTTTTCTGAAGGTCACGTAATTCCTTTTCCTTATTGTACAATTCATCTTCCCTTTTCTTTTTCAGTACATCGCTCAGCATTACCTGCTCGGCATCATATTCCTTAAACATTTTATCAACCAGGGTTTGTTTCTGATCAATTTCCTGCTGCCATTGCTCACTAAACTGATCCAGTAGTTTTTGAGCTTCTTTATATTCGGGCAGCTTATCTAAAATGTATTTAGAATCTATAACCGCATAACGCTGTGCATTTGTACCTGCTGCAAACAATAAAAAACATGTTGCAAGAATTAAGAGTTTTTTCATTGTATAATTTTTTACAAATTAACTAATAAACCAGTTAAGCATTTTTACTCAGGCTCCTGACCTAACATAAATGTAAACTTAGCTGCACCTTTTAAACCGCTTGAATTATTGTACCTGTCAAATCCAATACCATAATCAAACCCAAGTAAACCAAACATGGGCAGGAAGAAACGCAGGCCTACACCGGCCGATCTGCGCAATTTGAAAGGGTTATAATCTTTAAACTCGTACCAGCCATTTGCCGCTTCAAAAAATGCCAATCCATATATAGTACTTCCGGCACTGGTGCTGAAAGGATAACGAAGCTCCATGGTGTACTTATTAAAAATAGTAAAGAACTGTGATGGGGTTATACCATCAGGATTTATTCTTGGATTTGATTTATCATATACCGGGTATCCACGATGTGCAATAATATCGTAACCCAAAAGGGCAAAATTATTACTCAGGCCTGCATCTCCCACTTGAAAACGTTCAAATGGAGAAATATCCAGCTTTTTATTATACCTGCCAATGAAGCCGTATTTGGCAGCAATTCTTAAAATAAACTGTTTGTTTTTTTCTGCACCTCTGGCCGTTCCTATTGGCACAAACCATTCTGCATTCATACGCCACTTATGAAATTCGGGAAGTTTGTAACTGTTTGTTGAACTTGAGCTTAACCCCAAAAAGGAATAAGGCAGCGTAAAAGCACCACTTAACAAAAAATTAGAGCCGCTGGTTGGGAATATAGGATTGGGGCCAGCCGAATTACGAACCAGCGCAATTTTCAGACTAATATTGGTGGAAGTTACATTTCTCAGTTCATCCGTGGTTCCAAATAAGTTGTAATTTTTTAGTTTATACCGTTGAACATTCAATGAATAAATTAAATTAAAGAAATCATCTGGCCATTTTAGTTGTTTACCTAATGATATATTAAAGCTGGCTGTTTTTACAAATGAGGTGTCACCACACTTTCTGCAATAAACCCCAAAAGCATCAATGGCATTGGAGTATTTGGTATTGGAGTAACCGATGGTAAAAGAATTGCGTTTTTTACCCCCCAACCAGGGTTCGGTAAATGAAAAATTATACGACCGGAAAGCTTTACCATTTGATTGTATTCTGGCACTAAATTTTTGTCCATCACCCGATGGCAGCGGATCCCAGGTTGAACGCTTGGTAATATTTTTTATAGAAAAGTTATTGAAAGAAACACCCAGTGTTCCTGTTAAACCAATTCCGCCTCCAAATCCTGCAGAGAGTTCAAGTTGATCTCCTGATTTTTCTTCAATACCCCAGTTAATATCAACTGTTCCGTTTTCGGCATTGGGTACCACCTGTGGATTAATTTTTTCTGCATCAATAAAGCCAAGCTGGCCAAGTTCACGCTGGGTACGTATAATATCCGAACGGCTGAATTTTTCACCGGGTATGGTTCTTAATTCCCTGCGTATTACGTAGTCTTTTGTTTTTTTGTTACCAGAGATGGTGATGTTTCCATAAACAGCCTGCGGCCCTTCTCTTACACGCAGTTCAAAATCAATGGTGTCGTTATATACTGCGGTTTCAACCGGATCTACCTGAAAGAAAAGATAACCATCATCCATATACAAACTTCCAATATCTGCTCCTTCGGGAGATAATTGCTTACCAAGGCGTTTGTTTAAAATATCCAGATTATAAACATCCCCTTTTCTGATACCCAGTAATACATTCAGGATAGAATCGCTGTATTTTGTGTTTCCACGCCAAATCATATTGCCAAAATAAAACTGATTTCCTTCACTTACTTTTATGAAAAGGTTGATATTATTTTTTTCATCCAGGATGGAGGTATCGTTCAGTATTACCGCATTTCTGAAACCCCTGGAATTGTAGTAATTTAAAACACTCTCTTTATCATCTATGTATTTTATTTCGTTGAATTTGGCGCCACTAAAACCCCTGATCCTGAAGTACGGGTCAATATAATCCCGGGTTTTTGTAACAGACATAAAGCCCACATCTTTGATATACTCGTTAAAGGTTTGTCTTTTAGAGCTATCCCCAAATGGGTTAATTACAACAACCGGAAACAAGGTAATGCGGTTCATCTCCTTGGTGCTTTTCATACTCTTTTTTAAATTTTGTGCAGCCACATCTTTGTTACCGCTAAAATTAATTGAGTTCACCCTTACTTTTTGCCCTTTTTTAATGTAAAAAGTTATAGATACTGCATTGTTTAAACTGGCTACATTTTCTTCCTTCAACTGAATATCTACATTGCGAAAGCCTTTGTCGAAATAAAATTTACGAATGGCTTCTACTGCACTCAATTTCATATTTTCTGTTACCACCCTGTCTTTTACCAATGCTACTTTAGGTTCCAGGTCATCTCTTTCGCTTTTTTTAATGCCTTCAAATTTAAATGAAGCAAGCCGTGGCCGCTCTGTTATTTCAAACTGAACGTATAAATTTGTTCCTTCTAACCTGGTAAGCGAAATTTCAATATCAGAAATAAGGCTTTGGCGCCAGAGTTTAGCAATAGCTTTTCCGAAAACATCTGTGCCGGGTATAATTACTTTATCGCCTATGGCCATGCCCGAAATAGAAACAATGAGATTTGCATCAAATGCCTTTGAACCAACTACGGTAATACCTGCAATGGTATATTCTTTTGGTACTTTAGATGTGAATATTGACTCCAGCTCCGGATTAACTGAAACAGGTTCCTGGGCCCAAACAAACTGGCTGCTAAAAATCAGGGTTGTAATAATAAAAATTCGTTTGTAAATCCTCTCCATCAGTTTGTTTTTAACGTGCGGCAAATTAAGCCCAATAATTAAAACTATTTGTTAACCTCATCCTAAATCATCATTGTATAATGATTAAAAACGGGCATATTCAGGTACCGCCTTATTCTACAGGCTTTTCAGCCGTGGTTTCATTATGTTTTACCTGCTCTCCTGTTTTTCCAAATCTTCGTTCCCGGCTTTGAAAATCGAGTATTGCAGCGTAAAGATTTTCTTTTCTGAAATCGGGCCAGAGCGTAGTTGTAAAATACAGCTCTGCATAAGCCAACTGATACAATAAAAAATTACTTATTCTGAATTCACCACTTGTCCGGATCATCAGTTCCGGATCAGGAAAATCTTTTGTGGTAAGATATTGCTGAACGGTTTCCTGACTTATATCTTCAGGCTTCAATTTTCCTTCTTTTACATCCGCAGCAATATGTTTAACCGCATCTACAATTTCCCAACGGCTACTGTAGCTTAAAGCCATAATCAGGTTAAGGCCTGTATTTGATGCGGTTTCGTTTAAAGCTTCTTTTAATTCATTTTTTGCGGCATCTGGCAGCATATCAGTATCACCTATTACATGCAGCCTAATGTTATTTTTATTCAGGGTTGGCACTTCATTGCGAATGGTATCTACCAGCAGCTCCATCAAACCAGATACTTCATACTCCGGTCTATCCCAGTTTTCAGTACTAAAGGCATAAAGCGTAAGATATTTGATGCCTAATTCTGCAGCTCCTTCCACAATATTGCGTACACTTTCTACCCCATGCAAATGCCCGTAAAGGCGGTCTTCGCCTTTTTCTTTTGCCCATCTTCCATTACCATCCATGATGATGGCTATGTGACTTGGCAAGCGTTGCATGTCTATATTTTCCTTCGGAATCATAAAGCGTATAAAAGAGTAGTCAGGCGCAGGGCCTGACTTTGGGGGGCAAAAGTAATAAATTTTAGTTGGAATATGGTTTTTAAACCAAATCTTACAGCCTTACCAGTTTTCCAGTAAACTCCTTTTTGTTTATAATCATTTTGTACCAATACATTCCGGCTGGTAAATGGCCTATATTAAACTGCTTAACATTATTAAATAGGGCAACTGTATTGCCCTGGCCATTTAATATAAACACCTGGCTGGCTATAAAATCAGTACCGTTTTGCATAAATTTAAAAATACCGGTTGAGGGATTTGGGTATACTGCCGGAGTTGCTGTAATTGCCGGTGTTTCGGTAATCAGCACTCCGCAGGCCAATTTGTTTTTTACAAAATGCTCATCGTCGGCAATCTTTTTTGTAGTAGCGCAGTTTAATCCATTGGTTAATGTAACTACTGCATTTTGCGAAATATAGTCAGGTAATTCAACCACCCGCTGGTTATTAAAATTGTAGGTGTTGCCTGCATCAGTAATTTCCCAATTAAATTGACCCGATTTTGCGTTTGCTGTTAACTGGGTAATGCAATGTCCATCTTTGTTAATAACATCAATAGTAAAATCGGCATCCTTACAGGGCAATGGCTTTGGCTGTGCATACCATAAAAAATTGTTTACGTTGCTAAACACCAAACTGTATTGGTAAAATTTTCTGATGATGCGGCAGAATTTTCCGGCCGACTCACGGGGTATTTCAATATAAAACAAAGCAGAATCATTGGGGGTTACAAATCGTGCTTTTAAATTATTTCCATTTGCGTCTTGAAAGGCAAATGCGCTGTTTACATGAGCTTCCGACTTAAAGCCTTTGCCACCGGCATTACTGTTGCCTAAACTAAAATACAGTTTATCAATTCCCGCAGGAATATAAATGTATCCCGGTTTATCTATATCCTTATCGTATGATTCTGTTGCTTTTCCAAAAAAGGCGCCGCTTTTATAAAATGTATTTTTATTTGTGGCGATACTTACATTAACTGACGACTTGTACTTTGAGCAAATCGTCAACTTATAATTACCAGCTGCCGGAAGCCTGATGGTAATGCTGCCAGCTTTTGCATTTCTATCCAGCGAAAAATCTTCTATGATGTCTAAAGTCCTATCTGTATATTCTACCGTAAAATTGATGTAGCCCTTTTCAGGCATTTCAAAAGTAGGATTGTAATCAATTATAAAAGTTCCGGCGGCTGGAGCTTTAATGTTGAATTCGCTGCGGTTGTAATAATCCATGCCGTTTGTATAACCAAGCTGTACATTCAGTTTATCGGATATTTTTAAACCCGCTGCATCCAACCGACTGGCAATTGCATCAGTGGTTTCAAATTTATATTTGCCGATGATGCCGGTGAATTTCGACAGATCATTTCTGAAATCATTTTCAATTTCGGCAGCAGTTATTAAAGCTAAATTTCCATTTTGATAAGCCGTACCACTGGCTACATTGTATTGCTGGTAAAAGCTGCTGGTGGTTGCATAGCTTCTGCTAATGGTTGATATGAGGTAGTAACTGTTAACCAACTGTAGTTTATTTATTTTAGCCAGGTAAAGGCATAAAGCCGCAGCCTTACTGGTTTTTGCAGCTGTTCCCTGTTCGCCGGCCCAATCGTAATACAAAGCTATGTAATGCAGGTAAGCTTTTAGTTCCCGCAATCTTGCTTTTACTATTTCAGGCTCCTGTATAATTTTCTGTTCTGCTTCATGTATCAATTCAAAATACAAAGGAAGTTTGTATCGGTTCGAAATTCCTCCGGCAAGTTTTTTATTATCTGTCCATAATTGCAAAAGACTGAAAATAGTTTTACCGGCCCCTACAAACATGTTGTCACAAAATTCAATCAGTGTGCTATCTACTGCAATATTGTTTTGTAAACTTTGATTTGCTGCCAGTAAAAAAGGCAGGCTTGCAAATTTTGCCGGCGATGCTTCCCACATTAAGCCCTGGCTTTTTTTATCTTTTGCAATTTGCAGGGTTGTTTTTAAAGCATCCAGATCAAGAGATGGTGTTTCGCCACTCCAGCCAGAGAGGTTTAAATAATTATATTCAGATATATTTTTTGTACGGCTATACCAGCGGTTGCGCAAACCATTTGTACTCGTTAAATTCTGATACACTTCTGGCACTAACTGAATATCCAGTTTTTCATTTATGGGCATATTGGCCGAAGGAACATCGGCATGTGTTGAATAAGCATATAACTGATAACGAATGTTGGGATATTTGCTGCCAATCTTTTGTGCGGTATGATTTGCCAGCGTGATACTTTGATCGCTTTCTTTTGCATAACCAACATTTATACAGCCAGCATTGTCTTTTGTATTTCCCCACAGGGCGCCATCTGTTACTTCAATCCCTACATTATAATTGTTGTAATTTAATCCCCTTAACTGGTTTATGTATGCAGTTGGATTATTTAAAACCGAAGACCGGTATGCCGTATATTTTTGTTCAATTATGTTAGCCCATAAATCTTTTGCATATGCATTATTTACATCCGGTACAGATTGTGAGCTTACCACACGTGAATTATTGTAGGCTGCAATATAACAGGGATTATTTTGCCATGTAGCAACATTAGCAGTACCGGTAATAATATCGCTGCGGTGGCCCGAAAAGCTATATCGGCCAGTCATTCCATTGCGGCGCTGGTATAAAGCCCAATTGTGGCCATTCAGTCCTGAGTAAGATTCCCAACCATAATTATTATCATTATCCATTATCCAGCGGTTGTGGCCGCCACTTAAATACCATCCGTTGTATTTGTAACTGAACCTGTAGATGCTATCAATTTTTTTATACGGACTTGCAAGAGCAGGAATTTTTTCCCAGATAGAACCCGGCAGATAAAAGCCAAAGCCCAGTTGCTGAAAGTATTGATATATGCCAAAACACATTCCGTTATCTTCCGCTGCTGAAAATTTAATAAAACCGGTTCCATCACTTTCAACCCTGCAGGCCTTACTACCGGTTATTGTAGAGTCGTAAATAAATATAAAGCCCGATTGTGGCAATATAGAATAAGCACCACTGGTAAACTGGCTACCAGGTATTGCTTTTTGTAAAAGCATTGCTACATCTGCTGCAGTTGATTGCAGCGTTTTTGAAGATTGAACCGGATAGCGTACAGTTTGTGCATTTGTAAACAATACACAGAACATCGCCATTGCGATAACAAAGCTGTTGCGAATGAACGCCATAGTTTATTTTTTTCGAATGAAAACTATGGTCTCATCACAGAATGATAAGGATTTATGCTTTTGTTATTCTTTGGAGAGATACTACCGGTATTTTACTACCTGCTTTTTGAGGGGGAGGTGTAAAGCTAATTGTTTTTATCAGAAAATAAAAAATAAAAAATTTGCATAATTATTGGGCAGTAGGACACCTGTAAGTACTAATATTAAAGGTTATCCCAATCTCTGCAATGATGTACTGATCTCTTTGTTTGCTCCATCCACGCTGCCTGCCTTCTACACCCAATGGATTATCTGCATCTATTTCAACAGAGCGGTCCTGTAGCAGAGAAGCAGTTGATAAAGGCAAAAATTTGTTTACGCCAACATAAGTGGTGCTTACATCATCCAGGTAATCGGTACTAGTAAAGCGATGGGCCAATTCAAAAGAAAAATTGAATTTTTCGCTGAGATTATATTTAAATCCGATACCAAGTGGTATACACATGGCCAGTGTGTTGTAAGGT
This sequence comes from Chitinophagaceae bacterium, assembly GCA_043752185.1. Lineage (GTDB taxonomy): Bacteria > Bacteroidota > Bacteroidia > Chitinophagales > Chitinophagaceae > Ferruginibacter. The sequence continues at coordinate 17,971 of JAYUZB010000143.1, forward strand.
TTCCTGCCTTTATAACCTATCAGTTGTCCTTCTGTACCTAAAGGGCGCAAAAATTCTTTTCTTCCATTTGTGTACGCATAAGGATCATAAGTAAACATCCCAATGCCTAAAGTAATGTAGGGAGTAAATGCATAATCAGGATCGTTAGGAATAAATTTAAAGAAATTAAAATCGCCCTGTAACGCTACTTCCCAGATATTTGAATTAAAACTCAGGTTTCTTGTTTTTTGGTATTCGTTACTGCTGTAAATGTCGCTGTAACCAACCTGGGCATAATGTGCACTTAACCTTAACCCCACATAATTGCCAAACTGCTTGCGAAAAAAAATGCCCAATGCCGGTTTGGGCCTGCTGATGGATGCCCTGGTATTTAAATCGCCAAAATAATGCGCCAGTCCAGCTGTAATTCCAAATTCGCCTTTTTGAACATATTCTAAATTTTGTGACTGTGCATTGGCATTTCCGGTAATTGAAATAAGAAGTATGAGTGCGGCTATTTTCATTTTCATAATATGCAAAATAAAGAATTGTTTTGTAAAAAACGGTTTGCCCTTGTTTTTGTGCAAAAGGCTTTGTTAATCTTTTTGCTTTTCAATACGTAACCCAACGCTCATAATATGCGGCAAAGGATTATCACGCATGATTTGCGAAATGCTAAAACTGTATTTTCCGGGCTGCTTAAACCTGCGTGGTGCGCCATTCAATAACTTCCGTACTTCCCAAATATCGTTCATACCGGTACCTTCCCATCCATTGGCATCATCTCCCAAAGCAAGGTTTACTTTTTGTATATGTATACTATCGCCGGGAGGTTGCAGCCCGATGTTGAGCCAGATATTGTTATACTGATACGCATCGGTATGGCGCAGTACCAGGTAAATGCTGTATGCCGAAGTGGTGTCTGTAATAACAAAATCTCCTTTGGCAGTAAAACTTTGCTGCCATTCATATTTTGGTATTGCCGTGTTCTTCTCAAAAATTTCTATTTGAGTACAGGAACATACCAACAGGCAATAAGCAACAGGTAATAATAAAAATTGAAACTTATATTTTACAATGCTTCTCATTACTTGAAACCTTTTAAACTTATTTATTTTTTCGTAGCTAAATCTTATAAAATATTTAAAACCTGTTCTTTTGCTTTCTCTAATTCATTCTTCATTTTTACCACGCACTTTTGAATATCAGCATCATAAGCCTTGCTTCCGGTTGTATTTATTTCACGGCCAATTTCCTGTAAAATAAAAGATAGTTTTTTACCTTTCCCTTCATCTGCTTCATTAATAATTGATTCAAAATACTCACAATGCTGGCGCAGCCTTATCTGCTCCTCATGAATATCAATCTTCTCCATATAATAGATCAATTCCTGTTCCATGCGGTTATTATCAAAGTTTTCTTTGCCCACATGTTTTTCCAGCAATTGATTTATCTCCTCTTTAATTCTTTTCATACGGTTAGGCTCTAAAACCAATATGGCTTCTTCCTGCTCTTTAATATTACTTATGCGTAGCAATAAATCCTTTTCTAATACAGCGCCTTCATCTGCCCGGTGCTGATTTAAATTATTTAATGCTTCCAGTAATACTTTACTGAATTCAACAAAATCGCTTTCGCTTAAAATATCATTGGTTGGCGTTACCACTTCAGGCAAGCGCAGCAAAGCGCTTAGTACCGAGTTGGTATCTATTTTCAATTCGCCGGCCAGGGTTTCTATCTGGTTGTAATATGCTTTTATTAAATCGGTATTGATATTAACCGGTTTGGATGTTCCGTTTTGCTTAATGATAACCATGCAGTCGATGGTGCCACGTACCAAATGCTCCTGAAGTGTATTGCGTATTTCAAATTCGTAAGGCCTCAACAAAGGGGGCAGTTTAAGCTGCAGTTCAAATTGTTTGCCATTAAGGGCCTTTAGTTCTACCAAAAAAGTTTTTTCATGTACGGTCTGTTCTGCTCTTCCAAAACCAGTCATTGATTTAAGCATGGATTATAATTTAGGCTGCAAGTTAAGGATATAATTATGAGTTGGTTTGGGGGTATTCTTCAAAGGGTTTAAAACCCATAATTCTTTCCGGTTTATCCAATGGCAAAAACCCGAATTTTGTATACAAGCCATGTGCATCTTTTGTGGCCAGTAACCATCTTCGCAAACCCTGCAGATCGGGACAATTCATAATCGCTTCCATCAACCATTTTGAAAGGCCTTTTTCACGATATGCTTCCAAAATAAAAACATCTGCTAAATAACCAAAGGTTGCAAAATCAGTAACCACTCTTGCAAAACCTATTTGTTTTATAATTGTATTTTCTTTTACAAACAAACCAAAACAGCAAGATCCATCAATGCTTTTTTTTACAAGTTCAGCAGGAATATTTTTTGCCCAATAACTTTCGTTGCATAAATAATTATGAATAACATCAACATCAAGTTTGCTTTTATTGGTGCTGATGATAAATTCATTTTTAAATATTTCGTAAACTTTCATTTACCTGTATTTTAAATTTTACAATGAAATCAAAAAAAGGAAGCCTGACTTTTTACAGTCAGGCTTCGATATATAGATGGGTTAGTAAGTACCGGGAACCAATTCCCCTTCACAATATTAAAAATAATTTTCGCTAACCAAAAAATATTTCTCAATTATTTTATTCACATTTTAAATTAGGTTGTGGATAAGGCAATTGTTTTTTTGCAGTGATTACATAAATCAAAATGCAAAAAACAACATTGCCATTTTTTATTTTTTTAACTAAAAGATTAATAATTGGCTGAAAGCATTGTAAACACTGATATTACAGCAGCATGCTTTTTTATATCATTAATTTTTTTTGCCTCAGCATTTTTCAATTTTTAAAATTACCAGGGTGTTTAATCATTTTTATTTGTGGTATTTTATGCCATACTTAAAACAAAAAAAAGTTTATGAAATTTTCTGTAAAGCGTCTTTTTTTAGTTTTTCTGATAAAATCAACTAAAAGCAAAGCAATGTACCTTTGCTGAAATTTACAGATTATGCAATTTCCTTCTCCCGTTTCGCTGCAGTGGATCGCTGAATTCATCAAGGCAAAATTAGTTGGCAACACGAATGAAGCCGCAACCGGTATCAATGAAATTCACAAGGTTGAAAAAGGTGATCTTGTTTTTGTTGATCATCCAAAATATTACGACAAGTGTTTAAACAGTACTGCCAGTTTTATCATCATCAATAAAGAAACAAATGTACCGGAAGGAAAAGCTTTATTGATTGTTGAAAATCCTTTTGAAGCTTATTGCAAAATTGCAAATCATTTCAGGCCGTTTGAAACATCCAATAAAATGATCAGCGATTCGGCAGTGATTGGTGAGGGAAGTTTTATTTATCCCGGTGCCTTTATTGGCAATCATGTTAGCATAGGAAAAAACACAATTATTCATCCCAATGCAAGCATTATGGATCATTGCATTATTGGCGATAATGTGGTTGTACAATCAGGTACCGTTATTGGCAGCGATGCCTTTTATTATAACACTAAAAAAGACCGGGAACTGTGGTATAAAAAAATGCCAAGTTGCGGTCGGGTTATTATTGAAGATAATGTGGAAATTGGATCGGGCTGCACCATTGACAGAGGCGTTAGTCATGATACCAAAATTGGAAAGGGAACCAAGCTGGATAATATGATTCATATTGGCCACGATACCGTAGTTGGTAAGAATTGCCTGTTTGCAGCCAATGTGGTTATTGCCGGCGTAGTTACTATTGAAGATGGTGTTACTTTATGGGGGCAGGTAATTGTGAATAAAACATTAACTATTGGCGAAAATGCTGTGCTGCTTGGCCGTACCGGAGTTGGTAGCGATTTAGCCGGTAATAAAACCTATTGGGGTGCACCTGCACAGGAAGCCGGACTTGTGAGAAGAGAATTAGTTTGGATCAAAAGAATTCCCGAACTATGGGAAAAAGTGATGGGCAAATAAATTAATACTGCTTTATTTTATTGATCTTGATTCGATAGCTACAAAATTTAACCCGTTCACTTTTTGCAGGCGGGTATATTTTAATGATGTGGTGGTAAGTGTTACATTCTCCAGGTTAACTATAAGTGGTGTTGGATATAATATCTGCATTTCAATTTTTGTTTTTTCAGCATCCAGGTATTTCCAGTTAAATTTATAATCCTGCCCGTTGAAGGAATAAATGCCGGTGTTATCAGTATTAAATTTGTAAAAATCATTGTCAAAGTTGATGGTATTTTCGGGTGCACCTCTTTTATACATAAGCATACTATTACCATCAATTACTTTACTCTCATCAACTTTCCAGGTAACAGCAGTTAATGTGCTTTCATTTGCTTTGGGTAAGTCTGCTGCAGGTTTCACCGTTTCTGCAATAACAGGTTTAATCACTTCTTCTTTAATTTCTGGTATCGTTTTTTCTTTAAAATCAAAATCATACGGCAACATATCGCCCACTTTTTCCCAGGCCCAATAACCGGTTATGGTTATATCATTCTGTTCAAAATAAAATCCGTTCTGCTCAATATTTAAAGATTCGTCGGGTAAAAAAGAAAGTACAGAAAGCTGAAATTTTGATGAGGCATCGGTGTTTGTTGCCAGGTACAGATCCGGTGACCCTTCATTTTTATAAATAACTGCTACTTCTTTTTGGCGTGGAAAAATATCAACCATTTTGCTGCTGTCATCCATATTATAATTAACTGCACCATAAAAGTTTTTTAAGGGAATGGCTGTTTCCTTGTCATTGTTTTTTACGATGAACTGAATTTCAAATCCTTGTTCCTTTAATTTTTTCTGGTACATGCTCCGCATAAAATGCAGGATAGATCCATTGTATGCCACTTTGCGTGCTGCGTTCCATTTTTCAATCTGGGCTGCATCGCCAGACTGCATTTCCTGGAACAGCGGATTACCTGTGTACAGGCTCACTTGCGTGTTGTATTCATGCACAAATGAATCGAGCTGATATTTTATTGTATAACCTAATGCATCGTTTACAATTTCAAGCGGTGCAGTTGCCAGTATTTTTAAACGCTTTGTTCTGCGGTAATAAAAAAACTTAAGCGCTTCTTTGTTCTTAATATAACATTCCTTACTGTTTGTAGTTTTACCTATAAAATTTTCTACAAAGAATTCGCCATATTTAGCCAGCCCGTCTGCAACTTCAGATGTTGATTTAACCACAAACTCTTCCAGTGCCTTTTCTTTTTTCTTTATTTCTATTACCATTTCGTTATTACCGGCATCGCCAGCTGTTACTCTTCTTGTTTCTGTTTGATAACCGGTAAAAGTTATAGCTATGCTGTAACCGCCGCCGGGTAATCTTAATGAAAAAAATCCCTGGTCGTTTGTAGCGGTACCGATGGTTGTGTTTTCGGCAAATACCGATGCGCCCTGTAATGGCTGTTTGGTAGCTTCATCAATGATTTTTCCGCTGATGGTATAACCCGACTGGGAGAAAGCAGCTATGGAACAAAATGTAATTACAAAAAACAGTATACTTTTCTTCATTGAATATTATTTTGGCATCTAAGACGCACTTATCATGCAAAATTAAATTAACCGTTGTTAATCTTTTGTTGTAATGCTGCACAGGTGTCAGCAATTGTATCTTCAATCTTCCGGTATTCAAAACCGGGTAAAAACTTTTTAAGTTTACTATTATCGAAATTTGCATTTGTCATTGCTGTAGCTGATGTTTCTTTTGTTAAAAGTGGATCCTTGCCGGTAAAGAAACTTTTAACAGCTTCCAGCCGCCAAACAATTTTTGCCAGCAGTGGTGTTACTTTTTTATGCGGAGGTTTTTTACCAAATGCTTTTGCAATTAAATTAAATACATCGGCATAGGTTCTGTTTTCTGCACTAAGTATAAATCGTTCTGCAGAAATGTTACTGTTCATCAGTTCAATCATTGCTTTTACAACATCACGTACATCAACAAAGCCCGTACTGCCATTTGAGTACCAGGAAAATTCTTCATACGCAGTTTTAAAAATTTGTGAGGAGCCGCTATTCCAATCACCAGCTCCTAATATAATTACCGGGTTTACCATTACCGCATTCAGCCCTTCGCCAATGCCACGCCACACCTGCATTTCGGCCAGGTACTTGCTTTGCCCGTATGCACTGTTACTGGTTTCTTCTGTCCAGTTCATGGTTTCATTAATGAGGCCATTTTCCCGTATTCTTCCCAAAGCGGCAACCGAACTTACATACAGCATTTTTTTTATGCCGGCATCCAAAGCTGCGTTCACTACGTTGGCTGTGCCTTCAATATTTATTTTAAACATCTGCTGCTTAAGCCTGGGATTAAAACTAACCATGGCTGCGCAATGATATACCTGATCAACATCCATCATCGCTTCTTCCAAACCAACCACATCTAAAATATCACATTGAAACTGCTGCAGATTATCCTTATCAAAATCTGCAAGCTTTGTTTTGTTATAGGTAGCTCTTACCTGCTTCCCTGCTTTCAGTAATTGTGTAATTAATTCTTTTCCCAATAAACCTGCGCCGCCGGTTACTAAAATCATTTGTATTGATTAATTGTAATTGTAAAATCCTTGTCCAGTTTTTTTTCCCAGCTCACCTTTTGCAACTTTATCCACTTGTAAAGCTGATGGTTTAAAGCGTTCTGCTTTATTGCAGGCATCGTATAAAGATTGCGAAACTGCCAGGTTTATATCCATGCCAATAAGGTCCATCAATTTGAACGGCCCCATTTTAAACCCCGATGCTTCCATCAATTCATCAACATTTTCAATAGTTGCAATTTCGTTTTCAACAAGCCTCATGGCTTCCAGGTAATAATGCCGGGCTATCCTGTTTACAATAAACCCGGGTGCGTCCTTACACATCACCGGTGTTTTTTTCATTTGTAAACAAAGCTCATAAACAGTTTGAGCAACCGTATCAAGAGTTTGATTTCCTTTAATTACTTCCACCAGTTTCATTACCTGTGCCGGGTTAAAAAAGTGCATGCCAACAACTCTTTGCGGCTGTTGCACGTTTGCCTGGATGTCGGAAACTGATAAAGAAGAAGTGTTGGTTGCAAAAATAACTTCGGAGTGATTTAATTCTGCCAGTTGATTAAAGATGGCCACTTTGGCATCAATTTTTTCAACAATGGCTTCAATAATAATATCGGCCAGGCAATCGTTTGTATCGGTTATAAAACGTATCCGTTGAGAAATATTTTCTTTTTCTATTGCCGAAATTTTTTCTTTATCAACTAAAAACTGCAGGCTTTTTTCAATAGCAGTTTTTGCTTTCGCCAGTACTTCTTCATTAATATCAAACAATAAAGTATAGAAACCGTTTTGTGCTGCAATTTGTGCAATGCCGCTGCCCATGGTGCCGGCGCCAATAACGCAGATAGTATTAATCATAAATATATTACCGTGTTTTTAGTAAAGATATTATATATCAGTTACTTTAAGCCGGGCATCGTTTGGTAACATAAAAAAAAGCATTGCTGTTTTGTTAAGAACAACAATGCTATCTATATTTTGAAAGTAATTTATTTTCCTGCAGCTTCTTTCCTGGCCTCTTCTTTCATTTTTTCATTTGCGGTGATGGCAAATTCCACACGCCTGTTTTCGGCACGGTTTGCATCGTTTGTATTTTCAGTTTTAGGCTGTGTTTCTCCATACCAGTTAATGGTAAGTCTTGATGCTGAAATATTATTTGCTCTTAAATAATTGCCAACAGCCATGGCTCTGCGTTCAGATAAAGAAAGATTATAAGTGTCTGCACCCTTATCATCGGTATGCCCTTCCACCAATAAATTCGTTTCGGGGTATTCTTTAAATATCTGTATCAGTTTGTTAAGTGCCAGTTTTGAATTTGAAGTAATATCTGATTTATCAAAATCAAAATAAACACCCATTTTCGATCCATCGGGATTCTTCTCACTGAATGTTACTACAATCCCTTCCCCAACTCTTTGTACTTCGGCACCAGGAATTTCATTTTTAATTTTTTCTGCCTGCTTATCCATTTTATTGCCAATGATGCCACCGGCTACTCCACCTACAACACTACCGATAATAGCGCCCAGCACAGTATTTCCTCCTTTACCTACATTGTTTCCGATTACACCGCCGATTACACCCCCAATTACGGCACCTCCTGCTGCTCCTCTTTGTGCTTTGTTTGTTTTTTTAACCGTCTCGCAGCCGGCCATTAATATAATTACTGCAAGTATTAAACCTGTATTACCAAACATCTTTTTCATAATCTTGTATTTTAATGAACTTTATTTTTTTATAAATTTGTAAATGATTGCACCCGGGCGACCTTCAAAAGTTATTTCAGATCTCAGTTTAAGATTATTGTCACCATGTTCTATAACTGTTAACCTGTAACCATCTCCATTGTCCATGGCATTTTTCTTGTCATCAAGCCTTTTAAACTGAAATTCTTTTGCGGCATCTTTTGGTTCAAAAATCGACCATCGTATAAATCGCTTTAACGGGGTGCAATTTTTACTATTATCAACTATAGAATAACTACCCATGCTGTTATTGGAAATAAAATTCCATTCGCTGCCAATAAAACAAGCAAGATCAGCTTCATTAAACACTTTTGTTTTTAACACCCCGGCAATACCTTCTACTGTTGCGGTTTCAAGTATCCAGTTTCCGTTGATATTTTTTTTCATGCTTCTTGCTTCTTTAGTAACAGAGCAGGAAGTAAAAAGAAGTATTGCCAATGCAGTAATTAAACTGTAAAACGCAGGTTTCAGTTTCATAAATTTATTTTTATTGCTGATGGGATGCTGTATGCATCTGCTTATACATGCATCTTTTCAATTATGATGCCAAAGGAGTTATATAATTACGGGCTGCTCTTACACAATTATGATGTGTATAGTATAAAATATTGTAGAATTTTGAAGGTAATATTTATATCGCCGAAGTAAATTGCTTTAAAAAACGTACGTCATTTTCACTGAAGAGTCTGAGATCTTTTATCTGGTATTTTAGCATGGTAATTCTTTCTATACCCATACCAAAAGCAAAGCCGGTGTATTTATTACTGTCTATACCACAATTATCGAGCACATTGGGATGAACCATACCACAACCCAGAATTTCAACCCAGCCGGTTTTTTTACAAACGCTGCAACCTTCACCACCACAAATCAAACAGCTGATGTCCATTTCGGCACTGGGCTCGGTAAACGGAAAATAACTTGGACGAAAACGTACTTTCACATCCTTTCCAAACATTTCCTGCACAAAGAAATAAAGTGTTTGTTTCAGATCTGCGAATGAAACATTTTCGGCAATGTATAACCCTTCAACCTGATGAAAAAAGCAATGCGCCCTGGCGCTGATTGTTTCGTTACGGTAAACACGGCCCGGGCAAATAATGCGGATGGGTAAAATCCCTTTTTCCATTTCACGTACCTGTACACTGCTGGTATGTGTGCGTAAAAGCCAATCAGGATTTTGAGAAATATAAAACGTATCCTGCATATCACGTGCAGGATGATTTTCGGGTAAGTTTAATGCGGTAAAATTATGAAAGTCGTCTTCAATCTCCGGCCCTTCGGCAACAGCAAAGCCCAGCCTTTGAAAAATAGAAATAATTTTATTTTTTACAATGCTGATAGGGTGACGACTGCCAAGTGGTAAAGGATCAGCAGGTAAAGAGAGATCAATTTCGTTGGCCATTGTTTGTTGCCCGTTGTTCGACCCAGCCTTTAGCACTTCGTATTTTTCTTCTGCAAAAAGTTTAAACTCATTCAACAACTGTCCGGCTTCTTTTTTATTTTCTGCTGCTACATTTTTCATTTCGCCCATAATGGCTTTTACCAGGCCCTTTGTGCCCAGGTATTTAATGCGAAAGGTTTCGGCATCGCCCTTATTAAATGCTGCAATTTCTGTTTTTAAAACTTGTAGCTGCTGTAACAATTGTTCCATGCTGCAAATATAAGCATTGCGGTTTTATGGTATAGAAGATTACGGGGTACAGAGATTATGATAATTCTTAAAAAAGTATTAAATTCACTAAAGTTTTAATTTATGGTTCAATTAATTCACTAAGCATGCCCGGACCATCAATAAATGTATTCATATCGTATGCTCATGCAGATGCACCCTTTTTTGAAATTTTTAAAAAAGGGGTGAAAAGTCATTTAAGCAATTCCAATGCTTTTGAATTTAATGCCTGGGAAGATTCTCAAATACCGCTGGGCAGTAACTGGCACGAAGAAATACAGGGAAATTTAGGTGGCAGCCAACTGGCCATTTTATGTGTTTCATCTAATTTTTTAAACTCACGTTACATCATTGCCGATGAGTATAATGCGTTGGTTAATAAATATCCCAATTCATTAATCGTTCCGGTATATTTCAACCATTGCAACTTTACATCTAACGAAGATTTGGCAATAAAGCAGTTTTTTAAACCCACGGGAGAAGATTATGATGAACAAACACAAGAAGATTTTGCCTTTTGCGATTTGGTAAACTTCAATAAAACCAATGGGGCATTGGTTTCTAATTCCAATATTGATTTGTACTGCAAAGATTTTGTAAGTGCAATTGAAAAAAGCCTGGCGAGGCGTTATAACATCACTATTTCTGATAAAAAACCGGAGGGGAGCACAGCAATAGAAATTGGAGGAACAACGGGGAAGACTCAAAAAAAGCTCACAGACAGAATTGTTGAAGTGGCAATAATTGCAGCTATTCTTTTATCACTCCTGTTTATTTTTTATACCCTTGTCATCAATCAAGATGACAATTTTGATGCAAAGAAATTTAACAGTACCATTGGGTGTACCCTATTTTTTGGAAGTTTTGCTTCTTTTGTATTTAATAAGAAATTACAACAAGCTAAATAATTGATGATGAATAAAAACATAATCATACTTATTTTTTTAGGACTGATGCTGACAGCAGGAATTATTGCTGTACGTTCTTATAACCAGGTAGAAAAACAAAAAAAAGAAAATCTGGCCCTGGTTATAAAACTGAAAGAAAAAGATGCGGTTA
>JAYUZB010000144.1:0-5339 GCA_043752185.1 Chitinophagaceae bacterium
GCTTTTTTTGAAAAAAAATTAAACGATACAGTAGACCCTGATGAAGTAGTTGCTTTGGGCGCCGCTATACAGGCCGATATTCTGGCAGGTAATACAACAGATATGCTGCTGCTTGATATTACTCCTTTGTCTTTGGGGTTGGAAACCATGGGAGGGTTGATGGATGTATTATTACCACGAAATTCGAAAATACCTGCAAAGGCAAGCAGGCAATATACCACATACAAAGATGGGCAAAGCGGAATGAAGATTGCAGCTTACCAGGGAGAAAGGGACATGGTTAAAGATAACCGCCGGCTTGCCGAATTTAATTTAACAGGTATACCCGGTATGCCTGCAGGAATGCCAAAAGTTGAAATAAGTTTTTTTATAAATGCTGATGGTATATTGGCTGTACATGCAAAAGAGTTGAGAAGTGGAGTGGAACAATCCATTGAAGTAAAACCGCAGTATGGATTAACAGATGAAGACGTTGAAAAAATGCTGCTGGATTCTATGGAGCATGCCAAAGAAGACATGGACATACGTGCATTAACAGAAGCAAAAACAGAAGCCGAACAGTTGCTGCACACCACCGAAAAATTTATGCAAAAGAATTTTGAAAACCTTACATCGGCAGAAGTAACAGCTACATCACTGGCCATGCAGGCATTACAGCTTTCGCTGGATATGAATGATAAAAATCTGATACAAACAAAAACGGAAGAGCTTAATGATATTTCCCGTCCGTATGCCGAAAGGATTATGGATTTAGCCATAGGTAAAGCTATGAGAGGGAGTAAAATTTAATTTTTTTATTAACTGGTCATCTATTTTAGCTTTCAGCAATCAACCATAAATGGAATTTACACTAAAAAATTATTGCTGTTCTTTATGTGGTAAAGAGGAAACAGCTTTGTTGCTAACCAAACAGAGATTTTCAATTGTAAAATGCAGCAATTGTGGTTTTGTATATGTAAATCCACGGATTGAAAACGAACAGCTAACCGCTATATACAGGCATAATTATTTTAAGAACAAAGATTATGGCTATGTGAGTTATGAACAGGAAAAAAGATTACGTGTAAAAAATTTTGGCCGTTGGTTAAAAGATGCTGAACAGTATATAACCGTAAAGACACCGTTTTATTCGCTTGATGTGGGATGTGCAGCCGGATATTGTTTAGAGTTAATGAAAGCAAAAGGGTGGAAAGCAAAAGGCCTTGAACTCGATGAAGAAATGTGTATAGAGTTGCAACAAAGTGGCTATGATATTTCTAAATCATTGTTGGAAGATTTTAATAGCGAAAATAAATTTTCAGTCATCACTCTTTTTGATGTAATTGAGCATATACCCAATATAGATAAATCTTTCAGTAAACTCAATTCACTACTTGCCCGGGATGGTGTGGTAATTATAGTTACCCCCAATTATAAAAGTTTTCAAAGAAAGCTATTTGGTAAAAGCTGGTTTCAATATAAACCAATTGAGCATATTCAGTATTTTGACTGGCATTCTTTAAACAGTTTTGCAGAGCGTAATGGTTTGCAAATAATTCATCAAAAACATTGTGGGCAGTATGCCGACACACAGTTTTTACTTAATCGGTTAAACTATTATCACTTTACATTTTTGTCAAAATTGTTTAATAAAATATTTGGAATATTAAGGATGAAAGACAAATTTTTTTATACTGATACCGGGAGTTTATTTGTTATTCTTAAACGTAAGTAAACAAAAGTATTCTATGGCACCGGCAGCCAATAATACAAATAGGGGATATATGGATAAGAGAAACCGATTGTGGTAATCATCACATTGAAATACGATTGTTAGTGCATAAATTAAAATAGTACTTACTAAAAAAGCTGCTATTGCTTTACTGAAATAAGGCTTCTTAATAAAGAAGCTACATAAAGCAAAGATGTAAATAGGTATTACATTTAATAGCAAAAAGAGGTTATGACTGTTGCTGTAGTAATTCCTTGTCATTAAAAAAAAGTACTGGAGTTTTATACCTGCAAAGCGAAAAAAATGCGAAAAATTATGTGTGAGATAATAACAAAGCTGGTAAACCGGGCTGCCGGTTTTAGATAGATTAAGTTTTTGATAAGGCTGCGATGCAGGCAAATCGCAGATAATACTTTCTTCCTCAAATCCTTGCGTTATTGTCCAATCGTGAATACTTGAAAAAACAGCATTTACAAAAAAATAGCCCATAAAAATCATTACAACAGAACTGCATGCAATGATCATTTTCCATTTTTTATTTGCACTGTAAAAGAGATATAAATAAACGCCGACTGTAAATAATATTCCGAGTGGCCGTGCAATGAGTGTGAAAAACAGCGCAATTAAAATCAGTACTATGTTTTTAAAATTATCAGGTTTGTAAAGAATGAGCACTGAAATCAAAATTAAAAGGCCACTAAAAAAAACAGATTCCGTGTATAAAAAAACAACCCAGCTTTGGTATGGACTGAATGCAAGAAGATAAAAAATTATCAATATCGGGGTAAAAGGGCTTTGAAATAATTTGCTGAGTGCTTTGTAAAATATGTTGTAGGCAAAGAGATTAAGTAAAGCCTGAATAATAAAAACGCCCATCATGCCTATTTTTATTTTAATGGCGAATACCATTATAAAAATGATAACAGAATAAAAATAGAACCTGGGGGCGGAGAATGATCCGGTATTAATATAAAGGGTTGCTTCTTCAATATACTTAGCTGCCTCAAGCTCTGTAACAACACCGTACAACTTTAAATAAATAAGTGTTGAAATTAACCACATTATCCAAACACATAATTTCCCGTATTTTGAAAAAATGGAGGAAAAGGTATTTACAGTCATTTTATGGGGTTAATTAAATATTGGTTTTATTTTTTAGGTAATTTTTTATGTAATAATAAAACTTATTGTGCTAGTAGTGGTTCATTTTATTTTCATTATCCTCGCCACATACTTCCCCACCACATCCCATTCAATATTTACTATATCATCTTTCTTAAGTGAATTCATATTGGTATGTTCAAATGTATAGGGGATGATAGCTACCGTAAAATTGTCATTGGTTACATTAAAACAGGTAAGGCTTATGCCATTTACAGTCACCGATCCTTTTTCAATAATAAAGGCAGCAAATTCGCCAGGAAAACTAAAGCTGAATTCCCAACTCCCGGCTTTTTCAACAACTTTAATACATTTGGCTGTACAATCAACATGGCCCTGCACTATATGTCCATCCAGTCGGCCATTCATCTGCAAACAGCGCTCTAAATTAATGATGGTGTCTTTTTGCCAACTGCCCAAATTGGTCTTTACCAGCGTTTCTTCTATGGCCGTAACCCGGTGCATGCCGTTTTTTATTTCTTCAATGGTAAGGCAAACACCATTGTGGCTAAGGCTTTGGTCAATTTTCAAATCTCCCGTAAGGGAAGAAGACACCCAGAAACTTTTGTTGGTTCCTGTGGTTACAATCTCTTTAATTGTACCGGTACTTTCTATTATTCCTGTAAACATTTATCAAATTTCGGAATTTGTTGCAAAGTTTTTCATTATTTAAATATTTCTGCTATCTTTGCGGCCTTAAAATCACCTAAAGGAGGTATATATTATATGTTAATTATTGATTCAAAAGATTGCGAAAACATCGACAAAGCGCTCAAAAAGTACAAAAAGAAATTTGAGAAAAGCAAAATTCTGTTACAACTGAGAGAGAGGCAGGCTTTCATCAAGCCTTCAATCCGTCGCCGCAAAGAGGTACTGAAAGCTGTTTACAAAGAGCAGGTTTCGGCTGGTAAGTTCGATTAAGGTTATTTAAATCAGCAATATATTAAACTGATACCCGGTTACTATAACTTTGGGTATCAGTTTTTTTATGCAGCAAAGCGTAGCTCAACACATTCAGCAATTTCTCGATTACCTTAGTTTCCAAAAAAGGTACTCCCGCCATACTATTACATCCTATCAAAATGATCTAATCGCTTTTTTCGATTTTCTGCTTACCCAGTTTAGCGAAACACAGATATCAGAAGTAAAAACAGCTTTTGTGCGGTCGTGGTTAGCAGAATTGAAGGAAGGGGGAATGGAATCTAAAAGCATCAATCGCAAGATATCCACACTTAAATCGTTTTTCAAGTACCAGTTAAGGCAGCAAACAATTACTGTAAGCCCGATGACGGCAATTATCTCACCAAAAGTAAATAAGCGGCTGCCACAGTTTGTAGATAAGAATGATGTATCAACATTATTAACGCATGTCGAATTTCCGGATACCTGGGCAGGCAAAACTGATCAACTGATATTGCATCTTTTTTATAATACTGGTATGCGCCAGGCCGAACTTACTGGGTTAAAAGAAACAGATATTTCTAAAAGTAATGGTTCCATTAAAGTTTTAGGAAAGGGTAATAAGGAACGCCTCTTACCAGTAAGTAATCAACTGATACAGAAAATGCAGGATTACATAGATGATAAAAGAAAAGAGCTTGAAGCTTTTGATAAAGTCATACTTCTTGTTACAGCCTCTGGTAAAAAATTATATCCTAGGTATGTTTATGGTGCCGTTAACAAATACCTGGCAATGGTTACCACCATTGATAAAAAAAGCCCGCATGTGCTGCGGCATAGTTTTGCCACACATTTGATGAATAATGGAGCCGATTTAAATGCGGTTAAAGAACTGCTGGGCCACAGCAGCCTTGCTGCCACACAGATATACACACACAATACCATTGAAAAATTAAAGGATATACACAAGAAGGCGCATCCAAAGGCTTAGTGGAAAAATAGTGCCTGTAATACTATAATATTTATGAAGTCAAACCGTTATAAATTTTACCAGATGATTACCACTTATTTTTTTGAATAATACTCTTAAAGCGTTAACTTCATATTGTAAACGAGTTTCCAATAAAACCCTCTTATACTTTGCCTATGTCATAATAATCTACCTAGTTCTTTCACATTATTTTTCACAGATTAAAACCAGACGTTATGAACGTAAACATTCAGACAGTGCACTTTGATGCAGACATTAAACTAGTATCTTATATTGAGAAAAAAGTTGAAAAATTAACACAGTATCACGACAGGATAACGAAAGTTGATGTGTATTTAAAGCTGGATAATATAGTGCACAACATAAAAGATAAAGTGGCCGAGATTAAAGTTCTGATTCCACGGCACGAGTTTTTTGTAAAACAATCTTCCAAATCATTTGAAGAAAGTTTTGATGCGGCTTTGGAATCAATTATCACACAAATAAAACGACAAAAAGAAAAACAGGCAGCATAAAAAAATGAGCCCCAAAAATAAGCCTCCCGATTTATCGGGAGGCTTATTTTTTTGCTTTATT
>JAYUZB010000145.1:0-12848 GCA_043752185.1 Chitinophagaceae bacterium
CTTAGATGGTATTATATTACTTGTGCGGCACATAAGTAACGCCAGTTGTAGTTTTTATCGGCATGTGCAGCAAGGGGCTCTATTTTTTTATTTACAGCAGCCTTTGTAAGGATACCGGCATTGGCCAGTTTCTTTTTCGCTTCATGTATATATTCCTGCACATTAGTTTTTTCCATCCAGATTTTTTGTGGCGGTTCAAAACCAATTTTTTCTTTTCGCCATACAATTTCATCAGGCAGTTTTTTATTCATGGTTTGGCGCAGTAAAAATTTGGTCCAGCCATCATGCATTTTTAATTGCGAGGGCAACGAAAAAACAAATTCAACCAGCTCGTGATTTAAAAAAGGTAAACGTACCTCCCGCCCGTGTGCCATACTGTTTCTGTCGGCAAACCGCAGCAATTCCTCGAGCCCCATTTCAGTTATATTGAAATGTAGTATATCATTTAGTTTTGTAACAATTGGTTTATGAATGCCTACCCATTCCTGATATTGCGAAAGTTTTAAAAAATCTGTACTGATATCGGGATGAGATATTGTTTTTCTGTATTCCAGTTTCTCTAAATGCATAGCAGCATGCGATGGCATAAAAGCTGCCACAATATTATTTATATCCCATTTAAAGGGTTGGTTATTTTTTCGGAATGCTTTTCGTTCTATTTGCGTGGCTCCCAGTTTATGCCTGCTTAAAACTTCCTGTAAAAACCAATGAATATATTTTGGATAGCCGGCTAAAATTTCATCAGCACCCTGGCCATCCAGCAAAACTTTTACATCGTGTTTTTTAGCGAGTTCAAAAACCTTGTACTGTGCAAAAATACCCGACGAAGAAAATGGTTCTTCCTGGTGGTAACAAAGTTTTTCAAAATCTTTTATCAGATCTACAGCCTTTGGCACTGTTTGATGATTAGTGATTTGCAAATCAGCAGAAACAACCTGAATGTATTTAGATTCATCGTTTTCAAAACCCGGAAAAACGGCTGAAAAGGTTTGCAGCATTTGTGCTGTACCGCCGCTGCTTTTTTGCAACTGGTTAATGGTGTAAGCAATTGAGGAGCTGTCTAACCCACCGCTTAAACTGGTTCCCAGCGCCACATCGCTGCGTAACCTTCTTTTTACCGATTGCGTAAAGAGTTCTGTAAATTTTTCAATTGCATCGGCCTGCTGGATATCAATCTTCATTTCTTTATTTAAAGTCCAGTACTTTGTAATTTTTGAAAGTTGATTTGCTTTTGGTTGATAAGAGAGATAATGCGCAGGCGGCAACGAATAAATCGCTTCAAAAAAAGTTTGTTCTTTATCTATACAGTTTTGAACATGCCCCAGGGTGATATAATTAAGGAGCATTTTATTATCAATCTTTTTATCTATACCAATGGCCCAAAGCGCTTTCATTTCGCTGGCAAAAATAAAATTTTCTTCATCTTCGTAATAATAAAAAGGCTTTTCGCCAAAGCGGTCACGGGCAGCAAAAAGTTTTTCATCCTTTTCATCCCAAATAGCAAAGGCAAACATCCCATCAAACTGCTGCACACATTTTTCTTTCCAGTAATCATACGCTGCCAATATCACTTCTGTATCCGACTGTGTTGTAAAACGGTAGCCTTTATTTTGAAGAAAGGATCTGACCTCTAGATAATTATAAATTTCACCGTTATAAACAATTTGATAGCGGCTGGCAAAACTCATGGGTTGGGCCGCATGGTTGCTGAGGTCAATAACGGCAAGCCGTCGGTGCCCCAGGTGAACCGTGTTGCTGGCATTGCTCCACTGGCCTTCGCCATCGGGCCCACGGTGTGCAATAGCATCGGTCATTTTTTTTAAATGAACGGTAGCGGTTGTATTAGGGGCATGTAATAAAATTCCTGCAATTCCACACATATTGTAAATATCAGCCTAAAAAATTACCGGGTAATAAAAATAAATTTAATTCAAGTCAATTGGTAAAACTGCTTTTACATTGCCCCACGACATGATAAGCACACAGCCACCGGCTGTTGGTTGAAAAAGCATGGTAAAATATTCTGTCTGCACATCGGTTTTAATTACCGGTATTTCTATTTCAGCTATGTCTTTGGTTTTGTCGATATGTAATCCCCAACTGTACAGGTTTTGGTTAATGATCATTTTCCATTTATCGGGGTAAGGTATGCAATAAAGTATATAACGGCCCGCAGCAATTTTTTTTTCTTTAATGGTAACCGGTTTAAAAAATTCAATTTCGGTAGCTTCGTTGGCACCCAGCCGCCACTCCTTTCCATAATGTTGTATAACATTTTCTGTTACTGATGAATCTGCAAAAATTACTCTTCCGTTTTTTTGCGGACGGCTGTAAATAATCCGGGCTACCGGGTTTGCTAAATTGGGTGTAACCATTTTTTGCTTGGGATAATCTTCAGGAAAATAAATCATATCCATCGGCGACTTATCAAGCGATAAGATAGAACTGTCTTGTACCGAAACCGGAATGCGCAAGGTTTCGTTTGTTTCTGTAGTGCCTTGCTTTTGTTTGCATGCAAAAAATAAGCCCGAAGCAAGCAGTAGCGCAGCAATTGTAAATACTGGTTTTAGCATCATAATGTTTTGAATAAAATTCAGCTGGTAGGTTATCTAGTTAAAGCAATTCGTTGATGGTTAAAGATACAGAAATCAGCTGTTTAATAATTCATTCAGTTTGTTGAAACTGTATTTTTTTAGATCCGGAAAAAAAGCATCGTAACAGGTTTGCATGTCGGAATAATGCGCATTGAAAATTTCAAAAGCTATTGCGCTTTCGGTAAGATAGGCCGAACGCCGCACTACACCATCCAAGCTTTTTTCAATGCCCCAGGTATGCCGGTAATTATACAGCCAGTTGTATTCTTTCATGTACGGAAACATTTTTTGAAAGGGAAGCGGAAACAGTTCTGTATAAGATTCAAGTAACTGATATGTGTTTGCTGCAAATGTTTTCAGTGCTGTCTCTGAACTGAATTCATCGATATCATTGGCCAGAAAATGATCGTACACCACATCTGCAAATGCACCGGAATACAAACGGTATTGTGGCCTGAAAAATGATTTCAGATTCTGTGTTGCAGCATGGGTATCGGTAAAGTTATCAATGGCCCGGTGCAGTTTAATTCCTTTTTGTACCGCAAGCGGATAATCAAACTGCTTTTTTCCTTTTATATAATCGCTGATCATATTACCGGCCAGTATGTCGGGATTGTTAAAAGAAAGATATGCATGGGCCAGATAATTCATACTTAAATAAAGATACTTTGTTTTAAACAGAAGGCTGCTCAGGCAATTTTATTTTACGATTAATAAAAAGTTAATGCCGCTTTCACTTTTTAACAATACCAAATCTTCTTTTATAATTTTATTAAGAAATAAAAGCTAATGCAGTACAGGAAAGAGTTTTACGAATGTATTCGTAGAAAGTTGTAAAGAAGTGTTTACCGTTCATACAGTGATTACCTTTTTTTGGGCGTCGCTTGTACCATATTGCTTTCACCGGTAACTAACTGCAACTACTTTTGGGTTGTAATTAAAGCTGCAGCCATGAAGCAGCTATTTTAAAAAACTTAAAAAAGTATAGTTATGGAAAAGATTAAAACCGTTTTAACAGCAATCGTAATGCTGTTGTCCATCAGCTCATTTGCAACAGTAGACAAAAATGTTTCTCCCGATCCCGAGAAAGTAACCCCGGTTGTAAAAGCTGCATTTGAAAGTGATTTTTCCAAAGCCACTGTGGTTAAATGGGAAAAGACAGATGATTTTTATTTTGCATCGTTTTTACTGAACAATGTAAAGGTAGATGCAGCCTACACAGAAAACGGTGAGCTGATCGGCACTTCCAGAAGAATTGCTGCAGATCAGATGCCATTAAGTATTGCTGTGGCCCTGGCCGATAATTATAGTGGGTACGAGGTTGACAACTCAGTGGTTGAACTTACCCATCAATCTGTAACAAGATATTATGTTATGGTTTCAAACAAAACCCAGACAGTAAAATTAAAATGTTACAGCAATGGTGAACTGGAAGTAGAAAGTAAAACAAAAAAATAATTTTTTGAGTTTTGTAAGAAAAGCCCCCGTTCTGATCTTTGATCCGGGGGGCTTTTACTTATTTATCTTCCCGGCATTGGTACAACAGGCAAACTTTCATTACCGTTTTCATTTACAGATTGCACTGCAAAAAAGTAATTGTCTTTTGAATAAGGCAAACGCATTTCAGTTTCTGTGGTAAAAATTTTTCGCTGCCAGAAAGCGCTGGTAGTTTCTCTAACTAAAACGTAATAGCCTTTTACTTTTCCAATTTTTGGTGTTTGCCAATATAATAAAGTAGAATTGGTCAATTTTTTTACTTCCATTTTTACCGAGTCGGGCATGGCCGGTGCCTTGGATAAATTAGCAAGGTTAGCAAGATTGACTCCGGTGTTTTTACGCAGGTATTCATAATCAATATATTCTTCCAGGTCGCCGTATTGAATGCCATTTTCAATCCGTACATCCTGGTGTTGGCGGGTATAATTCTCATTCATCTCTGTAATACGTACCGCTGCAAAGCCACGCTGTACATAAGGTGTATGATCGCCGCCACGCAGAAAACGATCGTTGCGGTAAATTAAAACCACTTCCATATTATCAACATAGCGTTCGCCAATTTCTTTTACATAGCGGGCAAGCTGGCGGCTTTTACCGTCGTTTTCTAAACCAAGATTACGAATGTGGGCTGCAACTTTTTCTGTTTCGTAAGCCGGTATGCCCTCGCTAAAAACCCGAACTTTTGTATTGTTGATGATATTGGTTTCGTTGCTGTTATTGCTGCCCATAATATCATTGTTTAAAACTGCAACGATATTCCAATTTTCTTTCTTTGCTTTTTCACTCATAAAAGCCGAGCCAAGCAAACCTTGTTCTTCACCACTCACTGTTACAAAAATGATGGTGGCAGGAAAATTATGTTTGCTCATAATCCTTGCACATTCAATAACCGCAGCACAACCACTTGCATCGTCGTTGGCGCCGGGTGCATCGCCAAGGCGTTCTGTTGGGCTGCTACGCATATTGTCCAAATGTCCGCTGATGATGAAGATGCGGTTATCGTTGGGATCGGTGCCTTTCAATGTGGCAACCACATTCCCTAAAAGTGTTGTTGTATCAATTCTTCTTTTATCTGGTTGTAAAGTGGTTGTATCAATAAAAGCAGATAAACGCCCACCTGATTGTTTTGCAAACTCATTGAATTTACCCAGCACCCAGTTACGGGCTGCACCAATACCACGCTTTGGATTGGTTTGTGTACTAAGCGTATTGCGGGTGCCAAAAGCCACCATACTTTTTATGTACGATTTTAAAGAGTCTGCAGATATTTCTTTTACCATCTTTTCAATTTGGGCATCACGCTGGATGGTGGTTTGGGAATATGCAGTATGATATGCAAAGAGGATCGATATAAAGTATAGCTTTTTCATAACTAAAGGTTAAGCTTAAATATACAAAGAAAGAAAACAACAAATTGTTTCAAGCATTATTGAAAATAAAAGCCCCACTGTTTTAACAGCGGGGCAAATCATTTACAGGCGGATAAACGATTAATAAAAAAACTGCTCTTTCACAATCTTTCCATCATTTACTTCATACACGGCTATTTCATCCATTTTCATGCGTCCCTGCCCTTTCATGGTTACGTCCATTCCCATGGCTAAAGCAAAATGATTACCTGCAACTACTGGTTCGTTGGAATAACCACCATGCATTTCTTCTACCATTTCTCCAAACTGTTTACCTTTTTCTTTAATAGCTTCTATGCCCTCTGCGGTTTTAAGACCAGGGGAGTTGGCTGGTTCAATACTTACGGCATTATCTGCAAAGAGTTCGCTTTGTATCTCATTCCACTGACCGGTTTTGGCAAGCTCGTTAAAACGATTGGCTACTTCCTGTGTTGTCATAATTTTTGTTTTATATTTTTAGTTAATAAAGTTAAGTTACAGTTTTTAACTGCCAGTCTAAATTAAATAATCGTGAAATGTGATGAGGTGATTGATTTTGAAAAAGTAAAGAGCAGAACATCGGTTTAACTCACACAAAAAAATTACTTTTACAGCCACAACTATAAATTAATAAACGATAAAAATGCATTTATGAGCACAGGACCGGTTTCAAATTTTATAGAACATCATTACCGACATTTTAATGCTGCGGCTTTAATGGATGCAGCCAAAGGATATGTAACCCACCTTGATGAAGGTGGAAAGATGATGATAACCCTGGCAGGTGCCATGAGTACCGCCGAGCTGGGACTTAGTTTAGCCGAAATGATACGGCAGGATAAAGTGAGCATCATCAGTTGCACCGGTGCCAACCTGGAAGAAGATATCATGAATCTGGTAGCGCATAGTCATTATAAAAGAGTGCCTAACTATCGTGATTTAAGTCCGCAGGAAGAATGGGATTTGTTAGAGAACCATTACAACCGTGTTACCGATACCTGTATTCCGGAAGAAGAAGCTTTCCGCCGTTTGCAACAGCATATTTATAAAATTTGGAAAGATGCTGATGATAAAGGTGAACGTTATTTTCCGCATGAGTACATGTACAAAATGTTGTTGAGTGGTGTGCTGGAACAGTATTACGAAATTGACCCCAAGAACAGCTGGATGCTGGCTGCTGCACAAAAAAATATTCCAATAGTTGTACCCGGTTGGGAAGACAGCACCATGGGAAATATTTTTGCATCGTACATTATTAAAAATGAAATGAAGGCAAGTACGATGAAGAGTGGTATTGAATATATGGTTTGGCTGGCCGATTGGTACCGCAATAATTCGGCAGGAAAAGGTGTTGGCTTCTTCCAGATTGGTGGTGGTATTGCCGGCGATTTCCCGATTTGCGTAGTGCCCATGATGTACCAGGATTTGGAATGGCATGATGTACCTTTCTGGAGTTATTTCTGCCAGATAAGTGATTCAACAACTTCTTACGGTTCATATTCCGGTGCTGTACCTAATGAAAAAATTACCTGGGGTAAATTAGATATTAATACACCAAAATTTATTGTAGAGAGTGATGCTACCATTGTTGCACCGCTGATATTTGCCTGGATATTGGGTTGGTAAAAACCCATCCCAACCCTTCCCCGAAAGGGAAGGAGAGCGAAGAAAGGATTAAGCTATAAATAAATGCCTGCAAACATTGCAGGCATTTATTTTGGACCTTGCCTATAAAAATATTTTTTATGTATAACAATTGTAATTATTAATCTTACTACTTCCAACCCTATTACAAACCACATCATAATACTATAAATGGTCGATCGGTCATTAAAGAAACGGGCAGTTATCAGTAAAAAACCAAATGATAAAACCAGGAAAGCCATGCGAAGCGGAAATTGAAAATAAGTTAACCAAAGCCCTATTTTTTGTTTCCTTATTAAAAAGTATGCAGAGAAAATTAACGAAGTATATAGAACACTGCTGGCAATTGTAATTAAAGGAGAATTAATCCAGGCGGTTGATGAAGGAATTAAATGCTCATAACTTCTTATCAAAGTAATAATATCCAAAATTCCAAATAAGGGTAATAGCTTTTTCATAATTTATCCTATTCTTCATTTGATGCAAAATTAAAGTTAACATTTACCCAGGTACAAAAAAACTGCTAAGAATTCTTAGCAGTTTTATATTATTAAAGACCTTCAAAGTATCATACTCCCATGTTCCCCCTTCAGGGGCGGAGGGGGTTTTTACCTCGTCCCCATATTCAACGGCGTATCTCTTTTCAGCATCTCATTTCTGTTTGCTATTTCCCAGGCTGTATGAAAGATCATACGGGCTCTTTTTTCAAGCAAGGCAAAGTTTATCTTATCAACTGTATCGGTTGGTTTGTGGTAATCGGCTTTAAGCATACCATCGTAGAAAAATAAAATGGGTACACCTTTGCGGGCAAAATTATAATGGTCGCTACGGAAAAATATCTGGTGTACGTCTTTAGGGTCATCAAATTTATAATCCAATACCAGGTTGGTGTATTTGTTGTTGGCGCCTTCGTTAATGATGGGCAGGTCGCTGCTTATTTTGTCGTGGCCAATCACATACACATAATTAAGTGTATCAGCTGATGTGCGTTCTGTATCTACACGGCCAATCATGTCAATATTTAAATCAACGGTGGTTTTATCCAACGGAAAGAAAGGATTATCGCTGTAAAATTCGCTGCCCCATAAACCTTTTTCTTCTCCACTTACTGTCATAAATACCATGGTTCTTCTGGGCCTGTTACCTTCGTTGGTTGCTTTTTGAAAAGCTTCTGCCATTTGTATTACAGCTACCGTTCCGCTGCCATCATCATCGGCACCATAATTAATTTTTCCGTTAGAGATACCTATATGATCGTAATGAGCGGTAACAAAAACATACTCATCTTTTTTATCGGTTCCTTCAATAATACCAACCACATTACTGGCATTTATGGTATTGCGGTATTTTTCAAATTTGTAAGCAACTTTAGTTTTGCTTTCTGCCTTCCATTCGTTTGCTATTGTTCCGTTTGCTTTAATAATTTTCAGCAGTGTATCAAAATTGTTTCCTACCATAGTTTTTGCAAATGCATGAGAAAGTAATGCAGAATTTAATGATTTGCCAGCGGCATTTGTCCTTGGATAGTAAACACCGGTTTTTTTGCCTGCGGCAACTGCACGTTCGTTAAAGCTTTCCTGGTTGGGGTTAATCACTAATACACCTGTTGCTCCTTTGGCAGCAGCAGCTTCCAGCTTTTTAGGTATTCCGGGAAATGTCCAGGCACTGGAACGGCTTGATCCGCTTAAAAAATATTTTCCATCTTTTTTTGGTTCGCCCAAAAAGATGACTACAATTTTACCTTTTACATCAAGCCCTTCGTAATCATTGTATTTTGCATCATCAATGCCGTATCCTGCAAAAATTATTTTCTTTCCTTTAAATTTTCTAGTTTCATTGTTATTCATTTGTATAATAAAATCTTTACCGTACTCAGCTTTTTTACCGCCAACAATGAGGTTGGCTGTTTTTAAGCTATCCTGGTACAGTGGATAAAACTGCTGATATCCTTTTAATGCTTCTACCGGTTTTAAGCCCATGGCTTTAAACTGTGCTTCAATATAAGCTGCTGCTTTACGCTGGCCTTCGGTGCCAGTTTCACGGCCTTCCATTTCCGCACCGGCAATAATGCTCAGGTGTTTATTGAGGTTGTTGCCGGTAATGAGCGCCGCATATTTTGCAGAGGCATCCGTTTGTGCAAACAATACATTTGTACCTGCAAAAAGGCATACAAAAAATAATAGTTTTTTCATTTGTAAATTTTAGTGAACGGAAAAATAATCAAAACTATAAAGCTGGGGATTTTATTTTTGATGGACGGCGAGGTTCGTTGTTTAAGTGTTTAATTGTTTAATTGTTTTTGAATAAGGTGAACTGATCTTTTAACCATTAAACAATAAAACCATTAAGCTATTTAACACGCAATTTTATCAACCCGATTCTGATGCCGCCCACTTTCAAAAGCGGTGTTCATAAAAACATCCAGCATTTTTTCGGCATCGCCATCCCGTACAAAGCGTGCAGGAATGCAGATGATGTTGGCATCGTTGTGTTTGCGGGCCAGTTCAGCCAGTTCTTCGCCCCAGCAAATGGCAGCCCTAACGCCGGCATGTTTATTTGCTGTGATGGCTACGCCATTGGCGCTGCCGCATAATAAAATGCCAAAAGCTGCTTCGCCTTTTTCAACAGCCGATGCAACGGGGTGAGCAAAATCGGGATAGTCAACTGAATCTTTAGTATAGGTTCCGAAGTCATTAAATTTCAGGCCTTCTCCTTCAAGTACAGAGATGAGGTCTTCTTTACAATCAAATCCGGCATGATCGCATCCAATGGCAATGGGGAGGGTGAGGTTAAAGGGAGACATCTTTAATGAATAATTAAGAATGAACAATTAAGAATGATTAAAGTTACGTACAAACCACAATTCTTAATTCTTAATTTTTCATTTTTAATTGCTGCTAGCTCCACTCTTTTTCTTCTTTCGCTTTTTTTCTGTCAACACGGGCTACAAGCTGTATGCTTATCCAATAAAGTAATAATAAAGGCAGTGCTACAATTACCTGGCTTGTAATATCTGGCGATGGTGTAATTATGGCAGATATGAGCAGTATTAAAACAAACGCGTATTTGGAGTATTTTTTTAAAAACGTAGAAGTTATCAAACCAATTTTTGCCAACACATAAGCCAAAATGGGTAATTCAAAAGCTATACCACAACCCAGAATTAAATTTGAAAGGCTATCTATATAATCGTTAATGCTTGGTTGGTATTCAATAGCACCAGATGTGCCTAAAGTAAATGAGGCTAAAAAATTAAATGTAAAAGGGGCTAATAAATAATAACCAAAAGCGGCACCCAAAAAGAAACAAAACGATACCCAAAAAATACTTCCTCTTGCATATTTTTTTTCTTTAGCCGAAAGGGCAGGAGTAATAAAGCGCCATAGTTCCCAAAAAATATAAGGGAAAGCTACTATAACAGCTCCAATCATGGCAATACTTAATGCAGAAGTGAATGTGCCATTAACCTGGGTTACTAAAAATTTGATTTTTACAGGTGGCATACATAAGTTGTCTCCAATACCAAGCCAATGGCCAAATCTGCATAAAGTATCATAAGTAATAAAATGTTCACTGGAGGGGGCAAGTATAATATTATCATACACCCAGTCTCTGAATATAAAAATAACAATGGCAGCCGCCAGCCAAACAATTACCGAACGCATTAAATGCCAGCGCAATGCCTCCAGATGGCCCATAAAAGACATCTCTTCGGGTTCTGCCGCCTCTTTATTACGCAGGCGCTTAAAAAACTGTTTTCTATCTGAAGTATCTGTAGCCAATGAAATGAAATTTGTATTCTTCCGGAAAAAATCTTCGTCCCGGGATTGCAAAGGTAAAGCACTAAAGTATTAATTAAACAGTTGATTATAATAAGAACCTGAAGTATTTAAAAAAGAGAAGCCCCTGTAGAAACAGGGGCCGTTACCAAAACTAACTGCTTATGAGAAATTTTAATTGATCGTTGTTGAATACAGCTTTTATTTTTTCATTCTTCACTTTTTTGCTAACACCGCTGTAGTATTTATACAAACGCAAAAGCGGTGCCAAAAGTTTTTTTTATTCTGTTAAGTATTTCATAATGCCTGTTATTTATAAAAACCTAATAATTATGTAACGAAAAAAGGAACTTAATGGTTTTATACTGGCTGCCATACCCCTTAGATGTAAAAAATATTCAAAAGGTTGTATCCAATAGACATTTTTTTAAATCAGGGGGTTTAATAGAAAAAGAAAAGCACGTTGATTTTCAACGTGCTTTAACAATCCAATATCATTTTTAATTATTTAATAAAGCCTTTAATAA
Source organism: Chitinophagaceae bacterium (assembly GCA_043752185.1). Classification (GTDB taxonomy): domain Bacteria; phylum Bacteroidota; class Bacteroidia; order Chitinophagales; family Chitinophagaceae; genus Ferruginibacter. Next base: position 11,430 of record JAYUZB010000145.1, read on the forward strand.
GGTCCATTAACCCGCCGCCGCCATTTCGTTGCTGCTGATTTTGGGCGCCACCAGCCAATTTGGAAACAATGTCCATCAAACCTCTTCCGCCGCCACTTTGCCCGCCACCACCGGTAAACTGGCCAATCAGGTCCTGAAAATTAAAACCGCTGTTACCACCCGCCTGCTGCTCCTGAACCACTTCGGCAGTTTTTCCACCGGTAATTGAATTCAACAAACCTTCAAGAGAAAAAGTACTGTTATTTGGGTCGTTGGTTTTGTTTACCAAATTACTAATAACATCGGGTATTAAATTACTTGCAACACTGTTAGCCTGGTTGCCACCAAGGTTAAATTTACTCATCAGCTTACCTGCAAAATGGCCTATCATCATATTTACAATTGGGTTGCTCAGCAGGCCACTTTTACTGCCGCCCTGCTGGCCACTATTGGTAAACATCGAAATAATGTTTTGCAAACCACCACCTGCAACCATATTTCGTAAGCCAGATGCAACAGTATTAGTAGCTTCTGCAACTACTTCATTGTTTTGCTCGTTCGGTACATCGGGGTTGTTAATTACAGATTCGGTTGCAGAGCCCTTTACCAGGTTAAATAATTCTTCTAACATAATTTTAAATTTTTTGGTGATGATTTAATTGAAATAGATAGCAGAATGGTACTTAATAGTTGCATGAATGTATTGAAAACCTGTTAACCCTTAATTCTGGGTAGTCAATTTTTCGGCATTTTCTGCAAATTGCAGGGCTTCCAAAAATTCGTTTAATTCGCCATTCAGTACGCTGTCTAAATTATAAACCGTTAAACCAATGCGGTGGTCGGTAACACGGCCCTGGGGATAATTGTAGGTTCTTATTTTAGCACTGCGGTCGCCGGTGCTTACCAGGCTTTTACGCATGTGTGCGGTGGCTTCTTCCACTTTCTTAACTTCTGCTTCATACAAACGGGTCCTCAGCATTTCCATGGCTTTTAAGCGGTTTCCCAGCTGGCTTCGGTCTGTTTGGCACATTACTACAATGCCCGTTGGTTTATGGGTAAGAAAAACCTTGGTCTCTACTTTGTTTACATTTTGTCCGCCGGCACCACCGCTTCGGGCAGTTTCCATTTTTACGTCACTTTCTTTTAATTCCACATCCACTTCTTCGGCTTCGGGCATTACTGCCACAGTTACTGCACTGGTATGTACACGGCCGCTGGCTTCAGTATCAGGCACACGCTGAACACGATGAACACCACTTTCAAATTTTAAAATGCCGTATACTTCATCACCTACCACTTCTACCTGTACTTCTTTATAACCACCAACGGTTCCATCGCTTTCGCTTAGTATGGCAGTTTTCCAGCCCTTCTTTTCGCAGTACTTTAAATACATACGCAGCAGGTCGCCGGCAAAAAGCGATGCTTCATCACCACCGGTGC
>JAYUZB010000146.1:0-5272 GCA_043752185.1 Chitinophagaceae bacterium
TTTCTGAAAAAGGCAATTTGCAAAAGTAACGAAAAATTGTATGGCTTAAATCTCTAAAATAAAAGTTTATGGAGATTTTATCGTATTTTTAATTATGCATTTTGAAGACTATATTGAAATTAATACAAAGATAATGATGGGTAAGCCTGTAATTAAAGGAACCAGAATTACAGTTGAATCAATATTAGAAAAATTATCGGCCGGAGAAACCGAGGAAGATTTAATTATTGCCCATCCCCATTTATCTGTTTTACAAATAAAAGCAGCCTTGCATTTTGCAGCCTTATCTTTAAAAGGCGAAAGTATTTATCCAATTGCAGTATGAAATTTATTGCCGATGAAGGCGTTGATGCACCGATTGTTTCTGCATTAAGAAACAAAGGTTATGATGTTTTATATATTCTTGAGCTTTCTCCAGGCAAACAAGATGATGTAATTTTAAGTGAAGCAAATAGTCAAAACAGAATTCTTCTTACACAAGACAAAGATTTTGGAGAACTGGTTTTTAGATTACAGCAAATACACAGCGGCGTTGTTTTAATAAGATTACACGGAATTAAACCTCTTGAAAAAGCTATCATTGTAACCACAGCTTTGGAAAAACACCTGAATGAGCTTCACAACGCATTTGTAGTTATTCAAAAAAATGCAGTAAGGATAAAACAAAAGCAATAAACTTATTTTGCTATCAATTTACCATCCTTGTACAGAACACTAACACTGGCTACATCTGCTGTTAAACAGTACCTTATATCTTTCTCCAATCCAAAGCCGGAGAGGCGTTGGTAATGCGAAGCATTTTTTACTTTCATAAATTCAAACAGATCTTCTTTTGCATCATTGTACATGGTTGCAGCCATTTGAGAAGAATCGCAGTTGATGGAAAAATGCTTTCCAATGCGATCAATCACGGCGCCTGCAAATAATGTGTCTTCAATATTCACCCTGTTCTTCCAGGCTGCACAGCCCAATATTACGGGTTGATTCTGAGCCACTAAAAAATCGCAAACAGCCGATAGGTTTGGGAAAGAACCGGTGATAATTGCTTTTGCATTTTCGGCAAGTGCCATATGCAACAACTTCGTGCCATTGGTGGTTGTAAGTACAAGGGTTTTGCCTTCAATAAATTCACGTGGGTATTCAAAAGGAGAGTTGCCGTATTCCAGTCCTTCGGCAATTTGTCCGTCTCTTTCGCCTGCTGTGATGCTGTCAATTTGTTTACCAATGCGAATACATTCTGCAACACTATCAACCGGTATAATAGCTTTTGCTCCATTATACAAAGCCGTGGCAATGGTAGATGTAGCCCTTAAAACATCAATAATTACAACGATACTTTTTTCTACAGGGTACAGATCTAAGAGTGCAGGAGAAAGGCTTGTATATAATTCGGGTTTAGTTGTTTGCATTGCTGTAAAATTAATTCAAAATGGCTTTCCATTTTTGTGTTTCGGCATACTCTTTAATCACTTTGTTTCTCTTTATCAAAAAATTTTCTAGGTATGATTTAAGAAAAAGCGTGTTGACTATTTTTCCAAAGGTTCCATAATGCGTTTCAAAGTTTAGTAAATCAATCATAATAGTACCATTTGCTGTAGCTTTAAAATGATGCTCGTGATGAAAACTTTTAAAATCGCCTTTTACCATTTCATCAATAAAAAAATCGGGGCTTTTCATTTCTGTAATTTTAGCAGTAAACAGCCTTGTTTTAAAAAGATGTTTTGCCTGCCAGGTTACGGTTTCATCTTTATTTATTAAACCGTTCATAACACCATCAATAGCTTTTTCGTTGGTAGATACTGTTGATATCCGGTGCAGGTTTATGCTTCGGCTTAAATCAAAAACACGTTCAATTGGCGCTGCAATAAAAGATGTAAGATGAATTTTTGGCATTAACTATTTGAGGTTTGATATTAACCGCCAACGGGCCTGCCTGCCGTTAGGCAGGATTATACAAAAGGCATTTTTACCACTTTGGCTTTTAATAAAGTGTTACGGATGCTGATAAAAATTTCGCTGTCAATAGCCGACAGCCTCGTATCAACATAACCCATACCTATTGCCTTGCCCAATGTGGGCGATTGTGTGCCGGATGTTACCCGGCCAATGATATGGCCTTCAAAATCCTTTATATCATAGTCATGCCTGGCAATTCCTTTTTCAAGCATTTCAAAACCTACCAGCTTTTTTGTGAGTCCTTCAGCTTTTTGTTTTTCAAAAAAATCACTGTTGGTAAAAGGTTTGCTAAACTTGGTTATCCATCCCAGCCCGGCTTCTAATGGTGATGTGGTATCATCAATATCATTACCATATAAACAATAGCCCATTTCCAAACGCAGCGTATCTCTTGCGCCCAGGCCAATGGGTTTAATTCCGCCTTTTTGTCCTGCTTCAAAAATAGCATCCCAAATTTTGTCTGCGTCATTGTCCAGATCCTGAAAATATATTTCAACACCACCGGCACCGGTATATCCTGTTGCGCTTATCAGTACATTTTCAACACCGGCAAATGTACCTTTGGTGAAAGTGTAATATTTCAGGTTCATAATATCCATATCAGTAAGCGGCTGCAAAATTTTTGTTGCATTGGGGCCTTGTATGGCCAGCAAACAGGTTTTATCAGAAATGTTGTGCATCTCTACCTGCTTATCGTTAAACTGCTGTATCCAGTTCCAGTCTTTTTCAATATTACTGGCGTTTACAACAAGCATATAAGCTTTGTTTTCTTCCAGGCAATACACAATCAGATCATCTACTATACCACCATCTTTATTTGGAAAGCAACTGTACTGCGCTTTTCCATCTGTTAATTTTGATGCGTCGTTGCTGGTGATGCGTTGAATAAGATCAAGCGCATTTTCTCCTTTTAAAACAAATTCACCCATGTGGCTTACATCAAAAACACCTGCCGAATTTCGCACAGCTGCGTGTTCATCATTAATGCCCGAATAACTGATGGGCATATTATATCCTGCAAACTCAGCCATTTTAGCACCTAAGTCAATATGTTTTTGTGTGAAGGGTGTGTTTTTCATTAGAAGTTTTTTTGTATTTACTTAGCTGCAAATGTAAAATAAAAAGCTGATGGTTATGTCAATAAAAAGTCCCCCGAATAATCGGGGGACGTTGTTGGTTTCAACTTCAACTCAACTATTGAAACGATTTTAATTATTTGCTAAAATTTCCTTCAGTTCTTCACAAACCTGTCTTACCCTTTCACAGGATTCTTCTGAATTTTCGTTTTTATTAATTCGTATGTTCAGTTCGCCCGGGTTGGTGTTGATATAAAAAGTTGTTTTATCATCCAGGGTTACTTCATCATCCACAAAACCATTATGGATGGATACGTTGCTGTTTGTAAGTAAGTGATTATTCAAATAAACCTGCACAGCATGTGATTGGTTTCTTCTGTAATCTGCTTCCATTTCGTATTCATCTTCATCATCCGAAACTGAGATTGAAATATCATTGTGGCGATGAAAACAAGAGGACAAGCCGGCAATTATCATCAATCCTATTGCAAGTGAAAGGGTTTGCTTTTTCATTTGATCTGTTTTATAAATTGATAAAACGGTTAATTAGTTTATCTCTATCATCGGGCTTAAAGCTGGTAACTGAGAGCTTAGCGGAGCAGGTTCAACATTGCTACCTATCTTCTCCAGCTGCTGTTCAATTTTTTGCTTTGCTTTTTCTAATGAGTCTTTTATTTTCTGTTTTTCGTTTTCCAGTTTCGCTTTCATCGAGTCTATCTTATTCATTGGCTCACCACCATTGTAGCGGTAATTGTCATCACCATTATTATTTTCGTCTGTTATTACTTCTATTCCATTGCTGTTGATGGTTACTTTAGTGCGGCCTTCTTTACCTGCCGGCACTCCTTTTAAAGTATACAGCTGGCCATCTGCTCCCATTTTATACTCAACGCCTGTTTTCCAGTCTTGTGCATCGCTGTCTGAATCATAATACCAGTCACCATTGTCCCAGTTGTTGCCAAAATGTACATCGTTAAACCAGCTAATACTTTTATCAATTTTTATACTTTTTCCAACCGGTACATAAATGGTAAGCACTATTCTTTGATTACGGAATTTGTCGGTTTTATTAATTCCAATCCCTTTATCCATCAACAGCACGCTGTCTTTTTGTACACCACTGTATTGAATTTTTGATGCATTCTCTTCGGCAATATTTCTAGATCTGCCTGTTGCAGTTTTAATGACTGTAACTCTAAAACTGTCGTTCGTTGCTTTTACAATGCGTACATCAATATTATTTACAAAGGCGGTATCTTCCTGAATGCCCTGAAAAGGTTCAAACCTTAAAAACCTGCTGCGGTTATATTTATACAAAGGCGATTTTGATGTTATTTCTAGTTTAGAAACTGCGGGATTAGCTAACATTATATCCTGCTCTGTAAGGTTTTTACTGTTGTAATTAAAATCGCGGCTGATGGATGCTACTAATAATGTAACACATACCCAGCCAATAACCCACATGGCACCAAACGAAAATCCAAGCATTTTACTGTTGCTTTTAGACCGGGCGATTTTACGGATGATCCAGGTTATGATTCCAATAATAGGTACGGCTATAAAGAATATTAATGTACCCCATGCAAACAGGTTTTGATAATCGCCGCCAATTAAAAAATCTTTTAAAGGAAACAAACCAATTGATGCAATGGCCAGTGCGAATAATGCCACAATCAAAGCGAACCCTACACAACCAATGATGAAGTAGGCAAATATTTTTGCTATCAAGGCAATTACATTACCCAGTCCACCGCGGTTACGTTTAGCAAAATTCTTAACATCGCCAGCAACTACATTTGCTTTTTCACTTACAACAGAAGAAGCGTCTTTGCCAAACTTTTCGGCTTTTTTTCCTACGCCTTTCATCTCTTCCATTACCGAAGCTTTAATAGAGTTCATATCCACTTTCTCTCCTTTCATTTCCAGTTTTTCAGATGTGGTGTATGCTTCTGGTATCACTATCCATAGAATAATGTATACAATTAAAGAAGTTGGGCTGAAGGTAAAACGCACGATATCGCCAAAATCTCCAAAACCCCAGTGGCCCCAGCGTGAAATAAATGACAGGAAGGGAAGCAAGAACAGTACCCTTGGTATCCAGGCATTGATGCCGAAATAATTACCAATACCACTGCATACACCTGCAACCAGTTTCTCATCGGGGTTGCGAAATAATTTTTTTCTTGTTCCTCCAATTTGTGTGGTAGCACTGCTAGGCACCGCTATCCACATAATAATGT
>JAYUZB010000147.1:0-12700 GCA_043752185.1 Chitinophagaceae bacterium
CAGCCTTTTTCTTCCATGTCGAAAGTGTCGCCTATTTCATTTTTCATTTCATTGATAAGGCCACGGCTCAATTGCAACAGGTTATTCAAATGTGGTGCATTTGTTTTAACCGTTGTGGCATTGCTGCTTTTCCAGAAATGCCAGCCCCATTGCATCAAATCCCAGTTGAGCCTGGGTTTTATATAAAACGGGCTGCTGCTGCTGAGCATGTGTTTAAAGCCTTCGGCAATAATACCCGGGCTTGCCAGCGGCACAAAATGGCTGGGCGACATATACCCCATGTTGCCGAAAGAGCAACCGTCGGTAATATCGCCACGCTCAATAACAGTTATTTCGTAACCTTCTTTTTGTAAATAATAGGCACTGCATAAACCTATCACGCCACCTCCAATTATTGTAATCATACCCCCTGCCCCCCTAAAGGGGAAATCTTAATTCATTGTTCTCTGCTGCATAGCACAAAGAAAAATGGAACTAAGGGTTAAATATTTTAAAATGATTTCTATGCAAATCAAAAAACTAATTATTAAATAATTCTCTTGCCCTCAATTCCTCCGCCGCAGCGGAGGCGGAGGGGGTTTTAAATCACCTGAAATCCAAAAGCATAAGGATCATCCTCATCATCAATTGTAATTGTGTTGTATCCATAAATTCTAGCCCAACCTTCAATACTTGGCCTGATAGCAGGCTTTCCTGCAACCGTTAATTCTTCTTCAATACGGCCAATAAATTTACTGCCAATAATACTTTCATGAATAAATTCATCACCCGGTTTCAACAATCCTTTTGCATACCACTGCGCCATACGGGCCGATGTGCCTGTGCCGCAGGGGCTGCGGTCGATGGCTTTATCGCCATAAAAAACTGCATTGCGGGCTGTAGATGTTTTATCTATAACAGCACCGGTCCATAAAATATGACTGCAGCCTTTTATTGTTTCGTTTTCTGGATGAACAAACTCATATTTATCGTTAATATTTTTTCTTAATTCTCTGCTCCAGCTTATTAATTTATCGGCGGTATAATTTTCCAGTCCCTTAAAATTTTTCTGCATATCTACAATGGCATAAAAATTTCCGCCATAAGAAACATCAACTATCAGTTCGCCAAGTTCCGGACAATCAACAGTTAATTCTGTTTCAGCTAAAAAAGAAGCCACATTTGTAAGCTTTACACTTTTTACTTTTGACTTTTGACTTTTGTATTCAATATTAACCAATCCAGCCGGTGCTTCCATCCTCACCACACCCGGCGTTTTTGGGTTTATCAATCCTTCTTCAATAGCAATTGTAATGGTGCCAATGGTGCCATGGCCGCACATGGGCAGGCAACCGCTGGTTTCAATAAATAAAACAGCTACATCATTTTGTGGGTCGTGCGGCGGATATAAAATACTGCCACTCATCATGTCGTGGCCACGTGGTTCAAACATCAGGCCTTTGCGAATCCAGTCGTATTCCTGCAGAAAATGCTGGCGCTTTTCGCTCATGTTGCTGCCAACCAATACGGGGCCACCTTCTTTTACCAGGCGAACGGGATTACCGCAGGTGTGAGCATCAATACAAATAAATGTTTTCTTCAAAGCAGTTTATTAAATTTGTACTGCAACTTAATTAAACTTTTGCTTGTTATGGAACAGTACGGTAAAATTTTACTAATAGCCATGCCGGCTTTTTTGCTGCTGGTATTATTTGAAAAATGGTATGGCTGGCGAAAAGGGAAAGATACGGTGCGTAATATGGATATGATTAGCAGCCTGAGCAGCGGCGTAACCAATGTTACCAAAGATGTTATTGGTTTGTACCTCGTTATTTTGTCTTATCCTTTTATGTTGAAGTGGCTTGCATTAACAAGTATCAGTAATACCATTATTGTTTACATCATCGCATTTTTTGCATTGGATTTTGCAGGTTACTGGGTACATCGTTTGCAGCATGTAACTAATTTTTTCTGGAATGGCCATATTGTTCATCACAGCAGCGAGGAATTTAATTTAGCTTGTGCATTGCGGCAAAGCATTTCGGCAATAGCAAAAATTTATGCCATATTCCTGTTGCCGGCAGCATTGCTGGGTGTTCCTGCACAGGTTATTGCGGTGATTGCACCGCTGCATTTGTTTGCACAGTTCTGGTACCATACACAACATATTGGCAAGATGGGGTTTTTAGAAAAGATCATTGTTACGCCTTCGCATCACCGGGTGCATCATGCTTTTAATAAAGAATATATAGATAAGAACTTCGGACAGATATTTATTTTCTGGGACAGATGGTTTGGTACTTTTCGGGAAGAGATGCCTGATGTGCCGCCGGTGTACGGTATTACCAGGCCAGTACAAACCTGGAATCCTATCAAAATAAATTTCCTGCACGTTTGGTTATTGATTAAAGATGCCTGGAGAACGAATAACTGGAAAGATAAATTTACACTATGGTTTAAGCCAACGGGTTATCGCCCGGCAGATGTGGTAGAAAAATACCCGGTTTATAAAATTGATGATGTGTATCATTTCGAAAAATACGATACACAAACTTCTACTGCATTAAATGTGTGGAGTTGGATACAGTTGCTACTAATCTTACTGTTTGTTAGTTATATGTTTGGGAACATTGCATTGATCAATAGTTTGGATGCAAATTATATTTTCTGGTACGGCGGCTTTCTTTTTTTAAGTGTGTATGCGCTTACTGATCTGATTGACAGGAACACTTCTGCCATTGTTTGGGAATTGATTAGGGGAAGTATTGGTATAACTATTCTCTTTAATCAAAATGATTGGTTTGGTGCAGGTACATATTTTTTTGCAGTTAAATATATGTTGGGTGCTTATTTTATCATTTCCATTTTAGTAACCGGCTGGTTTGTAGCCAGGCATGCCCGGGAAGATGTGAAGATGGCTGCAGTTGTATAAATATTTTAAGCGTGTTACTCTGAAATTAATTTTTTTATCGTTTCTTTTTCCAGCGCCCAATTATAACCTTCTAATTTTGATTGTACTACTTCTCCTTTTTTATTGAGTAAATATGTTGTTGGGTAAACATGTATGCCCAGGCTTGTTAAGCTTTTTGCAGAATATGCAAACATGATTTTATCTGGAGTAAACCGGCTCTGAAGCATGTTGATGCGATTTGTATCTTCATCAGATATGCATAAAATTTTAAAATTTGACGAATTGACTGATGCCAGCAGTTCATCAAAAACATACATCTCCTGTATACAGGGCCCACACCAGGTTTGAAAAAATGAAACGATAACAACATTTCCCTTTAGATTATTGATGGTGGTTTTAGTATTGCTGCCGGTCAATAATAATTCGCTGCTTTGAAATTCCATTTTTGGCGTAACCATCTTACGCATATACCACCTGATACCCCAGCCAATGGCAAGTATGATGATGCTATAAAAAATTATTGAGCCTAATTTATTTTTCATTTCAGGGGGGATCTTTCTAATTGTTTTTGATTTTCTGACCGGTTAAACCGCTTTAAAAAATAGCGTAAGGCAATTTTGGCAAACGGATTTTTTACTTTGACGTAGTTATATATTTGTTTTGGAAATGCCCCCAAGTTGGCTTTGGCTTCTTTTGCAGTTCTGCCCAGTTCCAGTTTTTCATACTTACGCTCAATCATTTTCTGCACGCTTAAAAACAAAATGTTGAAATAGGTTTTGTGCGTATCATTATAGGTATAGTCCAGCCCTATATAATGCGTTTCCATTTCATGGGTGTAAAAAATATAGGTGTAAAAACCAATCATTACATTGTTTAAATAGAGTGCATGCAGCTCGAAACGATCTTTAAGATCAGATTTTAATTGGTGTAAATAGGCAGCATTAACGGTGCCAAGCCTTACCTGTTGCTTGTTTACAACATGCCAATAGAGTTGGTCTACTGCGGCTGCATTTTCTAAAATTTCTGCGGCGCTTAATTCTTTTGTTACTACACCTTCAAAAGCCTGCATAATTTTTTTTGCCCGCTTTAAGTATTTTTTTGTGAGATCGTTTAAGTAGTCTTCAAATGTATTCCAATGCAGCCTCCGGGTAATTTCCATGGTAACATCGCCATTAAAAAAATGGTATTTTGATGCAATGTATTTTTCTTCCACAAAAACTTCTTTACAATCTTTAATAATAATTCCGCAGGGGTTTATCTTTCTGTTTTGCTTTACAAAAAGTTCAATGGCATCAAATATAAAAGCGTTGTGCTGTTCGTTTTTAAAATAAAATCCCTGAAAATTTATCCTGAATAAATTTCCGCAAATGAGCAGGTACAGTTGTTTGGGTAAAATAAATTTTATTACTCTTGATTGAAGGCTTTTGGAATTGTCAAAATTTAAATTGCTATGGGTAAACTTAAATAACTGTAAGTAAACTAATCCTATCAGTTTGTCTTTATGAAATACCTGTATATAATTATTTTCAATATCGGGTACCTGTGCATTTTCAAGTGGCAGTAAATGCCTGATTTTTAAGTGATGCTCTTCAGGTAAAAAGTCATCCCATAAATTTGTATGCTCCGCAATGGGTGTTAGGTGCTTAATTGAAATAGTCAAACTTGAAATTATTTTTTCGGTACAGCAGCTTTAGTTAATTCATTGTTCAGGGTTCTCCATATTCCCAATGGGTTTTCATCTTTCAGTTCATCCGGTAATAAATTATTGCTCCAGTTTTGAAAAGCAATGGGCCTTGCAAAACGTTTAATGCCATCAGCGCCAACAGAGCCAAACCTTGCATCGGTACTGGCCGGAAAAGGCCCGCCATGCTGCATACTCAGGCAAACTTCAACACCTGTTGGCACACTGTTTAAAATAAAACGGCCGCAGATGTTTTTTACTGCTTCCACCAATGCATCATTGTCTTTAATATCATTTTCAGTACCCATTAAAGTTGCTGTTAACTGCCCTTCCAGGTTTTTTGCTACTTCAAGCATTTCAGCCATATCCTTGCAACGGATAATAATAGAGTAGGGGCCAAATACTTCCTGATGTAAAACAGGGTTGTTTAAAAAAGCCAGGCCGGTGGCGGTGGCAATGGTTGGTAGCCCTGCTAAACCGCCGTCAGGGTTTATAACCACTGACGGGGTTTCAGTTTCAGATTCAGCAACCAAATGCACATCATCCTGCAACAATGCATTGTCTTTATTTTTTTTATAACCTGCGGCAATTCCTTCATGCAGCATGGGAGCCGGAGTTATTTTTTGAATGGCTTTACCCAAATCATGAACAAATGTTTGCAGTGCATCACTTTGAACACCAATAATTATTCCGGGGTTGGTACAAAACTGGCCAACGCCCAATGTAATGGAGCCAGCATACATGGTTGCAACTTCACTTGCGGATGCAGCTAATTTTTCAGGCATTAAAAAAACCGGATTAACACTTCCCATTTCTGCAAAAACCGGGATGGGTTCTTTGCGCTGATTGCCCCAATCAAATAATTGTTTACCGCCATTATACGAGCCGGTAAACCCAACAGCTTTTGTATGCGGATGCATCACCAACGCTTTGCCCACTTCAAAACCTGCTCCGTGTACATGCACAAAAATACCTTTGGGCATATTGCATTTATTTGCCGCAACTAAAATTGCCTGCGCTACTATTTCAGATGTTTGGGCATGTGCCGGATGTGCTTTTACAATTACCGGGCAACCGGCAGCAAAAGCACTGGCCGTATCACCTCCGGCTGTAGAATAAGCAAAAGGAAAATTACTTGCACCAAAAACCACCACGGGGCCAAGCGGCACCAGCATTTTTCTGATGTCTGGTTTGGGTGGAACTTTATCAGGAATTGCTGTATCAATACTTGCACCAAGCCAGTCAGCTTTTTCACAGGCATCGGCATAACTGTTTAATTGAAAAATAGTTCTTGCTCTTTCGCCACGCAATCTTGCTTCGGGCAAATTGGTTTCACTCATGGCTGTATGTATCAATGCATCGCCACAATTTTCCAGTTCAACAGCAATGGCTTTCATAAATGCAGCCCGTTGCTTTAATGAAAATTTTCTGTACACATGAAATGCATTCCATGCTTGCTGCATCACTGCATCAATTTCTTCAACACTAAAATCTTTATAAGGCATAAGTAAAAATTAAAAAGTTAAAACCTGCCTGCCGGCAGGCAGGTTAAAAATTCAAAATCGGCCTTGTAGCAATTCCATCATTTATTATCTTCAAAATGTCTTCTCTTTCTTTTCCAACCAAAGTAAGTCTTGGCGCCCTCACTGTTTCTGAACCAATGCCAGCCTGTGCTTCGGCCAGTTTAATATACTGCACCAACTTTGGATGAATATCCAGTTCAAGCAATGGCATAAACCAACGGTATATTTTTGTAGCTTCTTCAATTTTACCGGCTTTAACCAAATTAAAAATGGCAACTGTTTCTTTTGGAAAAGCACAAACCAATCCCGCCACCCAGCCATCAGCACCAAGGCAAAGTTCTTCCATGGCAATGGTATCAACACCACATAAAATTTTAAACCTGTCGCCAAAACGGTTTCTCATTCTGGTTACATTGCTCACATCTCTTGTGCTTTCTTTTACTGCTGTAATATTTTTGCATGCCTGCAGTTCATCAAACATATCCAGCGTTACTTCGGTTTTATAATCAACAGGATTGTTGTAAATCATTATGGGAAGATCTGTAGCATCAGCAACAGTTTTAAAATAAGTTACCGTTTCCCGGTGGTCGGTTTTGTAACGCATTGCCGGCAGCATCATAATGCCTCTAGCGCCCCATGCTTTTGCATATTCGGCCTGTTGTAAGGCTTCTTTTGTTGATCCTTCTGCAATATTTAATATCACCGGCACTTTACCTGCACATTTTTCAACAGCAAATTTTATAAGTTGCTCTTTTTCTGCTGTAGTTAAAACACTGGCTTCGCCCAGTGTTCCGCCCAACACAATACCATTAACGCCGGCATCCAGTTGGGCATTTAAATTTTTTTCAAATAAGGGAAGATCTAAATTATCATCCGCAGTAAATTTTGTAGTAAGGGCGGGAAAAACGCCGGTCCAGTTAAAAGACATGTTTTTTTATTTAAAAGTTTAAGCTATCAGCAAATTACTATAAGTTTATTTAACAAAAACCGGTATCCTTTAAAAATATAAGAAACAACGTCTGAAAATGTTTGCCTGCCTGCAAATTATTATTTTGAGCAGATATATAAAAGTAAGTTTGAGATTGGTTTTGCAGTAATAATTTATTATTTTGCACCAATAACATCCTTCATTTCCTTCATTAAAATAAAACTGTAATGAAACAATTATTTACCCGATTCTTAAAATCAGCATTATTCACTTTCCTACCTTTCTGTTTATCAGCTCAGGTTAGCCAGGATTATAACATTTTATTGCACTCCGGAAAATTTATTCCGCAGGAGAATATCAGTACTATAACTAAAGTTTCGCCGGTATTTCAGCAAAGCCTTTTTAATGGCAGGCACTATGTTGTTATCCAGTTTAAAACACTGCCAACCCAACTGCAGAAAGATAACCTGAAAGCAATGGGCGTTGATTTGATGGATTATATTCCCAATAATGCATACACAGCCAGCGTTTCGGCGGATATAAATATTTTAGATTTTAAATCATCATTGTTCCGTGCTGTTTTTCAATTTAAACCACAGGATAAAGCAGCAGCGGATTTGTTAAGCGGTAATGTGCCTGCACATGCCATTAAAATGCCTGGCTATGCCGATGTAGATATTATTGTGTATGAAAAATTAAATAAAGCAGATGTGCAGCGGGCCGTTGCTTTTTTAAATGCAACTGTAATACAGGATGTTCCCGATTTTAAAATGTTTACGATCAGAATTCCAGCGGCAAATGCAAAAAAACTTGCAAATCTTTCATTTGTTCAGTGGGCCGAATTTATTGCTCCACCCAACCAGCAGGAAAATTTACCGGGCCGCTCTTTACATCGTGTAAATGTTTTAAATGATGGGGTTAGAAATTTAAAAGGCGATGGTATGAATATTGGTGTTTGGGACGAAAGGGCCAGTCAGCATCTTGATTTTTCGCCTGCCGGCCGTTTGGTAAATGTTGATCCCGGCGCAGCCGGAAGCCATGGTACTCATGTGTCAGGAACAATTGGTGGCCGGGGTTTGATAAACCCTGTAGCAAGAGGCATGGCACCCAATGCAAATATTTTTTCTTACTATGGTTTTAGCGGCGATGTGCAGGTTGTTATGGCAACTGCAATTCCTGCAAATACGCTTATCTCAAGCAACCACTCATATCATGATGGGCTTGGTGTACAATGCGGCCTTGGAGGTGCATCAGCAAGCTATTCTCTTAGATCAAGAAATACAGATATTAACTTAAATAATTTCCCCTATCACCTGCATTGTCATTCAGCGGGTAATAACCAGGCAGCATGTAGTGGTGGATGGGGAACCATAACCGGAACCGGTAAGTCGGCAAAAAATAATGTAGTGGTTGGAAGTGTCACTACCGATGAATTACTTTCAGGATTCAGCAGTTGTGGCCCGGTACATGACGGAAGGATTAAACCGGAAATTGTAGCGATGGGTAGCAATGTGTTTTCTACTTACACTCCATTAAATACTTATGGTACCATTTCAGGTACATCTATGTCAACACCCGGTATTACCGGAACCGTTGCTCTACTTGCACAGCGATACAAACAATTAAATGCCAATGTACTTCCTCCATCTTCATTAATTAAAAATATTGCCTGCAATACAGCATACGATTTGGGTACTGCCGGCCCTGATTACCGCTATGGTTTTGGCCGGGTAAATGCATTGGCTGCGGTAAAAATTCTGGAACAAAACCGGTACACATTAAATACAATAACCACCGGATCAACCAATGATATTACGATTACTGTTCCTGCAGGTGCATCCCGTTTGCGGGTAATGCTTACCTGGAACGATCCGGCTGCAGCAGCCAATTCAAGTTTTGCTTTGGTTAATAACCTTGACTTAAGAGTTATTGAAGGAGCAAATACAACATTGCCCTGGATTTTGGATCCCAACAACCCGGCGCTGGCAGCCACAAAAGCAGATGATAATATCAGTAACATCGAACAGGTAACAATAACCAATCCAACAGCGGGGGCATATACATTAAGAGTATTTGGCGAAGCTGTAACAACCGGGCCTAATCAGCAGTATTCACTTACATGGGATATTAACCAGCCTTATATTGAAGTTATTTATCCTAATGGTACAGAGCAATTTAATCCTTCGGCCTCAGAAGTTATTACCTGGGATAATTCCGGTGTAACGGGTAATCAAACTGTTGAATATTCTTTGAATGGCGGAACTTCATGGACAACAATTTCAACAACAGTACCTGCAAATACTACTCGCCTAAGCTGGAGTGTGCCGGCAGCAAATACATCAACAGCATTAATAAGGGTAACAAGCGGATCATTAACTGATCAAAGTGATGTAACTTTTAAAATTCTTGGTACACCAACCGGTTTTACCGGTTCAGGAGTAAGCTGTGTTGCAGGTGAGGTAATCTTCAACTGGCCTGCAGTTGCCAATGCTACGCACTACGATATTATGAAGTTAAATACCACAACAGGTAATTTTGAAACACTGGCATCCAATATTTCCGGAACAAATTATACTGCTACCGGGCTTACGCCTAATTTGAGTATGTGGTTTCACCTGCGGGCAAAAAATAATACCAGCGGTGCAGAAGGAGAAAGATCAAATGCAATTAATGTAACCGTTTCAAATGGTGGCGGTGGCCTCCCAACGCCTGGTGCTATTGCCGGACAAAATGCAATTTGCGGCACGCCTTCTAATCTTCCTTATTCAATTTCAGCAGTGGCTGGTGCCACTACTTATAACTGGTCGGTACCGCCCGGGGCAAGTATTGCCAGCGGACAAGGTACCATTGCTATAACTGTAAATTACCCCGGCGGAAGCAGCAGTGGAAATGTTAGCGTAACTGCCGGCAACGGAACCTGCACAACTTCACCATCGGTATTACCGGTTACGGTTGGCAGCTCTGTGGTTGCAAGCCCAACATCGGGTGGTAACCAGGCACAGGCAGTTTGCTCAGGTGGTCCAGTACCAACCTTAACCGCAACAGCTACAGTACCTGCAGGCCACTCTGTTGTTTGGTATAATGCAGCAACTGGCGGGTTGGTGGTAACTAATCCAACTCTGAATACAGTGGGTACTATAACTTACTATGCAGAGAGTGTGGAAAATGCTTCATCCTGCAGAAGTGCAACACGTACACCAGTAACATTAACTATTACCAATGTACCGGGTGCAACAGCATCAGCAAGCGGCCCAGTTACTTTTTGCCAGGGTGGTAGTGTAGTGCTTACCGCAAGCAGCGGCACTACATACAGCTGGAGTAATGGAGCCACAACACAATCAATCACAGTAACAATATCAGGTAATTACACTTGTACTGTAACTACTTCCACCTGCACAAGTACTACTGCTGCAATTGCAGTTACAGTCAATCCTAAACCAACTGCATCAGCTACAGCTGCCGGCCCTACAGCGGTATGCCAGCCAAATACAGTTACGCTTAATGCATCAGCAGGCAGCTCGTGGTTATGGAGTAATGGTGCCACTACACAATCAATAACGGTTTCAACAAGCGGTAACTATACGGTCACTGTTACCAATGCCAGTGGATGTGTTTCAGATGCATCAGCCGCTATTCCGGTAACAATCAGCCCACAGCCCACAGTTAGTATTTCGGCAGCGCCATACACAAGGCTTTTACCGGGATTAAAGACAACGCTTACAGCCAATGTTACCCCTGCAGGTTCTTATACTTATTTGTGGTTGAAAAATGGAATTACCCTTTCCGGAGCAACAGGTAATTCAATAAATGTAAACCTCGATCAGCTGGGTAGTTATGCCGTAAGAGTTACCAATGCTGGTAATTGCAGTAATACATCTGCTTTGGTAAACATTGCTGATTCTGCATCAACCAGGTTATTTATTTTACCAAACCCAAACAGCGGACAGTTTGATGTGATTTATCACAGCGCTACTACTGCCAATACACATACACTAAGGATATTTGATTCAAAGGGTGCATTGGTGTATAGTAATGCATATCCCATAACCGGGCCGTATCAACGTATGTATGTTGATATGAGGTCGGCTGGTAGTGGTACGTATGTTGTTGCGTTATTTAATAATACGGGAAAACGTGTTGCAAGCGGTAAAGTGGTAATTCAATAATCAGTTAATTTTATTTTATTAAAGTGATTGCCATTTGGCAATCACTTTTTTGTTTTTAAACACCTGATTTGCATCTGAAAAAAATAAACTGTATATTAGTTCCCTATTTCCCTCCTATGGATTCCCTTTAATGCTGCCCCCTCATTTATTAATTTTTAAACCAAGTAAAAAAATGAAAAGAATCGTAATCATTATGGCAGGGCTGTTTTTATTGGCATCCTGTAACAACGCAGGCGACAAAGCAGCCGAAAGCAAAGTAAAGTACAGCGATCTTGCTAATGACCAACTTAAAGGGAATATTGAATCTATAGAGGATACTCCTTATCAGGTTGACAGTACCGGAAAAATTGGTGCAATGGATTCCTGCTGCATTAATGTTACCGAGTATGATGCAAACGGCAATGCTGTTAAATCTACCTCAAAAGACAGTAAAGGAACCGTAAAGAACGAATCTGTTTTTACAAGGCACGAAAATGGATTATGGACAGGAGCAACAGATACAAAAGCCGGCAAACCTTCCGGCTCAATGAAAGTTACAGTAGATGACAAAGGCCAGTACACAGTAGCCCAAACAACCGATTCTACCGGTAAACCAGATATATATTATACCGACATTACACAAAATGAATTCGGGCAGGTTCTTAGCTGGAAAGAATATGACAAAGACAGTGTTTTCAGGCAGGAGGGACAGGGTAAATATGAAAAAAGCCTGTTCATGGGGTTTACTACAAAAGACAGTGTGGGTAAAGTAAAGTCCAGCAGTACTGCAAAGTATAACGATAAAGGAGAACAAATAGAATTCTCCAATACAACCATTACCAAAGATTCTACCTCAACCAAGGTTACAAAATATACTTATGATACGCATGATGATAAAGGCAACTGGACACAGCGTGCCGAATATGATGACAAAGGCAAAGCAACTAAAATTGCAAAGCGGGTTTATACCTACAGGAAGGAAGAGGCAAAAAAGTAATTATATTTAGTAAAACCCAAAATAAAAGCCTACCGATAATTATCGGTAGGCTTTATTGTATTATCGTGTATAAGATTTCCTGTCTGGTTGTGTCAGGCAGATAGGGAACCCATAATTTTTCGGCAAGATAAATACGGTTACCAAAGTCAAAAATAGAAAAAGCCTTTCAGTAATGAAAGGCTTTCCTGTTGTACCACGTACGGGATTCGAACCCGTGATTCCTCCGTGAAAGGGAGGCGTCTTAACCCCTTGACCAACGCGGCATTTCCTGTTTAAGGAGGGCAAAGATAGGATGTGGTAGTTTTTCAGCCAAATAATTTAAAAAAACAATTCACTTTATCGGTTGATCCTTGTCTAAAGATCTCATCAATGATAGCAGCACACTGCATTCCAGGAGTTAACGCTACTTAATTTGCCCTTTAAAAATATTCTCATTTAAAAACGCTTACATATTCTTAATTTTGCCACTCAATTTTAAATTCAACCAAAAGATATGAGTACAGTAAAAGTTGCCATTAACGGGTTTGGCCGCATAG
>JAYUZB010000148.1:0-5234 GCA_043752185.1 Chitinophagaceae bacterium
GATATTATTAAGGGTTGATGTTTTTCCATTTGTCTTTAAGCATGGCGTACAAATACAGGTCAATAAATTTTCCATTCAGGCTTTCCGCCTGTTTTAAAATTCCTTCCTGCTTAAACTGCAGTTTTTCTGCAATGGCACGGCTCTTATTGTTGCCGATGGCGCATTTAATTTCTATGCGGTTAAGGCCCAGTTGTGTAAAACCATAATTGATTATTGCTGAACAGCATTTTGTAATAATGCCCCTGCCCTGCAAACCATCTGCCAGCCAATAACCAATTTCGCCAATTTTATTTTGTTGGTTGATATGATGTAAACCAATCCGGCCTGCAATATTTTTATCAATAATAATGGCATAACCAAAATCTGTTTTTTCAGCAGCACGTCTTTTTGTTTCGCTGATGTAGTATGCAAAGTTTGCAACGGTATGCATCTGGTCAACCCAGGGAAGCCATTCACGTAAATAAGTGCGGTTGGCATTTACCAGGTTCAATAAAGATTCAGCATGAATCTCTTCCAAAAATTCCAAACTGATTGTATCGTCAACCTGAATTTTCATGTTGGTTTAATATTAATGTAAGCTGATAACACGGGTAAGCCTCCACTTTCCTCCCTCGTTTTTCCAGGTATGCACAAATTTACCAACTGAAGGATGCACAGGTTTAGGCTCCCGGTTGTTTATAAAATAATGTTCGCCCATTTCTATAGCACCGTAACCGGCAATGGGATACACTTCAATGCTTCCTGCTATAAGCATACGGGTAACTTTACCACAAATATACTTTTCGGTGGCAGCCATGATGCTGTCTTTATTGGTCATCAGGCCACCTTTATCATGATAAAATTCTATGTCCTCCGAAAAACAATCGGCCATAGTTGGCAGGTCGCAGTTATTGTAGGCACCAAATAAAACACTGTCCATATGGATGATACTATCGTACAAAACTTTTGAGTCGGGAACATATTTTGATTCACTCTTTTTTTCTATTTCCTGATTGCAGGAAATATGCATTAGCGCAAAAATTACAATTAATCCAATTCCAAAAAATTTTGAAAGCATAAGAAACTATATTTAAATTTCAACTAACCAAAGCAGCTCAGTTTTGAAAAAATATCATATGCAGCATATTCTCAGGTTTTAAATCAAGATAAGCTTTCTGCCCTAACAGCCTCTACTTCTGCAACCGTAATAGGTAGTTTTTTCCCTAATAACTTAGAGCCTGTTTCAGTAATCAGATAATCTTCTTCTACCCGTATGCCACTGAAATTACGATAATTTTGTAGTGCATTGTAATTGATAAATTCGGTAAATTTATTTTCAGCTTCCCATTTATCCATCAGTTGCGGAATCATATAAATCCCCGGTTCAACTGTTAAAGTAAATCCTGCTTGCAAAGCCCGCCCAAGCCTTAAAGATTTCATTCCAAACTGGGTACTTTTTTTAAGTTCGTTTGTATAACCCACAAAAGGCTCGCCCAGATCTTCCATATCATGCACATCCAGGCCTATCATATGCCCAAGACCACATTGGAAAAACATGGCATGAGCACCTGCAGCAACAGCTTCAGCAGCATTACCCTTCATAATTCCCAATTGCTGCATGCCTTCCACAATTTTTTGTGCTGCATTTAAATACACATCTTTAAATAAAACACCGGGCTTTAGCATAGCCACAGATGTTTGATGTGCATGCAAAACAATCTCATACATTTCTTTTTGTTTCTCTGTAAATTTTTTACCTACCGGAAATGTACAGGTAAGATCGCCGGCATAATTCATATCTGTAGCGGCACCGGCATCGCACAGTATCATCTGTCCTTCATGAATAGTATTGCCGCTGTAAACATTGTGCAGTGTTTCTCCATGAATGGTAACAATAGGATGAAAAGAAAGGCTGGCATTTTGTGCATACGCAGCTTCTTTCACTTTTGCCATCACTTCATATTCCTTCATACCGGCTTTAGCAAAATGCATGGCCGCCAGGTGCATATCGGCACTGATACAGGATGCTTTATGCATTTCTTCCACTTCGCATTCCTCTTTAGATTCACGCTGACTGACGATTGCTTTTATTAAAAGTACAGATGCCATTTCACTTAAAGCGTCAACTGGTACCTGTAACCACTGTGCCAGTTTTATTTTATTCTCGGGCCGGTAAGGTGGTGTAAAATAAATTTGCCGGCCACTGGCAATGGCATTTCTAATTATTATTTCAATCTGTTTATAAGGTTGTGTTTTTGTAACCCCAACTGCAGCAGCCATTTCTCCCAGTGAAGGCAAGGGGCCTGTCCAAACAATATCTTCAATCGTCAGCTCATTTCCAAAGATGATTTCTTCTCCGCTATCTGCATCAATTACAGCAGCAAGTGAACCGGTGTTAATTCCAAAATAATATAAAAAATTACTATCCTGCCGAAAGGGATACCAGTTGTCTTTGTAGTTCATACTGCTTTCTTCGTTGCCCATCAAAATAATAAGGCCCGAAGCCATTTTATTACGTAACACAGAACGCCGACTGGTATAAACAGTTGTTTCAAATAGCCTGAATTGCATATCGCATTATTTAAAAATTATGTACTGGTTCTTTGTAATTATCATCGATTGAGAAAAACAAGTTGCCATTTTCAGTTTACTATCATGGGCAGGTACTAAGCGCCTCCATGGTTGTACCGGTAAACCCATTTACTGTCAGCATATCTTCAAAATAATAAAAACTTTTGGGCGGATTTATGGTATAACAGGTTAGGATATATACATCCCCGCATACCCCTATTTTTTTTTTGTTGTTGGTTGTAGCCTGAATTTTATAATAATACCTAACCACGGGAAGTGCCGGTGGCAGTGGTAACCAGCCATCTCCTAATAAATTTGAAGTAAATAAAACTGTATTGTTTTCATCATAAATGGTGAACTGAATAGAATCAATATTTTTTGTAAAAGGCCTGTATTTATCATTCAATCCATCGCCGTTGGGTGTAAAAGCGTTGGGTATATAAATGCGGCCACTGTCGCCGGTGCCCAGTGTATCGGTAACCAAACCATTACAATTGATACGAACTATTGGATCGCCGGATTTAGAGCAACTTGAAAATAAGACAACAGCGAAAAATAATATGGCCGGAAAAATCAGTTTCATTTTTTTATGTAGTTTTTTAATTATTAAATACGGATAGTATTTTAAAAAAGCTCTTTCGTTTCGTCTTTATAATAAAAATGAGAAACAGACCAACCCTTACTGTTGTTGTAAAGCACAAAATCAAAACTAAGAAAGTAAAATTCAAACTGTAGTATGTACCTTCTGCGTGTTAATGTATTTTTTAAAAAAATTTCCTCAACCAGCTCATACCCCATTATTTTACCATAGTATGGTAAAATATTAATCATTTGTTCATTCAATGTTTTGTCTACATTATCTATTATGCTGGCATCCATTACCGATTTTCCTTTAAACAACTGTATGGCTTCTGAATATTTGCCATCTACTAAAGTCTGCATTACTTTATCACAAACAATATTCAGGCTGTCTTTGGTGGTAAATCTTGATTGCGCAAAAGAAAAGGTAAAAATCAAACTTAAGGAAATGGTAAGGATATATTTGGTCATTTGGAATTTTTGAATAAATGAATGTTACTGTGTTAAAAAACCAGGGCGTAAATATACATAATTACGGCTAAGCATTTTATGCTAAAACCAAACGGGACCCCGGCAGTTTTTGCAGCCGAAATCCCGTTTTAAGTATTAGTTGTAAAACCCGTTAATCTACTTTAACTAGTTTAACGGTATTAATTATTGTTCCGTTGGTATCTCTCACAATCAGATAATAAGAACCGCCAATATAGCCCTTCATTGGGAATTCAACAAAGTGTTTATTTGTGCCAGCAGCTATATTTTTGCGCTGCAGTAACCTGCCGTACATATCTACTACATCAACCACAAGCGGCCTGGTATCTGGTATTTCTATACTGGCTTTTAATACCGTATTAACCGGGTTCGGATACACCATAATCCTGATCTTATCCGATGCAATTAATACAACTGTATCAGTTTGCTTAACCGGAATATTGTATACCAGTGGCTGATGGAAACCTTGTGTGAACAGGTAATCAGGTTTGTTGATTAATTCAATTCGTGGTTCTCCCAATGTCCACTCAAAATAAATATTGCTAGTATTTGCCGAACCACCGTAGTTGCTTACAACTTCAGGCACCGGCCTTATTTCCTTCATGGTATAAATTGGCGGAGCATAGAAACAAGTTGTTACTGTAACCGCTAATGTTCTAACCCCGCTACTGCCACAGGCGCTGTTGGCTTTAACGGTAACATTACCACCATTGGGCCCAATCTTGACAACAATATTAGTAGTTCCCTGTCCATAAAAAATTTGTGCAGCCTGTGGCACCGTCCAGGTATAAGATGTAGCACCCGCAACCGGATCTATTTCATACATCAGGTTAGACTGGTTTCTACAAGCCGTTGTTGGCCCCCTGATGGCTCCGGGTGTTGGAGATACGCCACTTAGTAATTTGCAGGATGGTGCTGTACTGCCACAGGCATTATTTGCAGTAACACAGATATTGCCAAAACTGAATCCTGCACCAAATAATACACTTACTGACGTTGTGCCCTGGCCGCTTACAATGCTTGCACCTGCCGGCACCGACCAGGTATAAGAAGTTGCCATAGATACAGAGGCAATACTGTATGTTTTTGTAGTTGGTCCGCATAAACCTGATTCCTGGCCATTGATAGCACCCGGTGCATTAGCCAATGCCTGTACAAATAATTTTCGTGGAATAATGGAAGGACTCTGGCCACAGGCATTGGATGCCGCTACCACAATATTTCCACCCTGGAATGTGCTACTGAAATTTACTGTAATGGATGTTGTACCCTGTCCGCTTACGATCGTTGCTCCCGCAGGTGCCGTCCATACATAATGCGAAGAATTGGGTACTGCTGCAATGAAATAAATATTACCGGTTGTACTGCAGCTGGCAATTGATGGTCCGCTGATAGTACCAGGTACTGCCGGTAAACTGCCTGTGTTTGTTGTGTTAACATTTGCAGATGCACTACAACCATTTGCATTGGTAACAGTAACTGTAAATGTACCCACTGTATTTACATTGATGGTTTGTGTTGTTGCGCCCGTACTCCATAAGTAACTGCTGTAACCAGTGCCTGCATTAAGCGTAGTACTGGTACCACCACAGAATGAAAGTGTACCGGAAATTACA
>JAYUZB010000149.1:0-5218 GCA_043752185.1 Chitinophagaceae bacterium
AAATCATGAGAAAAAAAATCTTTATCCTTTTTGTAAGTCTGTCTGCTATTACGGTTCAAGCTCAGCAACTTTATTTTCCTGATGCTAACTGGCAGGTAAAAAACCCGGAAGAGTTGAAGATGAATAAAAAATTACTCGACAGTGCCATTACATTGGCATTAAACAGTGAAAACAAAGTTGAACGTGATTTGCGGATTGCAAATATGAAATCGTACGCAAGAGAACCGGGTTATAAAATGATTGGGCCCATGAAACAACGTGGCGGCCCTGCCGGGCTGGTTATTAAAAATGGTTACATAGTGGCACAATGGGGCGATGTAAACCGTGTTGATATGACTTTTAGTGTAACCAAAAGTTATTTAAGCACGGTTGCGGGCTTAGCCATTGATAATGGATTAATTAAAAATGCAAATGATAAAGTGAACCAGTATGTTTGGGATGAAACTTTTGAAGGCGAACACAATTCAAAAGTTACCTGGGATCATTTATTAACACAAACTTCTGATTGGAGTGGCAGTTTGTTTGGCTTGCACGATTGGGCCGACAGGCCACCAAAAGAAGGAAGTATTGATGATTGGAAAAACCGCAAGCTGTTTGAACCGGGAACTAATTACGAATACAACGATGTACGTGTAAACCTGCTGGCTTATTCACTATTACAGGTTTGGCGTAAACCCTTGCCTGTTGTTTTCAAAGAAAAAATCATGGATCCCATTGGTGCATCCACCACTTGGCGCTGGTTTGGTTACGATAACTCATTTGTAAATGTAGATGGCTTAATGATGCAATCCGTTAGTGGCGGCGGGCATCATGGCGGCGGCATCTTTATCAATACATTAGATCATGCACGATTTGGTTTACTGTTTTTACGAAATGGAAAATGGAAAGATCAACAACTGTTATCTGAAAATTGGATCAATGCTGTGCAACAACCTTCTGTTGCCAATAAAACTTATGGCTACCTGTGGTGGCTGAATACAGAACAAGGATGGAAGGGCATTTCGCCTAAAGTTTATTATGCAGCAGGTTATGGTGGCAATTATATCATTGTTGATAAGGAACATGATTTAGTTGTTGTTACCCGTTGGGTAGATGATAGCAAAGTAGCAGACCTGTTGCGTTTGATTATACAATCTGTTGACGCAAAGTGATTGTAAAAATAAAAATGAGCTTATATAATATGACCAGCATGAAAAAATTATTATTGATTATCAGTATTACATTGTCGCAACAAATAATTGCGCAATCCTATAAAAAAATACATCGCAAAGCCATTGTAGTGGATACACATAATGATATTTTAATGCAGGCTGCGGATGTTGGAATTGTAATTGATGAGGATCTTTCCGGTAAAACACATAGTGATCTGGCCCGTTGGAAAAAAGGTGGACTCGACGTACAGATCTTTTCAGTGTATTGCGATGGGGCACTAAAAAATGCTTACGCCTATGCCAACCGGGAAATGGACAGTCTGGATGCCGTGGTAACACGTAACCCGGATAAAATAGTAAAGGTTTACAATTATACTGAAATGCAGCAGGCGGTAAAGGAACATAAGATCGCCGCTATGTTTGGCGTGGAAGGCGGCCACATGATAGAAAATGATCTCACTAAATTAGCAGCACTATATAAACGGGGTACTAGGTATGTAACCCTTACGCACAATGTTGCTCCTTCCTGGGCTACCAGCGCTGCTGATGAAACCAGCCCTAACCCTGTTATAGGAAAGGGATTAAACTCCGAGGGTAAAAAAGGGCTCACTGATTTTGGCAGGCAGGTAGTGCAAAAAATGAATGAGTTAGGCATGATGATCGACGTGAGCCACCTGGGCGATCAGAGTTTTTGGGATGTCATTAAAATAACCACAAAACCTATCATTGCTTCTCACAGCTCTGTTTATAGTCTTGTGCCACATCGCCGCAATTTAAAAGACGAACAGATAAAAGCCATCGCTAAAAACGGAGGGGTGATACAGGTAAATTTTAACCCTGGCTTTATTGATAAAAGTTTTGGAGATAAAGAAGCTGCTTTTTTTAAAAGGCATGCTGCAGAATCTGATTCACTCACCAAAGCCGGTATGGATGAATGGTATATGATGAATTACCTGTATAAAAAATATACAGCAGAAGCAGAGCCAATGCGGCCGCCATTGTACATGTTGATCGATCATATTGATTATATCGTAAAGCTGGTTGGTGTTGATTATGTTGGACTGGGCTCCGACTTTGATGGCATTAACCTTACACCGCAGCAACTGGATGATGTTACAACTTACCCGGTAATTACAAAAGCATTGGTTGAAAAAGGTTACAGCAAAAAAGATATTTTCAAAATACTGGGAGGAAACCTGCTAAGGGTTTTAAAAGCCAATGAGGCTAAGTAAAAATTAATTTTTATCGTATAGCCTAAACCTAATCAAACATGCCAAATGAAAAAACCGATGAAGGATTAAAACGTGTAGTAGGCGTCTCAGGCCTGGCACTTTCTATTGTGAATGGTGTAATTGGCTCGGGCATATTTGTACTGCCGGCCATTGTAGGCATTGCCATGGGTGCTTTTGGTATATTCAGTTATGTAGTTTGCAGCATTATGCTGGCTTCCATTATGTTTTGCTATGCCGAAATTGGAAGTCGGGTTACCAGCAGCGGTGGGTCCTATGCCTATGTAGAGGCGGCTTTCGGTAATTTTTTTGGATTTGTAATTAACTGGTTGTTCACTTTTGGATGGGGCATTTTGGGCAGTGCTGCCGTAATGAATATTCTTGCTGATTCATTGGCGCTGCTATTTCCTGCTTTTTTAAATCCACTTATTCGTGGGTTTTTCTTTTTTGTACTCATTGGTTTTATGGTGCTGATTAATGTACGGGGTACAAAACAAGGCATTGGTTTGGTGAAGCTAATTACCATTATAAAATTATTGCCGCTGCTGGGTATTATCATCTTTGGCTTTAGCCAGGTAAAAACCGGCAACCTGCAATGGGATCATGTACCATCTCTTAAAACATTTGGCGATACGGCCCTTATTTTATTTTATGCCTTTGCCGGCTTTGAAACATCACTTGGTGTGAGCGGCGAATTTAAAAACCCGAAACGTACAGTGCCACTTGGTATTTGCGTGGGCGGCATTGTAGTGCTGATTGTTTACATGCTGCTACAAACCGTAACACAGGGTGTGCTTGGTGCCGAAATGGCAACGTTTAAAGATGCACCACTGGCAGCCGTGGCCGAAAAAATTGTAGGGCCGGTAGGTGCAACCATCCTGTTGATTACGGCTGCTGTTTCCTGCTTTGGAAGTGTAAGTGCCGATGTGATGGCTACGCCACGTACATTATTTGCTGCTGCAAATGATGGCTTATTCCCAAAGTTCCTCAGCAAAGTACATCCAAAGTTTGCTACACCTTATTTGGCTGTATTAACTTATGGCACTCTTATTTTTATTGTTTCTATCTCCGGGGGATTTAAACAACTGGCCGTACTGGCCAGTGCTGCCATACTGCTTGTTTACCTCGCTGTTATTTTAGCCACAATTAAATTAAGAAGAAAGAAACAAGATGCTGTTGAAAAAACTTTCAGAATGCCCGGCGGCCTTATCTTTCCTTTAATTGGCATTGCAGCCATTATCTGGTTGCTAACCAGTTTAAGCAAATGGGAAATATTATCAACCATAATTTTTATTGCGGCTGTATGTGTTATCTATTTTGTGATGAAGAGATTTAAAAATAAAAAACAAACAATATGATAAAAAGAATTTCTTTGCTGGCTTTAATCTTTTGCATTTGCCAGGCAGTTGTAGCACAACCTAACATGATATATGATGTAGTGCTGATGGGTGGTCGGGTTATAGATCCTGAAACAAAACTGGATGCCATACGAAACGTTGGCATCATCAATAACCGCATTGCACAGATTTCATCGGAACCATTGAAAGGAAAAGAAACAATTAATGTGAGCGGACTGGTTGTAGCTCCCGGTTTTATTGACATGCATATACATGGCCGCAGCAATTTGGAGCAGGAATACCAATTGCATGATGGTGTTACAACAGCATTAGAGTTAGAATGGGGAATTGAACATATTGGCAAATGGTATGAATCAAGAAAAGGAAAAGCACTCATTAATTATGGTGCCAGTGTAAACTGGCCGTTTGAGCGGTTTAAAGCAATAGACAAATACAAAGCCAGTGTGGACAGTTTGCTTCAAACTACATTAAAAGGAGAAGCCTCTATTGGAACAATGACCAATACTATTTTACGGGCCGCTACTGAAACTATTTCTCCTGCTGAAATGAATCAAACATTGTCAAACATTAAAATTTCTTTGAGTGAAGGTGGCATTGGTATTGGTGCACCGATTGGTTATTTACCCAAATCAAATCCCAATGAAATGTATCAGGTGTATAAACTGGCGGGTGAGTTGCAGGCCCTTGTTTTTTCGCATGTGCGGCAGCCCGATATAATTTCTATACAGGAAGCAATTGCTGTTGCCGTACTCACTAATGCACCGCTGCACATTGTCCATATTAATAGTATGTCGCTAGGTAATATTCAGCTATCAATAGATATGGTAACAGCCGCAAAGAACAAAGGGTTTAATATTACTACCGAATTGTATCCTTATACGGCAGGTTCTACAGGGCTGCAAAGCGCCATGTTTGATGATGGCTGGCAACAACGGTTGGGTATTAGTTATGGCGACTTGCAATGGGTGGCCACCGGCGAACGCCTTACCGAAGAAAGTTTTGAAATCTACCGCAAAGCTGGCGGTGTTGTCATTTTACACGTAATGAAACCAGAATGGATAAAAACAGGTATTGCTGCTCCCGGTGTTATGATTGCATCGGATGGAATGACTTATGCAAAACTGGCTCATCCAAGAACTGCCGGAACTTTTTCAAGAGTGCTGGGCAAATATGTTAGAGAAGATAAAGTGATTGATTTGAATACGGCGATTGAAAAAATGACCTTGTTGCCTGCAAAAAGATTAGAAAATATTGCTCCTATGATGCGTTTCAAAGGAAGAATACAGGTAGGTGCAGATGCTGACATTACCATCTTTAATCCTGATACCATTATTGATAAAGCAACTTTTGAAAAAGGGCTGGAGTTTTCGGCAGGTATTGAATATGTAATGGTGAACGGAAGTTTTATTTTAAAGAATGGAAAAACAGTAAGCAATATTTTTCCGGGGCAGGCGGTGTATGGAAAGTTTAAAAAGTAGAT
>JAYUZB010000150.1:0-12645 GCA_043752185.1 Chitinophagaceae bacterium
TGCAATTGATTTTGATCCGGTACAACCATTGTTGTCTGTAACGGTTACCGTATATGTTCCGGCAGTATTTACTGTAATAGTTTGTGTACTTGCACCCGTACTCCAGGAATAACCTGCATAGCCTTCGCTGGCTGTTAACACAGTTGATGCTCCTGCACAGAAACCTATATTACCAGAAATAGCAGGTACCGGTGCTGTAAAGAAAGAAGTAACAACTGATGAAGATGCTGAGCATCCGGCTGCATTTGTTACGGTTACACTAAAAGTACCCGATGTTGATACGGTAATGGTTCGTGAACTTGCACCAGTACTCCATGAATAACTGCTATAACCGGCACCGGCATCCAAAACTGTAGAACCTCCCGGGCAGAAATTAAGATTACCGCTGATTCCAGGCGCCGGAATACTGGTAAAAAATGTAGTGGCACTGGCAGTATTACGGCATCCGTTACTATTTGTTACCCTTACCGAAAAAGTAGCCGGAATACTAACTGAAATAATCTGCGAAGTGGCCCCCGTATTCCATAAATAGCTGCTAAAACCACTACCAGCATCCAGGGTGGTTTGATTACCGGGGCAAATGCCTAAAACGCCTGTTATGGTTACAGTTGGTGGGTTGTTTACGGTTACAACTGAAGGGCTGGAAGTTGTAATTCCACAGGTTGTGCCATCATCATAACTCACCGTATAAAAGCCGGCAGTAAACACTGTTATAGATCTTGTAGTAGCACCTGTACTCCAGGTATTGCCTGTTGGCTGGCTGGAGGTCAATATCACACTATCGCCTGTACAGAAACTGAGCGGGCCACTGGCTGTAATAACGGGTACCTGTTGCGACGGCGTATAAACTGTTACACTATCAGATGCGGTACAACCTCCTGCAGTTGTTACCGTAACTTTATAAAGACCCGGCGATGAAACTGATTTGGTTGCTGAAGTTTCTCCTCCAGGCGACCATAAGTAAGATGCAAATCCGCCGGGGTTGGTAATATTGCCAATGGCTACAGCATCAATGGCATTGAAACCAGTACCTGCAGGAGAATTGAGTGCTATTCGCACTTCGTTTACATTAAACCCTGTAAGTGGAAAGCTGATATGTTTTTTATTGGCTGCAGTTAATCCCGAAACAGCAGTACCTGTATATACAGATTCATAGTTGTTGGTATTGGGATTTTTTACATAAACTGTATCAATTGCACCAGGGTTGAAACTCTCATAAATATTAATAAAATTAACAGGTGCTGAACCTGGAAATTCCAGGGTTATAAATTCACGGCTGCCATCGGGTGTAGCACTTGTCCACGCTTTAGCGCTCAATGCATGTTGCGGATACGCATCCGGATTACCCAATGCCTGTACAGCACCAAACTGCAGAGGCGTTTGCTGGCTGCTTACTGCCAATACCTTATTGGCAAAACGGGCATCTACTTTGGTTGCCGTAAGTATATTTGTGCCGCCCGCACATAAAGAAAGTTTTCCATCAATAGCCACCGAACTGTTGCCTGGAGTCAGCGATGCTTCAATCATTAAACGACCGGGCAACACTTCCTCCCACAGGCTATCTAAAGTTACTTTTCCACGATAGTAAGCACCCGGCCTGGCAAAGGTTCCTTCCCATTGAACTCCTACAGCGTTCAGTGGTAATGCATTTGCATTTTGAGCAAGACCAATAAAATAGGCTTCATTTTGGAGTGCCGCAGGATTGGCAAAGAGGAAGCTATGGTAATTATTAATATCATCTTCTGACACTGTATAATTTTCCGACTGTGTTAAAAGTGCTCCTGTACTATCCAACAGCAGCGCATAAACCTGTTTACCCCTCACAGAACCGGATAAATAAATATTGGCGGCATTCACATTTCCGCAACCTTTGAGGAAATGTTTAGCCAGTATAAGCCCGGAAAGTGAATCAAAACCTGCCTCGGTGAGCGTGGCAGTATTATCTGCATGCGAAACCAATGATTGGGTTACCTGCTGAATATAAAAATGACGGTTATTGTTTAAAACATTTTCGCCAGGTTGATCCGGAATAGAAATAATTAATGAATCTGTTTCAAATATTGACGGGATCCAACCGGTAAACAGTACTTCGCCAGAGGTATCAGCTGCTACAGCAATATTTGCATTGGCAGTATATCGCTGAAGGCCCTGCTCATTTTTTACAATGAGTGTAACCATGTAATTTTTAGCAGTGGCACTATGATTGGTTATAATAGCCTTGATTTGATTGTCCGAATAAGCAGGGGCAATTTTTCCGAGGGCAAAAACTGCGGAAACAGAAGCGCTGTCTTCAAGTTGTGATGAACCTAATCTTGTTTCGGGCCTGATTCGTGTACCTGTAAGTAAAGCGGGCGGGGTGATACTATTAGAACTTACTACAAAGCTCCGTAATAACCTTATTGAATCCTGCCCGTTTGAATCCAGTAAAACACTGTTTACATCAGTACCCATTGTTGTTCCCGGTAATGCCAATGAGCCTGTATCTTTTGAATATTCCCAGGCTACATACAATCCGTTTCCATCATATACAAAAGGAGCCCCATTGCTAAAATTAATATTATAGGCTCCATATACAGTTGGAATATCAAGGCTGTCATTATGCACTGCAACCATGGGTGAGGCAATGGCATTTGTCCAGGAAATTGATTCCTTTAGCCTGTATCTGAGCGTATAAGAAGCGGCGGATATTACCGGGTTCCAGGTAAGATGAACTGAAGTGTCTGTTATAGCATTGGCCTCCAGGTTGTCGGGTGTATAACATACTGTGATTCCGGTTGTGGTAAAATTTGATCCCTGGATATAAGAGCCTGAAGCGGTACCTCCAGAACAAAATGTTTTGATTCTCCATTCGTAGGTAGTACCCGCAGCAAGCCCAAAATTTACGGTAAACGAATCAGTATTACTCATGGCAGTAAGCCATTGTGCAGCACCTAAACGCCTGAATTGAATATTATAAAACGTGGCTCCGGCTACCCCGGTCCATGAAAATTTTGCAAGTGTATCGGTTATTCCAAATACTAAAAGCGATGACGGAGTTCCACATTGTGCAATATTTTCAGTTGAAAAGGAACTTCCTGCTTCATCAGCATATACAGTTCCGCATTGTGTGCGTATCCGCCACTGATAAATCTTATCAGGAGTGAGACCGGCAGCATTATAAAAGTTTTGCGTAGTGCTATCCAGTATCCAGTTTATACTATCCTGCATCCTGTATTCAACAAAGTATTTAGTTACCTGTGATGAGGGAACCGTCCAGTTGAACCTGGCAGAACTTGTAGTTATTAAAGAAGTAAAAAGTGAAGTAGGGGCATTGCAACCACCTGCATTAACTGTAGAGAATGAGGATAATACTGAAAAGGAAGAACTCGAAGTGCACAATGCCTGAACCTGCCATTCATATTGCCCCTGGCTTAGCGATGTAATTGAATGACTGTTGCCTGAAACATTTACCATAGTCCATGCAGTATCCTGGCGGCTCACCGTATCTGTGGTGTTTTGCAGATACACTTTAAAAGCGCCTTTGGTAGAAAAACTTTGTGGAATACCCAGTGTAAATCCTATACTGTTTACAGGCATACCATTTTGAATTCCGGAAGTCTGCATTTCGGCTGGCGTAACCAGGTAGAAAGCCCGATGTTGGCGTACACTGCCCATTGGGCCAGCCTGGGAAGCATGTGCCCCATTAGAAGGAAGAACTGTTATCTGCTGTGAGAAACCTTCAAAAACACCAAACAACATGATAAAAATAATTATACCCGTAAATTGAAGCAACTTTTCAGCCCTGATCATATAATTCTTCATAACATTAAGTTTAAATAGTTAGCAGCTTTAATTGCATGCAAACTGTTACAAAAACGAAATCATCAAAAACTGAAGTTTATTTTTTTGCTTCATTAATTTCCTGGTGCATGTGAATGGCCTTTTCAAAATATACATTTATCTTATCTATGATAGTTTGTTTGAAAGCCGGGTCAGTTTTGATTTTACCCCAGAAAGGATGCCCTTCTACTTTTTCGCCCGATTCTTTAAAAACTTTTTCGGCATTTACAAACATCTCTTCTATCTGTGCCGGAGTTACTTTAAAATAAACAATGGAAGAGTTATCAGGAACAGGAAATTCATGCATATCATGAACACCACTTTGAGGAGGAGCGGTGCTACCGGAATTAACCGGGCTAACTGGTTTGGTGGTTGCCATAGAAGCACTGAATCCGGGAACTAATTTTTCCAACTTTGCATTAGTCTGGTTTATCATTTTTTTCAATTCAACCATTTCTGCTTCCTGTGCAATTAATCTTTCATCCTGGTTTTTTATTACCCCGGCATAATCGTTTGCATTGAGGCCAACAGCAGTATTTACATAACCATAGGTATCATTATTATTATCCTGCCAGGCTACACCTATAATTTTTTTGTAATCATCTGTTTTCATTTTATCAGGGTGCATACCAACTCCAAATCCTTTATTAAAACCTGATGGCAATATATAATCACCGGCTTTAACCCTACCTAAAACCTTTACCGGAACCTGTCCCATAAAAGCAACTTTTTCATAGTTTTTTTCATTCCCTTCCTGGGGCCTGTTTCCAAGAACAATCGGATTTTGGGATATAACCATTAGTTTGCCATCAGGTTCAATTGCTTTAGTAATAAAACCATTTTTCATGGAGACCACATCGCCTGCACTAAAGGTTTCTGTAATATCTTTCTTTGCCAGCCATTCTGCATAGTCACCCGATCCGGATGTGAACGTAATGCCGAGGTTATCTTTTTTATGTTGTATGGTAACCCCAAAGTCGGCCCATAAGGTAGCCACTCCCGCGGTTTTAACTACAAAATTTGCAATTTTTAATATAAGACCAATACCAGATTCTACTATCAGCGAAGGAATAGGTGAGGTTACACATATTCCTAAACCAACACAAACGGTAATAGAAGTTGCAGCGGCTACTACTTTAACTGCTCCATGTATTGCTTCTGCAATGGAAATCCCCAGGTCTGCTGTGGCAAGTCCGGCGGCAATGCCTTTAAAAACCAGGGCATCCTGGTAATCCGAATTGTTGACTAAATCAGACTCAATTTCACCTTCAATTACACCACGTATATTCCCGCCATTGTCCCTGAATTCAATAAAGTTATTACTGTTACTTGGCGTTGTTGCGTTCACCTGTATGGTTATTCCATGTGCCCCTGTATTATTTTTAAAATTGGCTACATAACTTTCATTACCGGTAACATGCAATGTATTATTTATGTATGCTGCACCCGTAGTTGTAAGTGTGCCGCCTACATTTAATTTTTTTCCAATACCTGCACCACCAGCAAGAATCAATGCACCGTTGGCCGGAGCTGTTGACTCTGTAATATTGGTTATAGAAGTTATTCCGGCAACGCCTAATGTACTCTCAAAAAGTCCGCTCCCGCCAACATTCAATCGTTTTCCAATACCTACACCGCCATAAGGGATCATTAATGCACCGGTTGATGTACTTACAGATTCAGACCCATCTGTGATGGTAACTGCACCACCAAAAGCAGCAGGGCCACCAAATTTAGCAATCCCACCGATGTACAAATTCTTTGCGATATAAGCACCACCACCAACCTGTAAAGCACCTGAAGGTGGCGCTCCTGAAGTATCGGTTTGGTGTGTAGATAATATTTTAAGCTTCTCATAAAAACTTGCATCCTTATCAACCCGTAAAGTTCCGGTTAATAAAGTCGGACTCACATTATTTACATTCAGCGCATTATTAAGATCAGTAACACCATCCACCCTTAATGTTCCCGATAGCCAGGACGCACTGTTGTTGTTTACATTCAGCTTACTGTTTAGATCGGTAATACCATCTACATTTAAAGAACTGTTGAGGTCTGTTTCTTTATCAACCGTTAATTTACCTGATAATAAAGTAGGGCTTTGCCTGTCAACGGTGAACGGGCCATAATTGATGGTTGCACCACCTACCCTGTTCAGATAGGCACTTGAATCAACATTTAAATCAGCACCAATACGCAGACTTCTTCTAATAAATATATTTCCGTTGGCATAAATGCGCAATCTTTCGAGGTTATTGGTAACCATCACCAGGTCAACCAAATCAGTGGTACCCAGTTTATCTTCGTTAGGATTACTTTCTCTGTTTCCAAAGAGTAACCAGGATTGTGCAGGGTTACCTGCACTGGCCACATTCTCCCCAGTAATTTTTTCGGCTGTTAACGCATGATAAGCATAAGGCACTGCCAGTAACCTGCTGTTACTGATCACAGCAAAGTCTGACTGGCCTTTACTTTTGATAGATACTTCCATCCATACATTTTCAAGGGCCCAGGGTATATTTTCATACACACCACTTTCTTTACTTCCCTTACCAACCACCAGGCTAAAAACACCTGTTGCACTGGTAACCACATCATGCACTTCGTTGTAGTAAACCTGCTTTCCGTTGCTTTGCATACTAAAGAGCATTACTTTAAGTGCAATGGGTTGGTTAGCTAATATTTCACCTTTCAAATTCCGGGCAACTGCCTGGTAATTCATCCCCTCCGGGCTGCTTTGGGCAAATAATAAAGTACTTAACAGGCTTGACAAGGCCAGTAAAAGAATTACTTTTTTCATGTTGATGGTTTTATTAATAATAAATAATCGTGGTTATAAATAAGTATCAGCTCATTAGTATTAATGAGTTAACATCATGATGAGGGGTTACTAAAAAAAATTCAACACAGGAGATAGAAAATTAAAAGCAGTTAGTTTTGGAATTAATATAAGATTGGACTAGATATGTAGGTTAAATACATCAGCAAGGTATACTTTAAATTTTATAAACCAAATTTATTCCTTCAATTATTTTTTTACATAACTATTTTAAACTAACAGGGATAGACGACAAAATTGCGGGCAAAAAAAAACCGGCACATCGCCGGTTTTTTAAATTCACATAATTTTAGCTACTCAAACCCCAGTCCCCAATCTTTTCCTTTTTCTGTTGCAGGTAAACCGTCTTTTATCCATTTGGCTGGTTTGGCATCTTTTAAATAATAATCAAAAAACTGGCTTAATCTTATCGAAAGGTCTTTACGGTTTTTGCGTTCTACCAAGTTGTGGTCTTCACCGTTGTATTGCAGCAGCCAAACTTTTTTATTCAGGCGGCGCATAGCTGTAAACATTTCAATTCCCTGGTACCAGGGTACAGCACCATCAGCATCGTTGTGCATCATTACCAAAGGTGTGGTTACTTTATCGGCAGCAAATAACGGAGAATTTTTAATATACAAATCGGGGCGTTGCCATAAAGTGGCGCCAATCCTGCTCTGTGTTTTTTCATATTGAAACTGGCGATTCACGCCGCTGCCCCAGCGGATGCCTCCATAGGCACTGGTCATATTACTTACCGGTGCACCGGCCCATGCTGCCCTGAAGATATTGGTTTTGGTAACCAGGTAAGCGATTTGATAACCACCCCAGCTTTGCCCCTGCAATGCCATTCTTGTACTGTCAACCCAGGGCATTTTTGAAAGATATTTTGCAGCGCTCACTACACTATTGTAAGCACTATTACCGGGCTCACCATCTTTGTAATAAATATTGGGATCGAAAACCAGGTAGCCATTACTTACAAAATATGCAATGTTAATTGTAGAAGCACTTGGGAAGGGATTTATATAGCGATACAGGTTATCGGCATCACGCTCGTAAAAAGAAAATATAACAGGATATTTTTTTTTCGGGTCAAAGTCTTCCGGCTTGTATAATAGCCCCTCACTCATTTTTCCATCAAGCATTTTCCATTTTACAAGCTCGCCTGTTAACCAGTTGTAATCTTTTTGCTGGGCAGCAATATCAGTTAATTGTGTAAGATTTTTTAAATCGCTTGTTGCGTACATTTCATTTTTACTAACATTGCCACGTTGAACAATATATTGCTCCGCATCCTTAGCTTTTACAGGATTGCCAAAACTGTATGGTCCATCAGTAAGCAATAACGGGTCAGCTACTTCATTTATTTTTTTGGTATAAAAGCCACCAAACTTGTTTATCTTATTCAGCGAACGCAGTAAAATGTTTTCATCAGCATTGATAAAACGTTTTTCCCTGTCGAGGTTTATATAGTTTAATTCAGTTTTGTGCTTTTTTCCAAACCCGTTGGTTAAATTCCTGGGCTGCTCTGCACCGGTAGGGTCTGTTTGCCAGATGTCATATACCTCATTAATAAGGAAATACTGATCATTTGCTGTCCAACCGGTAATGCCTGCCGGGCTGGGGTAATCCGGCACATCGTTTTCAACATCATACAAAGGTTCTTTAATTTTATCGCTGATGTTTTTTGTTACACCGGTAGTTGTATTCCAGGTAAAATAATTTTTGGTATCGGGTTCGTACCAATACACATATTTACCTGCAGGCGATGCCGTAAAAAAATTCATCGAATTAGCTTTTATTAACCGCTTGCTGCCATCTGCTGTGCTAATGGCCCAGGCCGTTGCTTTTGTACGTCCCTCCCATTGCATGGCAATCCGGTTTCCTTTGTTGCTGGTTCCTAAAACCCAGTCGGCATTACCTTCATCAACCATGGCAATATTTTCAACATCATCATTACCCAGCTGTGTTATTTTATCTGCCCCGGGTTTTATTACAGCTACATAGCTGCGCTTTAATTCGTTGCTTAAATTTTTAAGCTGCATGGGCTGCAGGTAATCATCATTATAATGCCATACATCCAAACGGGCCAGTTCAAAATCAACCAGAGTAGTATCTTTTGCTGGTGTAATGGGCGCTGTACCAAAAAATAATTTCTTACCATCTTTACTAAATTTTATGATTGCATTTTCGCTGATGGTAAAACCTATTTGCATACCCACCGTGTTTTTTTCAGCAATCAGTTTGGCACTGTCTTGCCCTGTTGTAAAGTACCAGAGTTTGTAAAATTTCTGCAGGGCCCTGGTGCTGCTGTCTCTTTCGGCTACAAAAGCAAGCTGCGTTCCTTCTTCATCAAAGCTGAAGTTTTTACTATCATTCAGGTTGCGCATGAGGGTATCGGTTTTTTCCGACTGCAGGTTGTATAGTAATACAAACGCAATGCTGTTTGTGTCCTTAGCATTTTTAGTAGTTTTTAAAACCAGCCTCGTTCCTTTTTTATCAAATGAATAATCACTTACCAGTTTAAAAGTTTTTTCCTTGCCATCGCTCAGTCGCCTTACAATCAGATCTGTACCTTCTGCAGCCGCACCACCACCTGGTACATCATCGCCTTCTGCATCATTCATTGCTGCTTCCATCTCTGCTTCGTCTTTCGCTTTTTTAATAATTTCTTTAACGGCTTTATTGGCAGCGCCAATCATTTCTTCTTTGGTAAGATTTTGTGCATTCACAGATTCAATGGACTTCCGAATAACAGAATCTGCCAGCTTTACCAGCATATCAATATTTGCTTTGGCCGAATCTACTACCGGTGCTTTTTTAGTTTTCTTTGTGGTATCGGGCAGTGCCTTTTCCAGCTGATAAGCTACAT
This sequence comes from Chitinophagaceae bacterium, assembly GCA_043752185.1. GTDB lineage: Bacteria > Bacteroidota > Bacteroidia > Chitinophagales > Chitinophagaceae > Ferruginibacter. Next base: position 9,513 of record JAYUZB010000150.1, read on the forward strand.
AACCAAAACCTTTTTCGGGTGTTTTAAATCCTTTTGTTCTTGCAAATTTTACAACCGCATCTTTACCCAATTCAATAATGCCAATTGAATCCTTCACCAGTTCATCGGCTTTTTTCTTTTTTATTTTTGCCTGTCGGGTTTCCTGGAAGATTGGTTTTATTTTAAACACCACATAACGACTGTCTTCTGTTATCACAGCACCATAACCACGGGCAACAATTTTCTTTTCTAAAGTTCCTGTGTGCTGAATAACCAACTCCCCATCTCCTTCCTGCGGATTGATGGCATATACTGTGTACTGGCCATCATTGCTGATGAGCCTTTCACCAACGCTTTTCCAGCCATCATAAACAGAATGATCTAAAGGCTTTTTGTTTTGGGCAGAAATATTGAAGCTGACAAACAGCAATACAGGCAGAAAGATTTTCTTCATACAATTGATTTTGGTAGATAAAGTTATTGGAAATGAAGCAGAATAGACAGCCATTTGTCAATTTTGCCGGTAAGACGGAAAGGCGGGAATTAACTACACGATAATATTAAATAAAACGGCTTACCAACTTACCGGCAAAAATCATTCTTCCAGAAATCCCCATTCATTGCGGAGAGATATAAGTTTTTCTCCTTCCAGCTTCGTCTTTTCATAATGGCCTGCATTTGCTTTTTGGCGATATGCTTCGTACAAACTAACCGCACAGGCAACAGAGATATTGAGTGACTTGATAATACCAACCTGCGGTATGATAAAATTTCCATCGGCCATGCTGATAATCTCTTCACTTACACCGCTGTGCTCATTACCAAAAACCAGGCAAACCGGTTCAGTTAAATTTAATTCATGCAAACCAACTGCATCGCTGCTTAAATGTGTGGTGTAAATTTTTTTGTAGTGTTTGCGAAGTGCTGTAAAGCATTCAACAGCATCGGTAAACTGATGAACAGTTAACCATTTGGCTGCGCTGGATGAACTTTTTGCACCCCACTTTTTGTGTGGCGGAATTTTGCTGTTCAGAATATAAATGTCTTGTATGCCCACCGCATCGCAGGTTCGCATTACGGCAGATATATTATGCGGATCAAAAACATTTTCAAGCAACACCGTAAGATCGGGCTGGCGTTTATTTAATACTGATGTGAGGCGTTCGTTTCTTTCAGGAGTCATGCTGCAATTTAAATCAGATACACGAATAAAACCGAATTACACGAATTACACGAATTTTCTTAATTCGTGTAATTCGTGGTAAAAATTCGTGTTCCTATATTTATCCAACTATTAAAGAATATTTTTGCAACCGATGAGCACAACCGTTTTTTTAATAACACCACCTTTCACGCAGCTTAATACGCCCTACCCGGCTACGGCTTACCTAAAGGGTTTCCTCAATACAAAGGGTATCAAATCCTTTCAAGCCGATTTGGGTATTGAAGTTACCGTGGCTTTATTTTCAAAAGCAGGATTACAAAATTTGTTTACCGAAATTAATGCGCTGCAAAAAGAACACTCAATAAATGCGGCAAGAATAATTGCTTTGCAGGATGATTATATAAATACCATTGATGCGGTGATGTTGTTTTTACAAGGCAAAAGCCCTACCCTTGCGCATTTAATTTGTAAAAGAGATTTTTTGCCCGAGGCAGAACGCTTTGCACAACTCGATGATTTGAAATGGGCATTTGGCAATATGGGTACGCAGGATAAAGCCAAACATATTGCAACCATGTACCTCGAAGATTTATCTGATCTCATCAAAGAAACTGTTGATGAACATTTTGGTTTTAGTCGCTATGCCGAAAGACTGGGAAGATCGGCTAATAGTTTTGATGAATTGTATAATACGCTGCAACAAGACTACACTTATCTTGATAAAATACTTATTGAAGTTTTAAAACAAAAGATAGAAGCTGTGCAGCCAAAATTGGTTGCCATCTCGGTTCCCTTTCCTGGTAATTTATATACATCACTGCGTTGCGGACAATGGATAAAGCAATATTACCCCGACGTTAAAGTTGCCATGGGCGGCGGTTTTGCCAATACCGAACTGCGGTCTCTAACTGATGCCCGTGTTTTTGAATTTTACGATTTTATTACTTTAGATGATGGTGAAGCTCCGGTTGAAATTTTATTACAACATCTCACAGGCACCAAAACCATTGATGAATTAAAGCGAACTTTTACTTTGGTGAATGGCAAAGTAACTTATATCAACAATTCGGCTTGCATAGATTACAAACAGGGCCAGGTAGGCACACCTGATTACAGCGATTTTTATTTAGATAAATATATTTCGGCTATTGAAGTGATTAATCCCATGCACAGTTTGTGGAGCGATGGCCGCTGGAACAAACTCACCATGGCTCATGGATGTTACTGGGGCAAATGTACTTTTTGCGATATTAGTTTAGACTACATAAAAAATTACGAACCAATCGCTGCATCATTACTTTGCGACCGCATGGAAGAAATGATTGCACAAACGGGGCAAAATGGTTTTCATTTTGTGGATGAAGCTGCACCGCCTGCACTCATGCGTGCATTGGCGATTGAGATCATCCGCAGAAAATTAACCGTAAGCTGGTGGGCCAATGTGCGTTTTGAAAAAAGTTTTACAAGAGATCTTTGTATTTTATTAAAAGCATCGGGCTGTATTGCCATCTCCGGCGGCTTGGAAGTTGCATCAGACCGATTACTGGAACTGATACAAAAAGGTATAACCGTTGCACAGGTTGCCAAAGTGAATAAACATTTTACCGAAGCAGGCATTATGGTGCATGCTTATCTCATGTATGGGTTCCCTACACAAACGGCACAGGAAACCATTGATTCGCTGGAGATGGTGCGGCAACTTTTTGAAGCCGGTATTTTACAATCGGCTTTCTGGCATTTGTTTACCATGACGGCGCACAGCCCGGTTGGTTTGCAACCCGAAAAATATTCGGTTAAGAAAGTTTCAGAAACCATCGGCACATTTGCCAACAATGATATTGAACATATTGACCTTACCGGTGCCGATCATGAAAGTTTCAGTTTCGGACTAAAAAAATCTTTGCTCAACTATATGCATGGCGCCTGCTTTGATTATCCTTTACAAAAATGGTTTGAGCAGAAAGTTCCCAGGACAACTATTGCTTCGGA
>JAYUZB010000151.1:0-5159 GCA_043752185.1 Chitinophagaceae bacterium
CGAAGCAAATATTTTCAGGGCATCTTTACCGGGTATTGGCATGTTTAAATCTGTTGATGCCGGTAAAACATGGCAGCATATTGGCCTGGAGAATACAAGTACCATTGCAAGGGTTGTTGTTCATCCAACAAATTCATCTGTAGTATATGTTGCAGCTGGCGGCAATGAGTGGAGTTATAATAATGAGCGTGGTGTATATCAATCAACCGATGGCGGCAAAACATGGAAAAAAATATTGGGCAATGATGATAAAACAGGTTGCATAGACCTGCGCATGGATCCATCTGACCCCAATACCATTTACGCATCTATGTGGAACCGCATTCGCAAACGTTGGAGCGATCCCGTGCCTGAAGACGGTGATCATATTTACAAAACAACCGATGGCGGCAAAACATGGAAACCACTTACCAATGGTTTGCCCGATACAAAAAATACCGGCAGGATTGGTATTGATATTTCGAGAAGTAATCCAAATGTTATTTATGCTTTTGTAGATAACCACGAAAAAAAGAGAGAGCCAAAAAAAGGAGAGCTTGATCCTTATGGAAGAATAAAGGAGATTGTTGTTAAGGGCGTGGAAGTCTACAGGAGTAATGACAAAGGAGAAAGCTGGTTTAAAGTATCGGAGAGCAATGATTTCATGGAAAGATTTTGTGGCACTTATGGTTGGGTGATGGGACAAATAAGGGTTAACCCTTTAGATGAAAATTGTTTGTACATATTGGGCTTAGCTATGGCAAAATCAAATGATGGAGGTAAAACATTTAAACGTTTTCAACCCATTGATACAACCGGCGATTATATACATGGAGATAACCATGGGCTGTGGATTGACCCGGCTGATTCAAATTATATCATTAACGGAGATGATGGTGGCATTGCGGTAAGTTATGATGGTGGAAAAAAATGGAAAAATTTTTATAAAAATATTCCAACCACGCAGTTTTATAATGTTGCTTACGATTCAAGAGTGCCTTACAATATCATTGGCTCTGTACAAGATGAAGGGTCGTTTAGAGGAAGTATAAAAAATACATTCGGCAAAAAAGATACAACCATCACTCAATGGAAATGGGGGCCTGGTGGCGAAGGTGTTATACATGCTATTGACCCCGGAGATGCAAATACAATTTATACCTCGTCGTTTTATGGCAGGTTAATAAAAGCAAATCTCGATTTGGTTGATTCTTTGCAGGAAAAAGATATTGCTCCCAAAAAAGCAGATGATGAAGAAACGCACCGGGGCGAATGGCTGGCCTATACTATGATATCGCCGCACAACAGTTTTACAATTTATCATGGTATGCAGTATTTGTTTAAATCTGTTGACAGTGGCGCTACCTGGAAACGCATCAGCCCCGATATGAGCAATAATAACAAACAACGGATGGGCAAAACGCCTTATGCCATTAATCACCAGGCCATAACAGCCATTGATGAATCTGTTTTTACAAAAGGATTGCTGTATGTTGGTACTGATGATGGCAGAGTATGGCTTAGCAATAACGATGGTGGAAACTGGACAGAAATAACAAAGGGATTACCTGCAAATGTGCATGTATCAAGACTGGTTGCATCAAAATATAATGCAGCAACTGTGTATGTTACTTTAAGCGACAGAAGAGAAGATAACATTACGCCCCACATTTATAAATCAACAGACTTTGGCAAAACATGGATAAGCATCAATGGCAATTTACCGTTAAGTCCTGTTAACGTAATCAGGGAAGATCCTTTGTACAAAAATATTTTGTACTCCGGAACAGATATGGGTATTTACATCAGCAAAGATGCAGGAGCTAAATGGATTCCCTTAAACAACGATCTTCCGGCTTCGGTTTCTGTTCAGGATCTTTTTATACATCCCAAAACAAATCAAATGGTAATTGCAACTTATGGCCGGGGCATTTATGTGTTAGATGATATAACCGTTTTACGAAAATAATTAAGATGGTTTAATGGGATAATTGATATGCAGCAAAAAATCATCAAATGCATCTGAATAACTGGAACATACTGTTGATTTTTATATCATGTTTTGCTGCTTTAAAGATTTATGGTTATTTTTCTATTACCTAAAATCCTATAATCATGAAATCATTTTTACTTACCCGCCTTGCCGAAATATTTTTTGCATTAGCCATCGGATTTTTTGGCGTATTGCATTTTATGCATGTTGATGAGATGAGTGGCTTAATTCCAGATTATATGCCTGGCGATGGCAAAATATGGGTTTACCTTACCGGCAGTGGTTTAATTGCAGCAGCACTGGCAATCATTATTAATAAATTTAAAACGTCAGCCTGTTATTTACTGGCTATCATGTTGCTGATCTTTGTTTTTACTTTACACCTGCAACCGGCGTTGGATGGTAATCCCGGAAGCCTTTTAAAAGATACTGCCCTTGCAATGGCTGCCATTATTATTGGCAACAAACCTTCATTCAAAATAAAGAATTAAAAAAAATCCCCCTACATGGTGTAGGGAGATTTTCTTAAAATATCAACCAGTTATTTCTTTTTCAATTTTCTTTTCATTGTAAGATAATCCAGAAAATAAATTACCCGTATGGATAAACTGTTGAACTGATCGCCCTCAACTGTATTGCCCAGGTTTTTAAAATATTGCTGTTCAAAATTACCGCCATACTCAAAATTATCAGCAATATCCTTCCACATGATATTAAGGAAGCTACCCTGTGCAAATTGCCAGGTGTATACCATATCCACACTTAAGTAATTGTAATTCTGGTTTACATTTTTTGTAAAAGGTGTTGTTGGAGTTTGGAGTTTTCCATTAACATCCAGTTCGTAAAACTGCTGCGGGTTTACCTTGCTCCAGTAATGGCGTGCCCTTAATGTAAGTCCCATGCGGTTGGTAAAACTGTATTTAATATTCAGTACATTTTCAACAGAGCTAACATCTCTTCTTGAAAAATAAATCGTATTCCCGGTTCTTCCGGCCCAGCCCGCCTGGTTTCTAACATTATTGATATTGATGGAATTATCGACCGAGAATTTACTACTAAAACGTATTTTTCCAAAGAGGTTATATTCAACAGTAGTTCTTTTAAAAACACTTCCTGTGCCGGCAAAAAGACTCCCTCCCCAGGAAAGTTTTTTAGCTGAGTTGCTGTTCCACCATACATTCATTCCTATCCTTCCTTTGTCCTGAAAAACACGTCCATACGACCTTGGTTCATAAAAATCGTTTCGATTAGGACCCCCGTTAATATTAACGCCTACCCACCAGAGTTTTTTTGTTTGGCCATTAAAATTAAAATTGATTCCGGCGCCCTGGTACATCATTTGACTGCGACTTAAATTATCAATAGGCGATACCAGCCTGCTGTACCAGAAGTTTGTATTGATACGCATCTGATTAAACCATCCAATTGGCTTTGTCCAGTTATACCCGGCCCATACACCCTGGTCCATGGTATTGTTATTGGTAAAAAAGCCAAAATCGCTTTTATCATATTTGTCATTATACAGTTCTTGCCAAACATTAAAATTAAACCGGCCGCTGGTTTTTCCAAAGTAAATACTGTGTGCATAACCGGTTGTATTTTCCCCGTCTTTGCCCAGCAGGTTGCTAAAGCTCACATTGCCACCAACATTCCACTTATTTTTTTTATCATTAAGATCGAAGAGGGCAGAAGTTACATTGGCATCATAATCATTACCGCTACGCCATACATTTGTATTAACCAACGAAACACTGCTGTTGTTTTTTAAAGTTTGATCAAACACCAGGATATTATAATTGGTAAGCGGCATATTTTCTGTACGGTATTGCTGCTCAGTTGTAGTGTCAAGATAAGTGGCAAATTGTTTTTGTGTTACTGCATTCAGTACACCTATCCCTAATCCCTTTTGTGTGCGCCCGCTGATTTTGGTGGCATTAATAATTTTTGCCTGCCCCGGATATTCAACTGCAGCATCATTATTTGATCGTGGGTTGAATTTACTAAACCTCGGTTCCAAACCTATTCTACGGCTGTAAAATAAATTTCCTTTATTAAACAGTTCAACACCTTCTGTAAAAAATGCACGGTTCTCATTAAATTTTTGTTCAAACGGCGAAAGGTTTAATACCCGGTTATCAGATTGTACCTGGCCAAAATCGGGTATCAGGGTCATATCTAATGTAAAGGCCTGGTTTAAACCATACTTAACATCCATACCACCGTTAAAAGTTGTCTTGCTTTTATTATCCTTAGCCGTGCCATCATGGTTTTGATAAGCCGAAAAATAAGGAGAAAACTGCAGGCGCATGGGTGGCTTAATATTTTCCAGGCCGGTAAATAATCCTTCCTGTGTTAAAAATCCATTTGCATTGGGATCAATAGATTGCCAGAATAATTGCTGACCGCTTTTTTGTCTGCGGCGTACAATATTCAATCCCCAGTCCTGTACATTTTTTTTACCAAACCTGATGGCTGAGTAAGGAATAAACATTTCAAATGTCCAACCATCTGTTTGTAATTTTGATTTACTTTCCCAAACTGCATTCCAGCTAAAGTCTTCGCTGTTGCCGTTTGTGTTGGGCGATACTTTTGCATCCATCTGTTCGCCAAGCGGTGTAACAAAATATTCAAATCCATTTAGTTTATCATGATAGGTATCGAATATTACACCGATAAAATCATTGTTACCAAAACCATCACGCCCGGTAAGTTCAGTTGCTATACTGTCTTTGTATTTTTCATGTACATATCCACCAACATAAATACCTTCATTATTGTACACAAAAAATACCTGGGTTGCATTATCAGGGTTTTCCGCTAAAAATGGAGTAGGCCTTAACGAAATAAATTTATCTGCTACCGGGGCGTCTTTCCAGGCGGCATCATCTAAAACCCCGTCAATTTTAATACTGGAATTAATTCTTTTGGCGGCAAGTTGCCTTTTTGCAGTTTGGCCAAATACGGCCGAAGTTAGCAATATGCAAAAGCATAATGCTTTAAGTTTAAAACATTTCATGGCTATACTTTATTGGTTTGCGAATACATCATTCATGGCGTAATGATGTTAGTACGAAATTAAACGTACAAGCCCCAATAAAGGTTACCGTTCATCAAAGAAAAAAGCTTTTAGGAATTTCTTAACAAGGTATTTTAAACAAAAAGATCTTTGTACAATTGTGCGCCGGGT
>JAYUZB010000152.1:0-5133 GCA_043752185.1 Chitinophagaceae bacterium
ACCATTCTGGAAGGCGAGAGTCTTGTTAATGATGCATCGGCCTTAATTGCTTATCGTTATGCAGTTGTTGCGGTTACAACAGGTTCTTTTGTTTTTTGGCAGGCAGGCTTACAGTTTTTACTGGTATCATCAGTTGGTATATTGATTGGTTTTGTAACTGGTTTTTTGTTTGTACATGCACATAAAAAAATTGAGAATAATCCATTGGTTGAAACAAGCTTAACACTGCTGGCACCATTTGTTGCATACCTGGCTGCCGAGCATTTTCACATGTCGGGTGTTTTGGCAGTAGTAACCACTGGGCTTGTAATATCCCGAAAGTCGCCCGAAATATTTGCATCGCAGGCAAGGATGAGAACGAGGGTGGTTTGGGATACCATTATATTTTTATTGAACGGTTTTATTTTTATTCTCATTGGTTTACAATTGCCATCAATCATAAAAGACCTGGGGCGTTATCCATTTTCAACAATATTGGGCTATGGCTTAGTCATCAGTTTGGTTACAATAATTGTACGTATCATTTGGGTATTTGGTGGCACTTATTGGCTAAGTTTTTTTCAGAAAAATAATAAAAAAGAACTTGCAGCTGATATTTATTCAGATACAAAAAACACGTGGAAAAATGTTATGGTAGTTGCCTGGACAGGCACCAGGGGCGTAATTTCATTGGCCGCTGCGCTGGCTTTGCCATTGGTTTTGGATGATGGAACAGCTTTTCCAAAAAGATCATCTATTATATTTTTAGCTTTTGTTGTAATTTTTATAACACTGGTTGTACAGGGCCTAACATTACCCTTTTTGGTTAGATGGTTAAAAATTAAACCCGAGGATAATACCGATGAAGAAGAGCGGGAACTTCAATTATACCTTGCAAGCAGTACGCTGCATTATATCGAAAATGAATTTCCGGTACAGGGCGATAATAAACTGATACAGCAACTCAAAAATAAATACGAGCAGCAAATACGAAAACTGAATAAAGAAATTCAGCTTCATAAAAGAGCAAAATATTTTAATTATGAAGTGAAGCCAACCGAACCTGATAACCTGCTTACTGCCAAGCTGGAGATCAGTAAATTTCAACGTGAATTACTGATAAAACTGCACAAGGATGGCGACTTTAGCGATACCGCAATAAAGCATGTAGAACGTGAAATGGATATTGATGAGTTGAAATTAAATACACTGTTGCCAAAGGAAGGAGGCATTGATTAAACAGTTTTCAACCAACCGGTAATGCTCATTCTGCTGCGGTTGGCTTTTATAACTTCATGTTCGGTTTCATCGCTTTTAAAGAGCACGGCCGTTTGTGCATGGGGCTGTATTTGCTGCATCGTATCATTTTGATAAACCTGCAACTGGCCTCCGTCTGCCGCTTGCCAATCTTCATTCAAATAAGTGATTAGCGAAAATTTACGATGGTCGTTATTTTTAAATTGATCTTTATGCCGTTTGTAAAAACTGCCTTCTTCATATACTGCATAGTGAAATTCGTAAGCATTAATACCTGCGTAACAGGTGCTGTTCAATCGCATAATAAAATCTTCAACGTATTGTAGAAATTCATTTTCAAATGTATTATCATGCTTTTTGTCGAGCCAGTAAATTTTATCGCTACGCATTTGCTGGTTGGTATCTTTTATTTCTTTGTTACCGATGCCGGCAGCTGTCATCATTTCATCTTTTTGTAACTGTAAAATATTTTGCTGTAAACCCGCAGATAATTTTTCGCTTAAAAAAGCAGGAGCTATGCCGATATGATTGCTGAGATAACTGTCAATTAAAAGATCAAACTGGTCATACATAATGATGGTTGAAACATGCAATGTAGATCATTCTTAACCCAATTATGCATTTTTAAAAACCAACTTTGCATAACTGAACCAAATAGAATTATAGGAATATATGGAAAAAACCTTTTAACAAACTTATTTTTTGTGTTAAATGTAAATTGAAATCCTCCCCACATAAAAATTATTTGTTAAGAGGTTTCAATTATTTTTACTGATAATTACAATGACGCTGAAACAAAAAATATACAATCATTATCTGCACCTCATTGCAGAAAAAGTGAATATGCTGCAACAGGTATTGGCCGACCTGAAGGAGAGTGGCACCAATGAAACTAAAAGCACCGCAGGCGATAAACATGAAACCGCATTGGCAATGCTGCAAATTGAACAAGCCAATACACGTGCACAATTGCAGGAAGTGCTGGCTCAAAAAGCGGTTTTGGAAAAGATAAACCCAATGTTATCCGCATCTATAGTTGTAAATGGCAGCCTTATTAAAACCAACCGGGGATATCTTTTTATGAGCATTGCTTTAGGTAAAACTGTTATTGATGATAATGCTGTTATTGCTTTATCGCCACAATCGCCGTTGGGGCAAAAATTAATGGGGTTAAAAGCAGGCGATGCAGTAATAATTAATAAGGTTGAATATAATATTGAGTTAATTGAATGATTGGTTTTGTAACTGCCATTATTTTTCTTTTAATGGCAAAGGGAAAAATTGTGGAGTAATTAAGAAATTATTTTATTTTTTGAAATAACCCAGTACAACAAAACCACACCAGCTACAATCAAAATTAATTTACCCTGCCAGCCAAAATTGGTGACGGCATTAACGGCATAAGCTTCTATAAACAATGCCGGCAATTTACCTAAGGAACTGGCTACAATAAAAACAGGGAAAGAAATTCTTCCTACTGCTGCAGCAAAAGTTATTAATCCGCTGGGTACAAAAGGAATTAACCTCAAGGCAAGTACCAGGTAAAATGCTTCTTTATTCTCAGCATCTATCAATCTTTTTACTTTAGGATATTTATCAAGCTTTTTTTCAACTGTTTTTTTAAACCCCTTGCGGTATAATAAAAATGCAATGCCTGCACCAGTAGCTTCACCCAAAAAAGAAATGAACATACCGTTCCAAAAACCAAAAAATAAAATATTGGCAGCAGTTATAAACACACTGGGCACAACACCCAATACCGCAATGATTATGCTGATACAAATGCTGATAACAATGGCAAGATTCTGATGTTCTTTAAAAAGCTGGAGCAGACTGTCGACCATTATTATACAATTGAATTATTCAAACAAACCCAATTGCATGGGCTTGACTTTTTTAACTGCTATCGCATTACTTTGTATACTTGATGAAGCAATGCAAAAGACCTCGGTAGTTTGATACCTTGATGCAACTGTTATTTTAATATTGTTTGCATGTTGCTGAAATAAGGCTGCGGCTATTTCCGGCGAATTATTTTCTTTTGACAAATGCGAAAGTAACAAATGCGAAAGGTTGGGGGAGCGGTGCGTAATAAAAAGATCAAGTGCTTCTTTATTGGATAAATGCCCCTGCCCGCCACGTATCCGGTTTTTTAAATGAATGGGATACTTTCCGTTTTCCAGCATGGTTGCATCATAATTTGTTTCTAAAAAAACAGCATGGCATTGTTTAAAATGATGAACTACTTCTTCACAAACAGTTCCAATATCAGTTAATACGCCAACTGTTATTCCATTACTGCTGATGATGAAACTGTGAGGGTCTGTAGCATCATGATATTTCAAAAATGGCGTTACCTGTAAACCCCCAACAGTTACAATTTCTTTTGCAGTAAACGGTTTAGCCAGGTGGCTGATAAGCCTTGGGCCATTTTTAGCCGTTTTAGCAGTTATGTAAACTGGCAAGCTGTATTTATTTGCCAGGGTTGATACACCTTTAATATGGTCTCCATGTTCATGCGAAATAAAAATGGCCTTTACCGTCTTCATGTTTAAGCCAAGCTGCTTCATCCGCTTTTCAGTTTCCCGGCAGCTAAGGCCAACATCAATTAAAACAGCATCGGTTTGGGTTCCTACATAATAGCAATTTCCATTGCTGCCCGAGTTTAACGAAGTAAAATATAATGCAATCATTACTGCAAAGAAAAACAATTATTGCCTTAAGAAGCTAACTAAAATTAAAACAATAATTTGTCTGTCAAACACCATGCTACAGCACCTGATTAAAGAAAAGATTTTTATTAACGAACAAATCATGGCAGGTACAAACCAAATTGCTTTGTAATAATTTTACTTTACTTTTAAAGTAAAATGATTACAGAAAAACAGGTAATTGAACAAACAAAAAAATGGATTACCGATGTGGTAATAGGTTGTAATTTTTGTCCGTTTGCAGCACAGGTAGTAAAACGCAAAACTGTTTTTTATAAAGTTGAGGATGCAACTGAAACAGTAACCTGCCTGGAATCATTTTTACAGGAAGTAACAAGGCTTGATGAGGAGGCCGCTACTGAAACATCTTTTTTAATTTTTCCAAACAACTTCAAAACGTTTGACAGTTATCTTGACATGGTTTCAGTTGCTGAAAAGCTGCTGAAACAAAAAGGATATAACGGAATTTATCAACTGGCCAGTTTTCATCCGCAATACAAATTTGCCGGTGCGCCTGATAATGATGCAGCCAATTATACCAATCGTTCAGTTTATCCCATGTTACATTTATTGCGTGAAAGCAGCATAGATAAAGCTTTGGAGCATTACGATGATCCGGAATCTATTCCGGATAAGAACATTGATTTTGCAAGAGAAAAGGGAGTTGTTTATATGAAGATGCTAAGAGATGCCTGTATTGGTAAGTAAGTTTATAGTTTAAATTTTATTGTATCAATAATTTTTTTTGCAGTTGTTGCATATACATCACCATTTTTTAAAGCAGTATAAGTAACTAAGTAAAGCCGGGTTTTGTAAAAGCAAAGCCGTTGTGTAATACGAACTGATGTTACATCCCCCTTTTTTGTATTACCAGTATAAGTGATTTCAAATGCATCCATTCCATTCCATTTTAATGAAGTTCTTGCCTCTTCAATAAAATCATCAAACGATGACTGAACTTTATCTACAATATCCTGAATCAAATCTTTTACTTTTACAGTAGTTCCAAATTCAGGATTGGTGGTAACATTAATATTTATATTCTGAAAAAAAACATCTGTATCATTTTCGGCTGGCGAGGTAAAGAAAACTCTTTTGCCTTCTTTTACTTTATTAACCCAGCTGGCGGGATATTCTGCAGTAAACAATATATCAGCCTGGTTAAAGGTTTTCCAATCCTGAGCAA
>JAYUZB010000153.1:0-27789 GCA_043752185.1 Chitinophagaceae bacterium
ATATTCAGCAGAAAAGAAAAAGTTGGCTGTCCTACCGACGGCAGAAATGTGGGTGCCGAAAAATTATTGAGCGATGATAAAGCGATGAAAGCATCGAAGAAAGCAAAGTGGAGAGGCGGCAGATAATAGTGGTTTGTACAAATTGATTTTAATAATACCGATTACCAATATTCAACCTAAAACCAGTACCTATGTGTTACGAACTTAAAACTAACAACGGTTGCTCCGAAGCCGTAATTGACGACAACTGCGGCATTTCAAAATTCTACGCAATTGCCAACACACTTTCACAAGACCTGAAAGTTAATTTCATTAACCAGATAGATGATGCAGAAACCCTTGATTGGGATTTTCAGTATCGTGGCCAGTTTTTAACCCTGCACTACAATATGTTTAACGGCGTAAGTATTTACCCGCAGCAGAAAAAAAATCTTGCTAAAAATAACAATGTGGTAATGGAAGTGGCGCATTTTCTGGAACACAGAATATATTGACCACTGACGACAGACCATTGACCACAGTCGTCCGTTGTCTGTTGTCGGTCGTCTATCTTTTGTCGTCCCTAATAGCTTTTTTCATTAATAGTCTCCAGTATATTGCAATAGCTGATATATCGGTCCATGTGTATACCGCCATCTTTAACAGCCGCTTTTACAGCACAGCCCGGTTCGTTTAAATGCATACAGTTATTAAATTTGCAGTCGTTTATCAATGCCCGCATTTCGGGGAAATAGTGCGACAGTTCTTCTTTCGGAATATCAACCAGCCCCAGTTCTCTTATACCCGGTGTATCAATAATTTTTCCGCCATCCGGTGTGTCAAACATTTCAGCAAATGTTGTTGTATGCAAACCTTTGCCGCTCCAGTCACTTACTCCCTGTGTTTTTAATTTCAGCTCCGGAAAAACAGCATTTATAAAAGTAGATTTGCCTACGCCTGAATGTCCGCTCAGCAAAGTCACTTTATCTTTCAGTAAATTTTTTACTGCTTCTACCCCATCTCCCTTTTCAATACTCATACTTAAAACCTGGTAGCCAATGGCTTCATAAATGCTTTTTACTTCGGCAAATTTGTCTGTTTCTTTTTGGCGATACAAATCGCTCTTGTTAAAAACGATGATGGAGGGAATATGGTAAGCTTCGGATGTAATTAAAAACCTGTCGATAAAACCCTGCGATGTTTTGGGGTCTTTAAGGGTTGCAAACAAAAGCGACTGATCTAAATTAGATGCAATGATATGATGCTGGTGTTTATTGGCCGGAGATGTACGGGTAATATAATTTTTACGCTTGCCAATTTCGGTAATGGTAACGGAGCCTTCCAGTTCGTTCTCCATTTCAATATTAACTGAATCTCCAACTGCAATAGGATTGGTGCTGGTAAGTCCATCCATTTTAAACTTACCCAGCAGCCGGGCATTAAAGCCATTGCCTTCATCATCTTTTACCTGGTACCAGTTGCCGGTGCTTTTATATACGGTTGCATTCATTGGGGGCAAATTTCAGCAATTAAAATGAATTACACTAATTACGGAAATTTCCTAAACAGAGTAAACTTCAGCAGCATCTCTAAAAACAATAATGCCAGCGCAGCCATTACAAAGGGAAAGAATTTTTCTGTGTATCGGGTTCGGGTTGATATTTCTACCTTTGATTTTTCAAGGGCATTTATTTCATCATAAATACCGGTAAGGCCTTCATTATCTTTTGCACGAAAGTATTTGCCCCCGGTTTCTGCAGCAATTGCCTTTAACTGTTTTTCATCGATAGACACTTTTGCATTCTGCATCACAACGCCCACGGGTGTATTTACCGGTGTGGGTGCATAACCATCAGTGCCTACTCCAATAGTGTAAACCTTTATTTGAAAAGCCTTGGCAATTTCCTTGGCTGTTTCCGGGTCAATCAATCCGCCGTTATTTTCTCCATCCGTTAATAAAACAACAATCCTGCTTTTTGATTTGCTGGTACGCAAACGTTCAACACTGGTGCTAAGGCCCGATCCGATAGCGGTTCCATCTTCCAGCAAACCATTGCGTATGTTTTCAATGGCCGATATTAAAACTGCATGATCGGTTGTTAACGGGCATTGCGTAAAACTTTCGCCGGAAAAAATAACTACCGCAATCCGGTCGGTAAGCCGCTTGTTTACAAAATCAATGGCCACTCTTTTAGCAGCTTCGAGGCGGTTGGGTGTAAGGTCCTGTGCTGTCATGCTGCCGCTTACATCAATACACAAAACAATATCAATGCCTTCACCTTCGGCATTCTGTTCTTCATACATAGTTTGTGGCCTTGCCAGTGCAGCAATTATAAAAATTATTGCAAGCAACCTGCATATAAAAAGCAAATGCCGTAAGCCCGTCTTCCAGGTTGATAAACCCTTTGCCGAAACATCCGAAACAATGATGGCACCCTGCCGCTTACTGTTTTTGGTTGCATACCACCATATCAATACCGGTATTACAATCAGTAACAGCAAAAACCAGGGTTGGCCAAAAGTTATATTTTTAAAATAGTCGAAAAGCAAGATGGGTTTATGGTTTGTAGTTTGTTGTTTGTTGTTCTGTTAAGGTTATGGTTTCTTTTATTTTTTGC
Organism: Chitinophagaceae bacterium; assembly: GCA_043752185.1. Taxonomy (GTDB): domain Bacteria; phylum Bacteroidota; class Bacteroidia; order Chitinophagales; family Chitinophagaceae; genus Ferruginibacter. The sequence goes on from JAYUZB010000153.1 coordinate 2,598, forward strand.
AACGCTTCTTCGCTTTGGTTTGATAAGGGAAGATATTTGGCAAATTTCACCGCATCGGTACAGCGCAGGGCTGTGGCCAGTTCCGAGATATTGTCGGGTGGTAAATTAACTTCCTTCATATTTATTAAAAGATCGCTGGTTGTTTTGTTGAACAGATTTTTACCCTGTTTGCGGCCCAGGTAATTTTTAAAAATGCCGGCCAGTTTTATGTGATACAATTTTATTTGGGCTGCATCTTGCAGGTTATACTGGCCCAGGTTTTTTAGTTCTGCCATTGCTTCATCAAAAGGCGAAAGTTTTGAAATAGCTGTTGCAGGTGTATCTTTCTTTTTCTTTTTAAAATACTGGTACAACAGAAAAATGATCAGCAGCAAAAGCAACACGCCACCGGCAATGTAAAGCCAGAAAAAATCGAAGACCGAAACTTTCATGATCGGTTTTATATCACGAAGCTGATTGGTGCTGTCTGCGGGAGCATAAGAAACATTCACAACAAATGAATCGGTATTTACAATTTGAGGTGCTTGTCCGGCTGCTCCTGAAAACTCAACAGGCAAAGCCGGAAAGGTCCAACTGCCCGAATCGAAACTGGTGATGGTGATGGTTTGCTCAATGGCTTTGGAATTGTCTTTAAAATTTACGGTATCGGGCTTAGCGGTTTCTACAATATCAAAATGAGAAATTGAATCTGGTATAACAAGCCATTTGGTTAAGCTGCCTGCATTAAGTGGTAGTGGCGCTTTTATGGTAAGCTTTATCTGTTCGCCAATTAAAATATCTTTTTTATCGGTAATGGTTTGAAGCGTTTGGCAAAAAGCAAATTGCATGAAAAAAGAAAAACAGGCTGTTAATCCTCCGGCAATCAGTATCCTGTTTATTTTTTCTTTAACCATTATTTTTCAATCACATTCTGTTAATAAAAAACTGTTGTAAAATTTTTACATAGTCGTCATCAGTACGCACATGCAATAATTCTGCCCCTGCTTTTCTAAAATAATTTTTACTCAGTTCGCTCTGCTGCAAAAAATGCTGCTGGTAATTATAGCGTACCAGTTCATCGCTGCTATCTATCCAGGTTGTTTTATTTGTTTCTGCATCCTGCAACTGCAGCAGTCCGGCATCGGGCAGTTGCATATCCATCTTATCATACACACGTATGCCAATAACATCGTGTTTGTTGCCAATTACTTTCAGGCCATCATCATAACCGGTTGCTAAAAAATCGCTTAAAATAAAAGAAATGCTGCGCTGCTTTACTGCCCTGCTGAAAAACTTAATGGCTTCATCCAAATTAGTGCCCTGCTTTTTTGCTTCAACAGTCAATAATTCACGCACAATGTATAAAGCATGTTGTCGGCCTTTTTTAGGAGGTATGAATTTTTCTATTTTATCGCTGAAGAAAATAACACCAACTTTATCGTTGTTGTTGATGGCGCTAAAAGTAAGCACAGCACCCATTTCCACTATCAGGTCTTTCTTTTGCCTGGCAACGGTGCCAAACAAATTACTGGCGCTGGTGTCAATCATCAGCATCACTGTTAACTCCCTTTCTTCTTCAAAAACTTTAGTGAAAGGATGATTGAACCTGGCACTCACATTCCAATCAATAAAACGCACATCATCGCCGGCATAATATTCCCGCACTTCTCTAAAGCTCATACCCTTTCCTTTAAAAGCAGAATGGTACTCACCCGTAAATAAATGCGTGGTAATCTTCTTGCTCTTGATTTCAAGCTCCCGAACTTTGCGTAATATTTCTTCTGTAGTTAAAATCATGGGACATTTACAACCCTTAGTATTTCATTTATTATCTGTTCAACATTTACATTTTCCGCTTCGGCTTCATAAGTTAGTCCGATACGATGCCTCAAAACATCTTTGCTTATGCTTCTTACATCTTCTGGAATTACAAAAGCCCGGTTATTTAAAAATGCATAAGCTTTTGCAGCCAATGCTAAATTGATGCTTGCTCTTGGCGAACCTCCAAAACCAATCAGCGCTTTCAATTTTGGCAAATTATATTTATCCGGATAGCGGGTTGCAAAAACAATATCTAAAATATAGTTCTCTACTTTTTCATCAAGGTAAACCTGTCGCACCAATTCTTTAGCGGTTAAAATTTCGCTGGTAGATGCAACCGGGTTTATTGGCTGAAAACTCAAGCCCAACGTATTCTGGCGAATGATCAATTGCTCTTCACTCTTACTCGGATAATCTACCACTACTTTCATCATAAACCGGTCAACCTGTGCTTCGGGCAACGGATAAGTTCCTTCCTGCTCAATCGGGTTTTGTGTTGCCAGTACTAAAAAAGGTTCGGGAAGTTTATAGGTTGTATCACCAATTGTCACCTGTCTTTCCTGCATGGCTTCCAGCAGCGCACTCTGCACTTTTGCAGGCGCCCTGTTTATCTCATCAGCCAAAATAAAATTAGAGAAAATGGGGCCTTTACGAACCACGAACTCATTTTTCGACTGGTTGTATATCATGGTACCCACCACATCGGCAGGCAACAAGTCGGGCGTAAATTGAATACGGCTAAAATCGGCATGCACCGCCTGAGCCAGCGATTTAATGGCTAGCGTTTTTGCAAGTCCCGGCACACCCTCAAGCAGCACATGGCCATTACTTAAAAGGCCAATCAATAATCGTTCTATCATCGATTGCTGGCCAACAATTACTTTACTTAATTCGTCATTAATACGGGTTACAAATCCGGATGCGCTGGTAATTCTTTCGTTCAGCAAACGGATGTCTTCAGATGTTTGAACCATAGGTTTTTAGTTGAAACCCCCTCCGCCCCCTGAAGGGGGAACTATTATGGAGAAGATTAGGTTTTATTTATTCGTTTTCAATCTTCGCTTTCATCTACCAGTTCCCTCTCTTTTGGAGAGGGGTTGGGGTGAGGCCACAAAATACGAACTATGCATAACAAAAATTTAGCCGTTTTTATGAAGGGGGCAAAACTTTGTTAAAATCAATCTAACTTTAATAAAAAAAATCATGATAGACCAACAACTAATAACCACAGCTAACACATTGGAAGGTTACCGCATAACCAAACACCTGGGCATAATAAGAGGTATTACCGTACGTAGCCGAAGCATTTTTGGGAATATAGCCGGTGGATTTCAAACTTTATTGGGCGGTAAAATAAGTATCTATGTTGAGCTTTGCGAAAAAACAAGAGAAGAGGCTTACCAACTAATGATACAGCACGCTAATGAGCGTGGTGCCAATGCCATCATCAACATGCGTTACGACGCCAATGAAGTGATGAACGGAGTTACCGAAGTTTTATCTTATGGAACGGCTGTGGTGGTGGAGAAAATATAAGAAGGACTTTATTACACGAATTACATAAACGAATTACACGAATTTGTTTATGTTTTTCCAAAAATTCGTATAATTAGTTAATTCGAAAAATAAGTGTATTTAGCTTAAATACTTTCCTACTATCGGCATCCTTCTGCCCACACCAAATGCTTTTGGCGAAATACGAATGATGGGACAAAACTGGTTGCGTTTGTATTCATTGATGTTTACCATCTTCAGCACACGGTCAACCAATGCGGCATCAAATCCTTGTGCTTTAATTTCGTTGGGGCCTTGTCTTCTCTCAATGTATTGGTATAAAATTTTATCAAGAATTTCATACTCAGGTAAGCTATCTGAATCTTTTTGTCCCGGCCGCAGTTCTGCACTGGGCGGCTTTATAATGATATTGTTTGGGATGATCTCTTTATCCCTGTTGATATATTTTGCCAACGCATAGATCTGTAACTTATAACAATCACCTAACACACCAATTCCACCGGCCATATCGCCATAAAGTGTACCATAGCCTGTTGCCAGTTCACTCTTGTTGGATGTGTTCAATAAAATATATCCAAACTTATTGGCGATGGCCATCAATAAATTTCCACGTGTGCGGCTTTGTATATTTTCTTCGGCAATACTAAATGGCAGGTCTTTAAAAATGGGTTTCAGTTCATTTAAAAAACTATTGTAAATATTTTCAACCGGGATGATGTCGTAAGGATTCCCCAGGTTCATACTCAACTGCTCGGCATCATTTACAGAATGAGATGTGGAATATTGTGAAGGCATCAACACCGCTCTCACATTATCTTTTCCCAAAGCAGTGCAGGCAAGTGCCAGTGTAACCGCACTGTCAATACCGCCGCTGCTGCCCAGTATGGCTTTGGTAAAACCCATCTTGCTAAAATAATCTTTGATGCCTGAAATAATTGCATCATGCACCATTTCAATATTCAGGTTTTCTTCCAGAGTAACCGGGTTCATTTCTTTATCCGGCATACGGCTGGCTGGTTCAATTACTGGTGCATCAATGGTACCATCATCATTTAAAACAAAAGATTGTATGGCTTCTTCAAAACGTGGTAACTCTCCGCAAAGATTGGACGCTGCATCAAAAATCAATGAAGCGCCATCAAAAACAATTTCGGTTTGGCTGCCAACAGCATTACAATAAAATAAAGGAAGCTTGTATTTGGTTACGTTCGATTTAATGGTTGCTTTCCGGTCTTCATCATGTGTATAATCAAATGGCGATGCAGATAAGTTGATCATTACATCCGGTTGTTGCTTCATCAATTCATCCATCGGGCAAACCCGATACAAAGGATTGTCACCCAAGTTCCAGATATCTTCGCAAATGGTTACGGCCAACTTTTTACCTTTAAACTCCATGACGCTCCAGTTATATGCCGGTTCAAAATACCGGTACTCATCAAACACATCGTAATTAGGTAAACAGGTTTTATGTGCAATGCCTTTTATTTCTTTTTCGTACAATAAAAAAGCTGCATTAAAAAGATCCTTTCCTTCTCTTACCGGATTACGGTCTGGTGCGCCAACCAATACGCCAATGGTATCGGCATGTTGTTTAATTACATCAATGGCCGCATAACTTTTATTGATAAAATCTTCAAACTCCAAAAAATCACGGGGGGCATAACCACAAACACTCAGCTCGCTGAAAACAATCAAATCACCTCCCTGTTCTTTTGCAGATTGAATGGCACTGATGATCTTTTGCGTATTGGTTTCAAAATTGCCGATGTGATAGTTCTGCTGTGCTAAAAATATTTTCATGCCCCAAACCCTTAATCGGGCTTAACTTTATGTTTAGAAATGATTTTTTATACTTGTAAAGTTAAATGAAGAAAATGAGAATAGTTTTTGTATTTCTTATTACATGCAGCTTGTTATTATCCTGCAACAGCAGCGATAAAACACCAGACGTATCCGGTATAAAGGTTGAGTTGAGCACCAGGCGTTTTGAACAGGAACTCTTTAAACTTGATACGGTAAATTTTACAACAAACTTTGATCAGCTTCTTGCCAAATACCCTTCTTTTGGTGAGAATTATTTATCTACTATTTTAAATGCAGATCCTAAATGGTCGGCAGATAGTGCAGCAGATTATGTGATGGGTTTTATAACCGCTTATAAACCGGTGTATGATAGCGCACAAAAAGTTTTTAATGATTTTAACAAGTATGAAAAAGAAATAAAACAGGCATTGCAGTTTGTAAAACATTATTTTCCTGCCTATAAAGACCGTAAACAAATCATTACTTACGTAGGCCCTTTAGATGGATATGGCGATATACTTTCGGATGATGCCATCATCATTGGCCTGCAGCATCACCTGGGTAAAAATTTTTCTTTATACAGGTCTGCGTTGGTACAGGAAACCTATCCTGAATATATCAGCAACCGTTTTGAGCCCGATTATATTCCGGTGAACTGTATGCAGAATATTATGAACGACCTCTATCCCGAAAAAATGGATGACAAACCGCTTGTACAGCAAATGGTTGAAAAAGGAAAGCGGCTCTATGCACTCAGCAAACTGCTGCCAAAAACCGAGGAGCATAAATTAATTGGTTATACCAAAGAACAGTTAAAAGCCGTGTACGAACATGAAGTGGCTGTTTGGGATTTGTTTGCACAAAATAATTTTTTACAAACCATTGATAACAATATCATCAAAAATTATATTGGCGAAGGGCCCAAAACACAGGAACTGGGAGAAGGAGCGCCGGGTAATATCGGCAGCTTTGCCGGATGGCAAATTGTAAAAAAATTTATGGGAAAGAACCCGGAATATACTTTGCAAAAATTAATGGAAACAGATGCTGAACTAATCTTTCAGCAGGCAAAATACAAACCTTAATGGTTGTCTTTTATCGCAAATAATCTACCTAATCGGTCTCGTGCTTTTCCTCCCCCTTCGGGGGAGATAGAGGGGGCTTTTATGCCGCCTGCACCTGTTGCATCATCTGTTCAGGCTTCTTACCTAATTGTTTCATTACCCTGAAGTGTGAAGCAACAGCTTCTGACATGGTATCGTATTTGTTATAAGGCAGGTTAAACTCTTTCGCTTTTTCCATCACAATTTTGCTTATTTCGGGATAATGCACATGGCTTATGCGTGGGAAAAGATGATGCTCTATCTGGTAATTCAATCCTCCAACAAACCACGAAATTACTTTATTGCCCATAGCAAAATTAGCTGTGGTCCTCATCTGAAACTCGGCCCAGGCCGTGTCAACCTGTTTGGTTGCATCTAAACCTACATGCTCAAACTCGGTGTTTTCAACCACATGTGCCAGTTGAAAAACAAGCGATAATATAAGGCCCATTACTGCATTAAGCAGAAAAAAACCAGCTAGCCAAGGTAAAAAACCCCAAACCATGATTGGGAGTATGATGTAAAAAGTTATGTACAAAGCTTTAGTTGCCCAAAAAATTATGTGGTTTTTAGTTGTCATTTTCCAAGCGTCGGTAGTAAATATTTTGCGTGAAAAATATTTTGTAAAATCCATAATAAATATCCAGAAGATGGTTGACAGGGAGTAAACAGGTAACAAATATAAATACTGAATCTTGTGTGCAGGCACCCATTTTTGCGATTCGCAATGGCGAATGATGGGGCTTTTTGCAATATCATCATCAATGCCATCTACATTGGTGTAGGTATGGTGAATGATGTTGTGCTTTTGTTTCCAAAAATAAGAACTTGCGCCAAGCGCATTTAAACTTAATCCTAAAAAATCATTCAGTTTTGGTTTGGTAGAATAGCTGCCGTGGTTGGCATCGTGCATTACACTAAACCCGATTGATGCAAGGGAAATACCAAATACAATACAGGTTAACAGTGCCTGCCAGTTTTGTAAACCGGCAAACATCAATAAACTATAACAAACCAGAGCCGTAGTAACTAAAGTAATTGTTTTGGTATATAGCCTCCAGTCTCCGGTTTTCTTAATTTTATTATCTGTAAAATAGGCTTCAACAGAAGCTTTTACACTTTGATAAAAATCGTTGTTACTGTTTGAAAATGTAATTTTTGCCATGGTAAATATTTACGGTTTTATCAGAACATCAGTTCAATAACAGTTGTAAAATTAATTTGTTGAAAGTAAACCAGAAATTATATCTGTTTAGCTGTTTTTGAACGATTAAAGATAGGCCAAAAACAGCAACCAAAAAGGTTAAATCAGTTCAATTTAAAAGGAGCACACATATCAAATGCAGGAATAACTGCATCGAATGATTTTTTATTATTAATGTTTTCCATAAGATAGGTGCCACTCATCTTACCTATCTCTGAGCGCAGGTTACAACCGCTTATGTATTGATAAGATTCTCCGGGATTAATTTGAGGCTGCAAACCTACCACACCTTCACCCTCAACCTCACGCATGCTGCCATTGCTATCGTAAATGTACCAATGCCTGCGTAAAAGCTGTACCGGAAAAACATTGTTGTTTTCAATGGTTATCTTGTAGGCAAACATAAACTCACTGTTAACAGGGTTACTGTATTCAGGCTGATAATATGTTTCCACACTTATGGTAATGCCCTCAGATATTTTTGAGATCATGCCTTAGGTTTTTGTAAAAGTATGCATAAAAAACGCTTTTTATTGTAAATTCCACAATGCTTCATTGTTAATTATATCATATGCCAATACAAACACTTCATTACAGCAACGGAGAAATTACGATAAACTGGAAACCGGATATCTGCATCCATTCGGCTATTTGTGTTAAAGGTCTGGGAGAAGTATTTGACCCACGCCGTAAACCATGGATTGATATGAGTAAAGCAGAAACTCAGCAAATTATTGAACAAGTGAAGAAGTGCCCGAGTGGAGCGCTGAGCATTGCAGATGAAGCTCAAAAATGATTAACAGAATCTTTATATTTTTTTAGAAGATTTATATCCACTCTTATGCAAAAATTGCAAAATCTTTTCCCGGTTATCGCCCTGCACAATTATTTCGCCATCTTTAACCGAGCCGCCGGTACCGCAGAATGATTTCAACTTCTTACCCAACTCTTCCATATCAGCCATAGTGCCAATAAAACCTTCAACAAGTGTTACAGCTTTACCTGCCCGGTGTTTGGTATCCAGTCTTATTTTTAATTTTTGTTGATCTGGGGCAATAGTTTCCTGATCTTCAAAATTTTCATCCGGCATTTTAAAGTTGGGATCGGTTGAGTAAACCAAACCACTCAATGATTGTCCACCGGACGCTGTGCGTATTTTTTTCTTAGTCATGTTTTTAATTTCAAATGATAACCGCTTTCAAACTCAGGTCCAGGCTTCTTGCCTGGTGAATAATGGCACCGCTGCTGATATAATCAACACCGGTTGCAGCATAGGCTTCAATATTGCTTAAATTAATTCCGCCGCTTGCTTCGGTTTCATATTTACCATCAATAATTTTTAATGCTTCGGTAATTTGTTCGGGTGTATAATTATCCAGCATAATCCTGTTTACTTTTCCTACCTGCATCACTTTTTTTACATCATCAATATTTCTTGTTTCCACTTCAATTTTTAAACCTGGTTTTATTTGCTGAACATAAGCGTAAGCTTTCTCAATTGCTTTTTCTATGCCGCCGCAATAATCAATATGGTTGTCCTTGAGCATAATCATATCATACAAACCAAACCGGTGATTAACGCCACCACCAATCTTCACTGCTTCTTTTTCCAGCAGCCGAAAGTTAGGCGTGGTCTTTCTTGTATCCAGCAGCTTCGTTTTATACGGTTGCAGTTTTTGGGTGTATTGTTTGGTTAACGTTGCAATGCCGCTCATGCGTTGCATACAATTTAAAACCAGCCTTTCGCATTGCAAAATGGTATGAACCCTGGCTATTACTTCAAAAGCGGTTTCGCCGTATCGCATGGCATCGCCGTCTTTTTTAAATGCTGTAAAAACAATATCCGGCTGCACATACCTGAAAATTTTTTCAGCCACTTCCATACCGGCAAGTATTCCGTCTTCCTTAATTTTTAAAACAGCTTTGCCTTGTGCTGTGGCATCAATAGATGAAAGGGTGGAGTGGTCCCCCCGATAGCTATCGGGGCCAATATCTTCGGCAAGCGCATTTTTTATGAGTAAATTCAATTTGTCGTTATAATTCATAACAACAAAGCTACGGAAGAACAGAAAAACAAAACCCCGAAAAAATCCGGGGCTTGCACTTTTAAATTATGGAGTTGTTATTGTCTCTCGAAAGTTATTGTCTGCAACAGCTGTTTATCACCTTTCAGTTTCATAAAAACTGTTGTACGGTAAGTGCCGTTTTTAGTTACCAGTGTACCAATACAAAATTGCGAGCCTGAATTTTCGCCCTTATGATTTACTGTAAAACTTTTTACAACATTGGTGCTAAAGAAATCTCTCAACACCAGTTCTCCCTGGCTTTTGCTGTAGCTGTTCGATTTATCAGGCGTATTTAGCTCTACCGTATTATCAAAAAAACGGGCAATATCTGCTGAACTGCCTGCTTTCATGGCAGTTATCACTTCTTCAATACTTGAAAAAAAAGTAAAGGAACTTAAAACTGCCCCAATGGTTATTAATGTAAATAAACGTTTCATGGTGTGGATATTTAAACATCTATAATTTCACTAAAAACGTGCCAAGACTTCACAAAAGTACTATGTTTTAGTGCTATTTACACCCCAATAACAATAATCATTTAAAATTAGCTGCAAATATTTTAGCTTTAGCAGATGGAAGATAAAAAAGTTATACTCATTATTATGGATGGATGGGGACTGGGCAAAGTTGAAAAAAGCGATGCCATTCAACATGCCAAAACCCCTTTTGTAAGCTCATTGTATGCAGAATATCCCAATACAACATTGGTTACCTGCGGCGAAGATGTTGGCCTGCCCGAAGGACAAATGGGCAATAGCGAGGTAGGGCATTTAAACCTGGGTGCCGGCCGTATTGTTTACCAGGAATTGCAACGGATAAATGTGGCCATTAAAACCAGCGAATTTGCTAAAAACGAAGCGCTGCTTAAAGCCATTCACTATGCTAAAGAAAATGAAAAGCCATTACATTTGGTTGGTTTGGTAAGCGATGGTGGTGTTCATGCGCATCTGAATCATATAAAAGCGTTAACCAGTATTTGCAAAGCAGAAGGAGTAACCAACCTACTCGTTCATGCTTTTACCGATGGCAGGGATACTGACCCAAAAAGCGGGTTTGGATTTTTAACCGATCTGCAAAATCACCTTGATACCAGCGTTGGCAAAATAGCTACGATAACCGGCCGCTATTATGCCATGGACCGGGACAAGCGATGGGAGCGGATAAAGCTTGCCTACGATGCTTTGGTGAATGGCATTGGAGAAAATACCAATGATATTTTAACTGCTGTCAAAAATTCTTATGAAGCCGGCGTTACAGATGAGTTTATTAAACCCATCATCAACCAAACATTACCAAACGTAAAAATTCAGCAGGATGATCCGGTGATCTGTTTTAATTTTAGAACCGACAGGTGCAGGGAAATTACTGAAGTGCTTACACAAACCGATATGCCTGAATTTGGAATGAAAAAACTGCAGCTGCATTACACCACCATGACGCAATACGATCATAAATTTAAAAATGTGCATGTCATTTTTGAAAATGATGATCTGAAAAATACATTGGGCGAAATTCTGGAACAGAATCACAAAACGCAAATACGTATTGCAGAAACAGAAAAATATCCGCATGTAAGTTTCTTTTTTAGTGGCGGAAGAGAAGTGCCTTTTGAAGGTGAAAAAAGAATTATGATACAGTCACCTAAAGTTGCTACCTACGATCTGCAACCCGAAATGAGTGCACCTGAAGTAACCGATGCCATTGTTGCTGAAATTGAAAAGAACTCTGAATTATTGAGTTCTGAAGTTCCCCCTTCAGGGGGCGAAGGGAGTATGGGGGCTGATTTTATTTGCCTGAACTTTGCAAATGCTGATATGGTGGGCCATACAGGCGTTTGGGGCGCCATTATTAAAGCAGTTGAAACGGTTGACAAATGCGTTGAAAGAGTTGTTACTGCCGCACTGAAAAATGATTACACTGTTTTTCTAACTGCCGATCATGGCAATGCCGATTATGCCATTAACGAAGATGGAACACCCAACACAGCGCATACTTTAAACCTGGTTCCGCTTTTTTTAATTGATAATAATTGGAAAGGAAATATTAACGCCGGCAAGCTGGGCGATATAGCACCAACTATTTTAACGCTGATGAATTTGCCTGTTCCCAAAGAAATGACGGGCAATATTTTAATTAATTAAATCTAAAAAGAAAATTTATGCTGAGGAAAATTTTTAAAAGAACTTTTCAGATTTTATTGCTGGCTTTTATTGTGATACAATTTTTTCGTCCTGCAAAAAATACGGCCGAAGGCATCAGTAATAACGATATCAGTAAAATTTATGCCGTACCGGCAGATGTGCAGTCGATATTAAAAACCAGTTGTTACGATTGCCACAGTAATAATACCGTTTATCCATGGTATGCAGAAATACAGCCAGCAGCCTGGTGGCTTGCAGATCATGTAAAGGAAGGAAAAAAAGAATTAAATTTTTCGGAGTTTGCATCGTATCGCATTGGCAGGCAGTACAGGAAATTAGAAGAAATCAATGGCGAGGTTAAAGAAGATAAAATGCCGCTGGAATCATATTTATGGATACACAAAAATTCGAAACTAAGTGAGCAGCAAAAACTTACACTGGCCAACTGGGTTACATCTGTAAGAGACACCATTAAAGCAAATTATCCGGCAGATAGCTTAGTCAGAAAAAAATAATAGTAACTTAGCTTTCTTTTCTACTGATGTACCATTTTAAAAAAATAATTACTGCTTTTGTTTTGTTGCTGATATTAGCAATACCGTTATTTTTTTCTTTGTTGGTATTGGTAAAACAACAGATTGCACAATCGCAACGAGATGAAAAGCTGAGTAAAGAAATCCTTCAAACCATTACGGTTTCTACATCAGCTATTTATTGGGTAAAACCTGAGAAAGAAATACTTTTTAATGGTAAATTATTTGATGTAAAATCTTATTCAAAAAATGGCAGCAGCCTATCCCTAACAGGTTTTTTTGATCATAAAGAAGATAAACTGGTACAGCAGATAGTAAAGCTTGCGCTGCAGAAAAACCAATCGGGCAGCCCCTTAGGCCAGCCTGCCATCAAGTTTTTATTTTTTCCGGCCTATGCCATTCAGCATGAAATAAATGCTGAATTAAACTGGAAGTTTATTTCGCAACCCTATCATCAGTATGATGAAATGGTTCCTACAGCACCTGTCCCTCTGCCAATACACCCTCCCTGCTAAAAAATCTCATCTTTCATTTTATGCACTCTTAGAAGTGTAGCATTACTATGCAATATGCGTAGTGATGATTATTTATTTTATTAAACAGACTTTAATGAAGAAGATATTTATAGCATGGGGCTTACTATGTATTGCATACTGTGGTTATGCCCAACAAAAAAATAATACAAAAGATACCACCTCAAAAGAAATCAATTTGGAAGAAGTGGTAATTTCTGCCAGCAATTTTGCCGAAAAGAAAAAAAATATTGCACAAAAAATAGATGTCATCAATGCTAAAACCATTGCCCAAACCAATGCTCAAAATACCGGAGATCTGCTCATCAGTACCGGAAAAATATTTGTACAAAAAAGCCAACAAGGTGGCAGCAGCCCGGTGCTTAGGGGTTTTGAAGCAAGCCGTGTACTTTTGGTAATAGACGGTGTAAGAATGAACAACGCCATTTACAGAAGCGGGCATTTACAAAATTCAATTACCAACGACCAAAATTCGCTGAGCCGGGTTGAAGTAATGTATGGCCCTTCATCTACCATTTATGGCAGCGATGCATTGGGCGGTATTGTTCATCTGATTACCAAATCGCCTGTATTATCTGGCGATAAAAAATTCTTGATAACCGGCACCGCTTTTACCAGGTACAGCAGCGTAAACAATGAAAAAACAATTCATGCCGATGCAAGCTTGGGTGGCAAAAAATTTGCCTGGTTTCAATCTTACAATTACAGCGATTTTGGCGATATGAAAATGGGAAGCAACTACCTAAGTAAATATCCAAATTTTGGCAGAAGAAGTACTTATGTTGGTAAAATAAACGGTGTTGATACTGTACTTACAAATCCGGATGATAGGGTACAAAAATTTTCGGGATACAAACAATGGGATATCATTCAAAAATTATTATTTAAACAGAATGACCACATCTCTCATTCACTAAATTTTCAATTATCAAACACTACAGATGTACCACGTTACGACCGCCTGCAGGATACAAGGAATTTTGGGGGCAGTATCGGCACTACACTTCGCTTTGCCGAATGGTATTATGGCCCGCAAAAAAGAATCATGGGTGCTTATGAATTAAATGCAACCAAGCTTGGTTTTCTGGATGCGCTTAAAGCAAATATTAATTATCAGGATATTGAAGAGAGCAGGCAAACCAGGGAATACAGGCGTTATGACCGATTTGACAGCCAGGTAGAAAAAGTAAAAGTATTTGGTATTACCATCAGCGGCAGAAAAGATATTGGAAACAGTGAATTAACTGTTGGTGTGGATGCACAATTCAATGATGTAAAATCTACAGCAAGCAGAACAAACTTAACAACAGGGGCAATTTCTAAATTAGCCACCCGCTATCCCGATGGTAAAAACAAGATGAACAATTTTGGCATTTTTGCACAGTATCTGTATAAATTCAAAAACAAAAAACTAGTGTTCAATGATGGTATACGTTTACAGGCCATAACGCTTCAAAGCAATGTAAAAGATAATTCATTTTTTAATTTACCAGATACTGCTGTAAAGCAAAACAGTTTTGCAGTTACCGGAAACATAGGCCTTGTTTACACTCCAGTAAAAAGTACGATTATAAAAACATCCATATCTTCTGGTTTCAGGGCACCAAATATTGATGACCTTTCAAAAGTTTTTGAATCAAGTACTGCAGCAAAACAAGTAGTAGTACCCAATGCTAATCTTAAACCAGAGTACACATACAATTTTGACCTCACCATTGCTCAACGCATTGCTGACAAGGTGACTGTTGAACTAACTGGCTTTTATACCCTTTTCAGAAATGCCATACTAAAAGCACCGTTTAAATTAAATGGTCAGGATTCTATCATTTTCAACGGAGTAAAAAGCCAGGTATTAGCCAGCCAGAATGTAAACAAAGCAAATTTGTACGGCTTTACCTTTAACCTTGCAGCAGATATTTACAAAGGGCTTACTTTTAGCAGCACGCTTTCTTATACCAAGGGCAGCTTTAAAACTGATGCTTCCAAAACAACTACAGTTTATGAAAAACAACCAAATGGTACCTATGCTTTAGTTAATAGAAATGTATCAAGCAAACCATTAGATCATCTCCCGCCATTAATGGGTAAAACAAATATTAGTTATCAGCACAAAATATTTAATACCGAAGTTTCATTGTTGTACAATGGATGGAAACGTTTAGATCAATATAATGCAGATGGTGAGGACAATGCTCAATATGCAACTGTTGATGGAATGCCTTCGTGGATGACGCTTAACTGGAAAGGAAGTGTGCAGGTAATAAAAAATTTACAGGTGCAGTTGGGTGTAGATAATATTCTGGATAGAAACTACAGGGCGTTCGCTTCGGGCTTTTCTGCCGGAGGCCGAAACTTCCTGATTGGATTAAGGGCAAACTGGTAATCTATCATTTAACTTCATATTTCTTCAAAAGCATCCTGGTAATTATCGGGATGTTTTTTAATGTACATGCAGCATTATTTACCGGTTATTTGTCTATATTTATAGGGAAATCAAAGCACAATATGACGGAAGAGCTTATGCTTAGCGGATGCCTTCGGAATAATGCCACTGCACAAGAGGCATTATACAACCGTTTTAGCCCAAGGATGTTGGGTGTATGCTACCGGTTTGGCAAAAACAGGGAAGATGCTGAAGATATGTTGCAGGAAGGTTTTATTAAAGTGTTTTCGCAAATGCACCAATACAGAAATGAAGGTGCACTGGAAGGTTGGATAAGGCGTATTGTGGTTCATACCTGCATAAATATACTTAAGAAAAATAAAAAATTCTCTGACAGCATTGACATTACTAATGCACATAGTATTCATATCAGGGAAGAAATGATACCATCCATCATGCAGGCAAAGCAGGTTGTTGAATGTATCAGATCTTTACCGCTAGGATACAAAACGGTTTTAAATCTGTATGCGATTGAAGGATATTCTCATAAAGAAATTGCTCTTATGCTGGATATTGAAGAGAGTACAAGTCGCAGTCAGTACACCAGGGCAAAATCTATGTTGGAAGAAATATTGATCAGAAAAAAAATAATTCAAAAACCAAAGAAAAAGGAGAATTTTTTGGGAGCTGTTTAATTCAATCTGATTTGTACAAGGCAGCAAAGACTGGAATTACCAATTACTATATGTTTATTAAAAGATGGAAAACGAATTTTATACCGATGAATTTGAACAACTGCTAAAGGAAAAGGCAGATCAGTTTAGCATGTATCCTTCTAAGCGGGTTTGGCATAGCATCTACAATAATCTACATCCAAGCCGCAGGTGGCCATCTGTTGTAATAAGTTTATTTTTTATCAGTTCCTTAATGCTTATTGGTTATTTAAATACCGGAGAAAATTCCATTACAAGGCCAATTAACAACAGCATTTCTATTAGCATACCTTTTGTTGAAAAAACTACCCCTCCACAAAAGATCAGTAACAAAATTCAAACTCTTTCATACTCAAAATCAGCACAGCAAGCTAAGCTGCAATACAGCAATGCTTTTGCCGATGTGATTACCAATGAAATTGATTTTTACACCTATACCATAGTTAAAAGTAACAGACCAGCTTATTTAAATACAGTAACTACAACAGATATAAAAACAGATATAAAACTTACCACTGAAAATCCGGAAAAAAATAATAGTCAGGATGAAATTGTACAAGTAGTAAATACTTACATAAAATCGAACCAGATTTTTGCTGATATTGCCGTTTTCAACAAAAAAAACAAAACCAGTTCTGCTAAATCAGCAGATACTAATAATGGTAAGAATCTCCTTAGCAACAATAACACAGATGAAATTAAATTACCATCAACAGATGATGCTAAAATCACATCGGATGTTGCCGGTAATGAAGCCAAAAGCTATTTAACAAATTTATCAGAACCGAAAACAGACCTCTCTTTTAAAAATAACGAAGATAAAAGCGCTGTAACAAACGAAGAAAAAGCCTGGATGGAAAACTATGCTTTACAAAATAAACCAACAGCCAAAAAATGGAAGGGCCGATTAGGTTATCAGTTTTACTTTACTCCGGCTGTAAATTACCGTAAATTAACTACCAAAGTAAAAGGGTCTGCAACACCATTTGCCACCGGAGATATTAACAACTCCATCAGCCAGAAACCAGGTTTTGGATTTGAAGCCGGGCTTGGATTGAATTATGCACTTGCTAAAAGATTACAAGTAAAAGCCGGTGTACAGTTTAACTATACCAACTATGATATTTCCGCTGATCAGGCAAGTCATCCCATAGTAACTACCATTTTACTAAACGACCCTTCAACTGGTTATTCATATTCGGCAGCAAGAACTTCTACCACATCAAACACATTTAATACAACAGCTTCAAGGCCTGTTACATTACACAACAGAACTTACCAGGTTTCGCTACCCATTGGTTTTGGATATAAACTTTCAAGCCAGGATAATGTAGAGTGGTTTGCCGGAGCTACCATACAGCCAACTTATTATTTTGGCGGTAAGGCTCATCTAATTTCTTCCGATCTGAAAAGTTATGTATCAGATCCCTCTTCAATTAGCACCTGGAATTTAAATTTAGGTTTTGAAACTTATATGAATTTTAAACTGGGAACTTACAATTTACAGGTTGGCCCGCAAGTGCGCTACCAGGTAAATTCAACCTACAAAAAAGATGTGGCATTAATTGAAAAGCCATATGCCATTGGCCTAAAGTTTGGTTTAACAAAGGGATTTTAATTTAACAATATTGAAACTTTTACGCAACAATACGTTTTGTACTGTTGCGTTTTTTATTTTAATTACTTTGTAGTCATTCCGGCTCAATTGCCTTTGTTTTGCAATACCGTCCTTTCCTTTTAAATTTGAAGAATGAAAATCATTTTCTACTTACTGGCATGTAGTTTTTTTTTATACGCCTGTACTGATTCAGGTAAACAAACTTCAGAGCAGCCTTCAGGTACAGATACCACTGAAATACAAAGATTTTTTCCGGTTACAGCATATCTTAAGGGAGAGATATTTAACCTCAAAAAAAGTGGTATTAACCCTCTAAAATATACAACGGTAAACAATCGGACCGATTCTGTTTGGGTAAAAGTTGAGGAGTTGGATGCTGATTTACAGGAATTTTTACAGCCCGAAATTGATTCGGCAAATTTAATTACCCTCTTTTCAGAAAAAAGTTTTTTGGATCAATCTATAAATGCGGTAACCTTAACATACGACCCTACAACAATACTGCCCGACAGTATTAAGTTGAAACATTGGGATGTGTATATAAACCCCAAAACCAATAAAGTGAAACGGATTTATATGGTTAAGGAAATTGATAAATACAAAATTCTGCAACTCACCTGGGTAAGTAATCAATGGTGCAAAATTATTAGTATTGTAACCAACGAAAAAGGCGAATCAACCATTGAAAAAGAAGAAAAATTTATTCTGGATTTTTAAAAGCCAATGACACAAAAAGAATTTTCGGCTATTGCTGCTACCATTCCCATACATCCGGGTATTTATAAATATTTTGATGAGGCCAACGAGCTGCTATATGTTGGTAAGGCAAAACACCTGCGTAAAAGAGTTAGTTCGTACTTTTCAAAAACCTTTACTACTTACAAAACGCACGAGCTTGTTCAGCGCATTCATCATATTGAGTTTACCATTGTTAATAATGAGCAGGATGCCTTTCTGCTGGAGAACACCCTCATCAAAGAGTTTCAACCCCGTTTTAATATCAGTTTAAAAGATGGGAAAACCTACCCGTATATTGTAATTAAAAACGAAAGGTTTTCCCGTGTATTTTTTACAAGACGAAAAATTAAAGATGGTTCACAATATTTAGGTCCGTATACATCGGTTGAAAAAGTTAGAGAGCTGCTTGACTTTATTAAACAAACCATTCTGTTACGTACCTGTAAGCTTAATTTATCTGAAAACAATATAAAAAAAGGTAAGTTTAAAGTTTGCCTTGAATATCATTTGGGTAATTGCAAAGGCCCCTGCGAAGGTTTACAAAATTTGGAAAACTACAATGAAGAACTGCAGCAACTTGTAAATATTTTAAAAGGAAATCTGTCGCCGGTTATACAGCATTTTAAAAAAGAAATGCAGAGTCATGTAAAAAAACTGGAGTTTGAAAAAGCCGCCATCTTAAATGACAGAATTGAGCATCTGAAAAATTATCAGGCCCGTTCTACAGTTGTAAATACCCGTATTGGTACAGTTGATGTTTTCTCTATTTTAGAAGATGGAGATATTGCTTATGTAAATTACCTGGCCATTAATGCCGGTACTATTGTTCAAACAAAAACTATCATGCTTGAAAAGCAGCTGGAAGAAACTGCAGGAGAAGTGCTGGTTTTTGCCATTGCACAGATAAGGGAAAGTTTCAGCAGCATTACTAATGAAATCATAGTGCCGTTTGCAATTGATTTTCCGCAACAGGGCATTATCATCACCATACCAAAGGGCGGTGATAAGAAAAAACTGCTAAATCTTTCCGAAAAAAATGTAAATCATTTCAGGGAAGAGATCAGGAAAAGAAAAATGCTTAAACTGGAAGATAAAACTGCCGATGAAAAAATAAAAGTATTACAGCAATTACAAAAAGATCTTCAGCTACCAGCTGTTCCGCAGCACATTGAATGTTTCGATAATTCTAATTTTCAGGGGAGCTACCCGGTATCTGCTGTTGTGTGTTTTAAAAATGGCGAGCCCAGCAAAGCTGAATACAGGCGTTTTAAAGTAAAGACAGTAGTTGGCATTAACGATTTTGCTTCCATGACAGAAGTTGTTTACAGGCGGTATAAAAGGCTACTGGATGAAAAACAACCACTGCCTCAATTAATTATTATTGATGGCGGTAAGGGGCAGCTTAGTGCCGCCATGCAAAGTATATCTGCCTTAAAATTACCTGGCACTACATCAGTAGTTGGGTTGGCAAAAAATGAGGAAGAGATTTTTTTTCCGGGCGATACGGAATCTGTAAAATTACCCTGGGATAGCGAGAGCCTGAAACTGATACGCAGAATAAGAGACGAAGTACATAATTACGGAATTACCTATCATCGTAATCTGCGCAGCAAAGGAACATTTGTAAATGAACTGGAACAGGTTAAAGGCATTGGTAAGGCAACAGCTAATTTATTACTCAAAGAATTTAAATCGGTTAGAAATATAAAAACAAAAACGGTTGAAGAAATTGCTATTGTTATTGGAAATGCAAAAGCTGAACTATTATTGAAATCTTTAAAATAATGAACCCTTCAGGAAGGGTAAAATAAAAAAAGGGGCCAGAATAGAAATTCAGCCCCGTTTAAAATCCAATATCCTATGAAAAACCAAGACGAAAGTAATCATTAAAAACTTTACCCACAATACCCCAAAGTGGGTATATTTTAGACTTTGTTGATTTTGTATGAAAATTTTTATAAGAAGAAAGCCCCCGATTATAAATCAGGGGCTTAAAAAATAAATTATGTTACAGTAATTTTAGTACGACCAAAGATCCTGTTCGTAGTTAAATATCTTTTCTTTGATATTCTCGCCTTCCAGTAATTGAAGTATGCCTTTGTCTCTTAAACCAGGATATTGTTCAATAAATTTGTCGTAAGGATTATCAATGGTACTCTTAACTATACGGCCATAAAACATCCTGCTTTCAAAAAGGTCTTCCCAACTCATACGGGCACCATAGTTTTTTCCGTTGTACACATCGTATTTGGAAAATATTGGTCTCATATCGGGATAATAAACCCAAAACAGTTCTTTTGTACCAACATATTGATTGGTTTGTGCTGTGTAAACATTCATAACCGGTGCAATTCCTAATATTCTCCAGAATAAACGAGAGCTTTCTTTATCAAAAATAACTTCTTCTTTAATTCTGAATTTATAGAATGAATCAAGAACGATATCTCTTGACATAGTATCATACTTGGCCACGTTACCAAGTGAATCATAAACTGGTACAATTACCGGCTCGCCTGATAATTTGCGAACAACGTCTGCCCTTGTCATAGGCGTTGTAAACCTGTCGTCAACATCATCAAAGACAGTTACAGCACTATCCTGAATAGCTTTAAATAAAATAGAAATGAAACGCTGGTTACCGTTGTTTTCATCTGCAGCATATTTAAATGGAAGATTTATTTTCTCACGGGTGTCAATCTCTCTCCATATTTTATGGCGGTACATTGCATCATCTGCCCTTAAATTTTCGTAAGTCAATGGAGTCCTGTCTTTAAGCATTGTTGTTTCCACCGCTTCATCCGGGCGCAGTGATTTTTTAACCTGTTTAATAGGCAAACTATCATTGAAAACTGCAGGTGGAGCTACTACAACTGCAGCAACAGTGTCAACCTGAGGCGTAGTTGGTGAAATTTTTGCCTTGGTTTTAGAAGACGTCGACCTGCGGGTGCTGGAACGCTTTGCAGTTGTTTTCTTTTTTGTTTGTGCTTCTGCAACACTTACAAATATGCCTAAGCATATTGCCAGCAAAAAATACTTAAAATACCTCTTTTTCATAGTTTCTATATTTAAACGCTTAGAATAATGCGAATCCCGGAGGATTTTGGATTGTTCTTGGTTGTCCGTCTGGTCCTACTACACGGATATTATCAAAAATAACTGTTGAACCCGGCACTAGTGCGTTCATATAAGCTGCTGCTGCCCCAAGGCTTCCGCTTGTTAGAGAGACCTGCTTAACACTTCTGTCGCCTGGATTACTGAAATAAATTGTTCCACCTGTTACACTGAATTTTGCTTCAAAATCAAAATTCTCCAAATCGGCACGTACAAATTGCTGACTTCTGAATATTACAGCCTGCATTCTACCTCCGGAGCTTGGTCCAACTTTAATGATTGGATCTGGAATACGCTTGATACGGAAATCAAACTTGCTGGGTTTGCCATCGGCTGTTACAGTTATACTTGCATTTCCGATTGCTGATACCGTCACTGTACGTTTTGAACCTGTACCACTGATAGTACCGCCTGTCATAGAAACAGTGGTTTTATCCCAACCTGTAGGAGAACCAATGGTAACGGGATTAGGAACTCCTATATAAAATACATTCATTTTATCCAGCATCACTGCTGCTCCACCTGGAGTTCCAACTGTGTATTTAATTGGAAAAGTCTTAGTCTCTTTTGTTCCATCAGGTTTTGTATATGTAACACTTACCGGCATACTTCTTTCACCACCTCCCTCAGCGGTAAATTCCCTGATAGCAACACCATCGGCATTTACAGGTACTCCAGATCCACCAATAGTTATCTGTGGCTGAGCTGCTGTGCTATAAGCTCCCACACCGGCAGTGATCGTTACTTTTTCACCTGGCATTACATAGTTGGAACTTTGACCAACAACTGCTGCAAACTGATCATACACAAATTCAACCGCACCAATTTTGCTGTGTATGTAACTTGAAATAGTATTTTCTGCATTTTTTACATTATTCTGAAATTTGCTCAACATGGTTAATGCTGCTACTGTTGGCGTCATATGAAAATAACCGGTAGTAAAAGACTTTGTTCCACCCTCTTTGCTTGGAATCGGATCTGTGTTTACCGGAAAATTTGCAGAAAATTTTGCTGGAAAAGAAGAATCAATTGCAAGCATTTTCTTTTTATACTCTTCCAGTCTTGCTTTCAACTGATCGCCTTTGCCATTAGTTTCAAACAATCTTGTTGATGCATCCAGATTATCCTCTTTAAAGCTGCCATCCTCTTTTAAATCTGCATTTTGCATTAATTCCAGCTTTAAATCTTCAATGTATTTTATTACTTCATCTGAATTCTTTTTTGCCTCCGCTGCTTTAGGCTGCCATATTGCAGCCTGTGCTTTATATTGCTCATCCTTCATTTTATCTTCAAGAGATTTATACAATACTGCATTAGCGGTAGTCAGGTTTGCATTTGAACCTTGTAAACTTTTATCTACAGTTTTAAAGGCCTCTATCACTTCCGCTGATACGTTCAGCGCCAAGATAGCGGTCAACACCAAATACATAATGTTGATCATCTTTTGCCGGGGCTCTCTAGGTAAAGCCATAATATTTTAGATTTACAATTGTTAAGTTAAAATTGGTTTTCTCAGTTGTTTGAATTTATTAATAAATTCAAAGGGCGATTTTATTAATTCTTTTATTAATTAACGGCCTCCCTGCATAGCACTTAGCATATTACCATAAACTGAGTTTAATTTACCCAGGTTATTAGCTAAGATGCTGATTTGATCTTTTGCTTTTGCGGCATCTTCAACAGTACCCATCATAGTCTGGCTGGCTTCAGCCAATTTACCATAGAATGTATTCAGAGATTTTAAATGGTTGTTACTCTCTTTTAATTCCAGTTCATAAATTGTATTTAAAGAACCCAAGTTTTTAGTTAATACCTGAACCTGCTCGTGAAATCCTTTGGCACTATCGGCTGCGTTGCTGAAACTGCTCATGGTAGCAGCACTGCTTGCAAAAGCAGTTGACATATTTCCTAAAGCTGTTGTAGCTTCTTTAGTTTTGTTGCTAAAATCTCCGGTATTTTTTACAACATCCCCAATTTCATGCATATTACCTACAGTGGTTTGCAATTTTTGGAAACCTTCGCCTAATTTTTTAAGATTTGTTGGAGTAATATCAGCCTGCTGCATCATTTTATCCATCGACATTAAAGATGGATTTTCAACTACATCACCTGGCTCATCATCTTCTTCATGGTGCTTTGGCTTAACCCACTCTATTCCGGCGTACACAAGAAAGATTGCGGTTTC
Source organism: Chitinophagaceae bacterium (assembly GCA_043752185.1). Lineage (GTDB taxonomy): Bacteria > Bacteroidota > Bacteroidia > Chitinophagales > Chitinophagaceae > Ferruginibacter. The sequence continues at coordinate 26,047 of JAYUZB010000153.1, forward strand.
CGTCCACATTCCAATGGTTAACATCATATCTGCATATGACTGGTGCGTAAGTTTTGCCCATGCGGCGAAGATAATTACAGCAGCGCCGGCACTTACCAAAACATCAATTAAAGTTAAGAAGGTTCTTTTGTTGTGAGCCATGGTTTAAAAATTTAGAGTTTTAATTGGTGGTTTATTTAAAGTTTAGTGTATAAATCAAAAGTACCCGTGAACTTCTTTCACAGTCAGGTACTTTCAATAAATTAGCTTAGAAATTTTGAAATAATGTGTTATTTTTTCTTGCCCTTTTTCTGAGCCGGTGGTAAATCAACTACGCAACGGAAACCGATATAAGACTTGGTCGTATCCTGATATTCATAAGAACGTGATCCTGTTCTTAAGAAATAACCAACATCTTTCCAGCTGCCCCCACGTAAAACCTTACGTTTGTCACGTGGTTTGTCAGTTTCTTTTGCATCGTACCTGATGTCGGGATTCATATCATGCTGAAAACTGTAAGCTCCTTCATAATATAATGATGAGGTCCATTCTGCAACATTACCAGACATATTATATAAGCCAAAATCATTAGGCCAGTAAGCATCGGCCCTTACAGTGTAAAACCCACCATCTTCAGGGTAGTTACCACGACCGGGCTTAAAATTGGCCAATAAGCATCCTTTTTTATTTCTCAAATAGTAACCTCCCCATGGGTAATCAGCCTGCGAACGTCCGCCTCTTGCTGCGTATTCCCATTCAGCTTCCGTTGGTAATCTAAAATCAGACTCCGCTGTTTTCTTCTTAGATTCCAGATAAGCATTCAGGTAATGGGTTCTCCACTCGCAGAAGGCTGTAGCCTGTTTCCAGCTAACACCAACTACTGGATAATTACCAAATGCAGGATGGCTAAAGTATTTTTTAGCCATTGGCTCATTATAAGAATAGGCAAAGTCTCTTACCCAGCATAATGAATCAGGGTAAACAGGTATAGCTTTTTTGATAATGAATTTCGAACGTGGAATTGTAGCATCTTTATTTTGTGCAGCTGCTTTGTAATCAAAAATTTCTGATTGATATACAATTTTATTTGCATCGAGCTCTTTTTTTCCAAAGAGGCGGTTATCTGGAGTAACAATAATGGCATCTACCTTTTCCATGGTAGCTTTATCGCCCCATTTAATGGTACTAGCTTTTTTCCAATCAATGTATTCATTACCGTCTGTCCCCTGTTTAACATATCCCATCAACTTGGCAGCTATTGAATCTCTTACCCAATTAGTAAATTGACGATATTCATTGTTAGTGATTTCGGTTGCATCCATCCAAAAACCGTTAATTGAAACAGATTTGTTTCTGGCGGTTAGCGCATAAGTCATATCCTCATCACTAGAGCCCATATGAAATGTTCCTGGTGGGACATAAACCATACCGGGAGGTTTGGGCAAACTCCATTTTGAACCTGGAGCAACCCCGATGAGTTGGCCCTTGTCTACAGCATATCCACCACTGCCTGATTTGCTACCGGATTTTTTACAACTGGTAGATAACGTTGTGGTAGCTATAAAAGCTACTAAGTAAAACAGCCTGTACTTCATTGTATTTAACTTTGAGGGTATTGGGCAAATGTAATGATTATTTTGATTTATCATCATTTTTATGATTGATTCAATAATTATTTTTCAGATAAAATTAGCCCTGAAAATTGTAAACGACAGAAAAAAACAAATATTGTGTTTACAAGTTCAAAATTTATACCAAATTTCA
>JAYUZB010000154.1:0-12421 GCA_043752185.1 Chitinophagaceae bacterium
GGAGTTGAGTTGTCATTAAAAAGAAAATTCATCGACAGCAAAAATTTAGAATTTAAACTGAACGTTATTGACATTTCTAATGGCTTTGTAACTGCATGCGCAAAATACGATTCTTCGTTTGCAGCCAATCCCTCTCCGCCAATCGAATGTTTCCGTTTCAGTTATGGTTTCGCCGATCCCGGTTATTTTAAAAACGGAACCTACATGCTCTATGTAAATTTTATGGATGTAACGATTGCCTCGGCACAGTTTAATGTAGGCGATTCGGAACAGGCAGGTTCGTTGCAGCAGATAGATCAGCCTGCCAATGTTTTAAAAAACACCCTGGCAGAAAAACAGGAAGAAAGCCTGGAAGCTGCGCTTGCCGAGTTGGATAAACTGGTGGGTATGACCAGTGTAAAAAAGAGCATAACACAAAATATCGAGTACCTGAAGTTTAATAAATTACGCATTGAAAAAGGATTTGCCGATGATGGGCAAATAGGGCTGCACAGCGTTTTTACCGGCAACCCCGGCACGGGCAAAACTACTGTTGTACGCCTGCTTGGTAAAATTTATAAGGCAATGGGCCTGCTTACTAAAGGGCATGTAGTAGAAGCTACCAGGGCAGATTTGATTGGCGAATTTATTGGCCATACGGCCCCTAAAGTAAAAGCCATGATAGAAAAAGCAAGGGGAGGCATCCTTTTTCTTGATGAAGTATATGCATTGGCACGGGGCGACGATTCAAAAGATTTTGGTGCAGAAGCCGTAGAAATTATAATTAAAGAAATGAGTGACGGGCCGGGCAATATTGCTATCATTGGCGCAGGCTATCCCAACGAAGTAAATAACTTTATAAATTCCAATCCCGGATTAAAATCAAGGTTCAGTCAACGTTTTCATTTTGAAGACTACTTGCCTGCCGAGCTGATACAAATAGCCCACGTAGCCCTTCAAAAAGAACAAGCCACACTAAGCCCTGAGGCGGAGAGCGAACTCAACAAAAGGCTCACCAACCTTTACCGCAGCCGCGACAAAAATTTTGGCAATGGGCGTTTGGTGTTTGGCATTGTTGATGAAGCCAAGCGACACATGGGTATACGTTTATTGCAACGGGAAAACCTGGAAAATCTTTCGCATGAAGAGCTGGGTAAAATTGAGCTGCAGGACCTGTTGAAAGTATTTGAAGAGGAACATAAAAATAAGCTGGTCCTCACCATAAACCAGGCTGAGTTGGATGAGGCATTGCACGAGTTAGACAGCATGGTGGGGCTGCACCAGGTAAAACAGGAAGTTAGGGATAAGATAGCACTGGTGCGTTATTACATTGAAACAGGTAAAGAGATTTTGAATAAATTTTCGCTACACGCCTTGCTCACCGGTAATCCCGGCACGGGAAAAACTACATTGGCAAGATTGCTTGGCAAAATTTATAAGGCACTAGGCCTGCTGGAACGGGGCCATATTGTAGAAGTTGACCGCCAAAATTTAGTGGCTGCATTTGTGGGACAAACAGCATTAAAAACAGCCGAAGCTATTAACCAGGCGATGGGTGGTGTGCTTTTTATTGATGAAGCCTATGCACTTTCGGATAATGGTGATAATGATTTTGGCAGTGAGGCCATTGAAACCCTGTTGAAAATGATGGAAGATAAGCGGGGAAAATTTGCCGTTATTGCAGCCGGTTATCCCGATAACATGAATGAATTTGTGCGTTCCAATCCCGGGTTGCAATCACGTTTTGATGCTACTTATTCATTGCCTGATTATAGTTTTGAAGAACTGTTTACGATAGCTCAAAAACTGCTGGCCCTGCATGATCTGGTATTACAACCAGAGGCTGCACAACACCTGTCAGGCTACCTGCAACTTGCTTACGAGAACAGAGACAAATTTTTTGGCAATGCACGTTTTGTAAGGCAAACAGCAGATGCTATCGTAATAAAACAAAATCTGCGGATGGCTGCATTGCCTCGTGATCAACGAACCCCGGAAGGAATGCGGCAGGTATCGCTTGAAGATGTGGCACAATTGCAGCAGATCGAAAAAAATAAACGACCAACCATCGGCTTTAAAACATATAGTTCATCATAAATCTTAAAACTAAATTTACATGAAACACATTCCCGCATTACTGGCTGATAATTTTGCCAAAGGTTACAACATTAAATTGATGAATGAAAACACGTATGTATGGGATTATCCCCTCTTATACAACGATGGTAGTAGCAGGCTGCAATTCGTATTTCTTGGTGAAGTTACCCTGCTTGAAAAAGAATACCTGTATATCCGCAGCTTTATATCCGATTTTAGTGATAAACTAAACGCCGTGCAACTACTGCGTGAAGCTGATTTTGGTAACATGAGTTGTATTTGCCTTAAACCCTATACTAAATCAGATGGTACTCAATCAGAGGGCGTGTATGTGCAAAGCATTTTTCCGGTTGAGCTTGCATTACAAAACAAAGAAGCTTTTACAAATTTGGTGCATGAAGTGGCAAACCGTGCAGATGCCATTGAAAAAAAATACCTGGGCGTGGATAATTAATATACTACAGGGGTGATGGGCTATACAAAAGCAGCCCCACTTACAACCCTCACTGGCAAAAGTCTTCCGCCCTTTGGCGGATGACTTGATGATTCTTAATTTCGCCGAACTGTGTCCGGAATTTGAAATACAAATGCTGAAAAGCTATTTAAAAATCTTCATAAGGCATGTGCTAAGTTTCAAAATACATGCGCCAACTTTCAAGTCTATGCCGCCATTTAAATATGCCGGACTGTGTTAGTACTTTGAAAACAAAATTTTTTCAGCAACTCCAAAATCATTTTATTAATTAGCTTTTTTTCAATTGTTTCAGAAAGGGTTAATACACCCCCTGTATGCTCAATACCATTCCCGTAGTTTTAATTACTTATTAAAAAATGTTTAAAAAAATAAAATGATAAAAATATTCGCTTCAATCCTGTTTCTTATGTCAACAATTATATCTGGTTGTATAAAAGTAGAACCTGATGACCCTACGGATACAAGTGGCTATAATTGTTTAAGTGGAAACTGTGCCTACGTTGCTGATAATGCACAGTATTCAACCTTGTCAACCTGTCAATCAAACTGTACACCCGGAGGTGGAGGTGGTGGCGGCACAGCGGGATATAATTGTATAAGTGGAAATTGCGCTTCAGTAAGTAGTGGCGCACAATACTCTACACTTTCTGCTTGTCAATCCTCTTGCAGCACTGTAACTCCACCGGGCCAGTTAATGTTATGGACCAATATGACTTCATATGGTTTTCCCTGTGGGTTTAATGCATTAATTGTTGAAATTTATGGTCAAAGTTTAAGCGGCAACACAATTTATGGCGGTTATTATACATCGGCACCAGCATGTGGCGCAACTTATTGTTATACCAAAACTTTAGCCCCCGGTAGCTATACAGTCAGAGGACGTATTTATGCATTTGGCTCTTGTCCCAATTATTTTACAAATACTAAAACTGTGACTGTGTATTCCAATCAATGTACCAAAGTAGTGCTCCCATAGAAATAATGGTGGTAATCCGGTTGCATCATCAATCTTTATTGCAGTGGTTTAAAATATTTTCCTTTTTCTCAACATTCATTCCAATGTTGGCTGTAGCCTTATCTTATAAACAACACCCAATAACTTAACCGCTTACCTCAATCATTCTTTTTTCGTTTTTTTCATGGGTAATTTTTCATTACGGCTCCATTCCTGCATGCTGCCATCGTACACTTTCATTTTATAGCCCAGCGATCGGCCAACCAAATAATCCACACAGGCAGTTTGTCCAATAAAACAATACAATACTATTTCTTTATTTTTATCAGGCACCACCGCAGTAAAATTCTTTTCAAGTATTGCTGATGGTTTAATAGTGTTGGTAGAGTCCACCATATCAGGATAGGGAATATTGAGCGCCCCGGCAATATGCCCGTCTCTGGGGTTGCCGGTTACATCGCCATCGTACCAGCGTTTCATTCTTGCATCCACAACCACTTGCGATGTTGTGTTTAATGCACTTAATACATAATCTTTATTTACCAGCACCGGGTTAATAGTGGCAACATAATTTCCTTTTGTATAAACAGAAGTTTTGTTAGTAACCGGGTATCCTGCTTTTTTCCAGGCCTCAATGCCGCCATTTAAATAAGAAACCTTACCCAGTAGCCCAAAATATTCCAGCGAGCAAAACATTCTTGATGTAATGGTAACATCCCCACCTTTATGGCATAAAACAATTTTTGAATTTTTGTTGATGCCCAGGTCCTGTAACCGTTTAGTGGCTGTCTTCACATCTACAGCATTCATAGATGCTTCGGGTGTATTAGGTGCCAGCCAATCGGCCCATAAAAAACGGGAGCCTTCTATATGCTCCCTGTCAAAATCGCCTTTAATTACAAAGCCTGTGTATAAAACTACCAGGTTGGGGTCGTTTAAATTATCATGAAGCCACTGGGGCGATACAATAACAGGCTGCTGCGCCTGTGCAGCAAAAAAATATAAAGTGGAAACAATAAGGAAGCATATTTTTTTCATGGCTGTAAGTTTTAAACACAATTTATCTTACTATGGATATAATAAAAAGCAGTTTATGATAAGTGGTGATAAAATTTTCTCCTCTTAGGTGTTCTTTATTTATACGCTCAACTCGGAAGTCCTCCACCCATCTCAAAAATCGTGGACCAGTTTTTGTCTTGGTATATCAAAACTAAACTATCATGAATAAAACCATACATCTGGCAGGCATTTCGGGCAGTTTGCGAAAAGCATCTTTTAATACCATGCTGCTTAAAGCGGTAGCCGAACTTTTACCGGAGTCTGTAACTTTCGAAATACTGCCCATAGCAGATATACCCTTGTACAACGGCGACCATGATATACCCGACAGGGCATCAAGGCCCGAGGCAGTTAATAAATTCAGGAAAGTATTGGAAGGTGCTGATGGCATTGTAATTGCTTCGCCTGAATATAATTATTCCATACCGGGTGGGTTAAAAAATGCGATTGACTGGGCATCACGTGGAACTGATTCGCCGCTTAATGGCAAACATGTTTCTTTGATGGGTGCTACACCGGGGCAATGGGGTACAGTGCGTATGCAGCTGGCATTTCTTCCGGTATTTAATACTTTAAAAATGCTGCACATCAATAAGTTTGAAATTTTTGTATCACAGGCGCAAAAGAAATTTGATACCGAAGGCAAACTTATTGATGCCGATACCAGGGAGGTTTTAAAAAAGCATCTGGATTTTTTTCTGGGAGTAATGAGGCAATAATATTTTTTGGCTACAGCTCTTCTTCGCAACATCTTCACTGTTATCGGTTTTCCAACCGGCAACGAATAAACTGATGTAGAACTTCACCAATCAAAGTTTTCAAAAATTTACCAGAATTAAACTCTACCTTACTACAAGCAAATCTGGTGTTACCGGCATCGTTAAAAGCATGTGCAAAAGAGCGGCTAACTCACCCCGTACAATATTCACTATCCATTGAACCGCACCATATCCTTAACCTCATTATTCAATCAAAAATTAAACAGTTATGAGAAATTTACTTTTAGTTTTAATGGTGCTGGGCATGATTGGTTTTACTGCACACAAATTGCCGGTAAGTAAAGATTTAGTAATAGGTAAAAATGTATTTTTCGAATAAACCTTTTACAACAGGAAATGCTGGCAGTAAAAAGTCATTTACTTCCTCAGAGTATATTTACGGAAGAATAGAATTAGACGGACAAAGCGTTAAAGATGCATTTAAAGTTTGGGATCCTACTGCTGGTTATCCCTATTCTTACCTGCTTTACCGGGTTTTTATATTTTATAAAGGCGAATAATTGGGGCAGAACCCTTTAAATGTTTGTTTGCTTGAACAAAAGGATAAAAATAAAACCTTTTTAAATTTTGATGTGTTGCCCGAGCCGTCTAAAGCCACTACTGTTTTGTCGGGGATAGAAAGATTTGATGCAGGTTTATATGCTGCACCTTTATATGGCATGATTAACGGAAATAATTTTAAGCAAGATGGAGATTACAGGATTGTTGTAAAATTTTACTACGAGTCGTATGATGTATATGGTGCCAGAGAGGTTGTTGAAAAATGGCCTAAGCTCGAAGATGACTTTACTTTCATATTCACATTAAAAGACGTACCCCTACTTAAAAAAAATGAAACTGCAGCCAATACTGTGATAGAGACTAATTTCAAAAAAAATAAACCGAAGTAGGGCAGGGTATTTTTGCTGTTGCCAATTATTGTTGTAGCCTGATTTTTATATAAAGCAACGAATAATATTATCTTTAAAATATTTTATTATCTTAGCACATAAAAAAATTTATTGCTGGTTTGGTACCCCTTTACTAAAAAGTAATCTGAGATGATTTCGAAAATCCTGAAAACAAAACCTAATTGATTTGTAATTCCAAAAATAAAAATTATGAACAAAATTATTTTTACCATTTGTTTGCTCTGCTTTGCCATCAGTGCTAAAAGCCAGTACGAAACCATGAACTCCATACCCGGAGCAAAGATGTATTTTTCCGATAAACCATTTACCAACAATCATGATGGCAGTAAAACTTCCTTTAAATCGAGCGATTTTATTTACGGCCGTATAGAACTTGATAACCAGACGCTGCTGGATGCTTTTAAAATGAGCAGCATAAAAACAAAATATTATTACCTGCGATTTTGGGTATGTTCTTATAAAAATGGTGAACAGCAAGGCTCTAAAAATTCCTGGGAATACCTGCTGATAAAAAATGAAGACGATGTAAAAAAGAACTATCTCAATTTTGATATACTACCAAGCCCAACTGCTGCTACCAGTGCGCTTTGTGGCCTGGAGGATTTTACCAGCAATATTGCAGGTGGGCCGCTTTATTTTATCGTCAACCAGTCATCATTTCCAGAGGATGGAGAATACAGTATACAGGTAAGATTGTTTTTAGAGTCCTTTGATGGCTGGGGCAAAAGTCAAGACTTTGAAAAATGGCCCCAAGTAAAAGATGAGTTCAAATTTAAATTTAATTCCAACGACATACAAACGCTTAAAAAAAACGGGGAGGCAGGCAATGAACTTGTGCGAAGAAATACTTTCCGGTTGTCGAAACTACCCGATTATTTTTCGAACCCCAATAAAACCGGCGATCCGATGCTGAGTAATGCAAACATCAGCGCAATATTGAAGAGAGACCTGCCTTCGGGCGGTATGACGTTATTAAAATTTGCCGTTGGCAATTATACCGGTTCCTTGTGGCTTACAGAAAAAAATGACCTGGGGATTATTTTAAGACGTTATGTAAACCCTGATATTAAAATTGTTTACAAATTTGAGAACGACTGCTACTCGGGCTATGCCAGGCTTTGGCAGGAGTATGTGGGTGGAGGAAGATATGGCCCATTGATTGTGGGGGCAAGAAGTTGTAATACCTGCGGCAATAAGATTGATTGCAATCTGGTAAAATAAACAGGATGTAACGGCAGGTGCATAAATAATTGATTTAACAGAGGTTTTTTTACCTCTGTTTTTTTTTATCACAATTTTGCAAATAGCTTCATCATTAAAAATCCAAAGCAAAGTATAAAACTTAAATACTCCAGTTTATTAAAAGGTGGACGTAGTAATAGAAAGAACCGCAGCGGTAAATAAAAAATAAACATACAGATAATAGCAAGGTAAGATGCTGCCATAAAACCTGGTTTCCAATGTTGCATGGCCATCAGTAAAAAAGCATAGCTAAAAAAGAAAAAGGCGATAAGTACTGTAGTATTGCATAGCTTCAAAAGCTTGGATTGGGAAATGTTATTTACTTTTTTATCATTAACACTACCTGCTACCACACCCATAAATGTAAGGAAGTAAGCAGTTGCTCCCAGAATAAAACCAGTCTCAGTTACTCCCATTTTTTTTACTGCTGCAAAAGGAACCAGCCACCAGAAAAATGCAAGGCAGCTTATAAATGCCGATAGGCCCATAACAGCACTTTCAAACGGCGATAAGGAGTTTTTATATTTTACCATGGCATCTGTATCTGCATAGGCCGTAAAAAAAGTATAGCAACCCAGGCCAACAGCAAGAATATTCAGCAGCATTAAAATTTTACAGGATAAAGCCAGGTGCTGTAGTTGCCATGCCATTAAGGGATCCAGCAAAATAAAATACAATATCAGCAAGATGATATCGGTTACAAATTTGTCCCAGTTAAGTTTTGCGGCAGCGAGGTTTTGTGTGGTTAAAGGCATAATTAGTTTTAGGGTTTAGCAAATTGATATTTCTATAATGCTACTTTACCTTTTACAAACAGCAGCGTGGTTAATGCCAGTGTTATACCAAAAGATATAAATGCCGATCTGTATTCACCACCTTCTAAAACCGATAATGGATAAATGAATAACGCAGCAGTTACCCATATCAATATGATCACACTCCACCTGGTAAAATTATTTTTAACAGCCGCATATCCAACCGCATATGAATAGCTGAATACACCCGCAAAAATGCCTCCTACACCAAAAGTTACGATAAATGCCGCAGTAGAATAAAAACGAGAATAGAAAACCGCAATCACAATATCAAACAGGCTGGTAATTACAAACAGTAGAATAATTATACCTAACCCGATGGTAAGCGACAGAAAGCGATTACTAAAATTCATGCACCAATGTATAGTTTTTTTCTAAATAAGTTTAGTAAATGGGTACATTTTTTAAAAAACTGCACAAGGCCAGCCCCCATTTAAAATCAGCTAAAACAATATATGGACCGGTTATTGCCTATATAACATTAAAAATAGAATACAATGAAAAAATTGATATTGGTTGCTTGCATTGCTGTTATAGCAATCCTTTCATGCAAGAAAGAAAACACATCATCTACAGATATTTGTACAACAGCCATGGTACACTATGGCGGAGACCCGAATGTTGATGGTTTAGGCTGGATATTGGTTACTGATACCGCAACCTGGCAATACCAATCGCCTGAAAATCTGGATGCCTCATTTAAAATTGAAGGGCTAATGGTTGATATTTGTTATTACAAAACCGAGAGGGACTTTATATGCCTGTGCCCACCGCCGGTAAAAAAGATAATACACCTCACCTCCATCAAAGTGCATTGATGTTTTTAAGGAGTTGACGCCGTGGAAATTACTTTATCGTACCTGACTTGTTTTGTAGCAGGGAGCGTTAACATAATATTCCATGTATTTCAATATCTTTAGCCTTCATTTTAACACATTTTGTAAACCTACCCATGATTAAACAGGGCTGCTATATTGTGCTTTTTTTTTCGGCCCTTATTTTTTTTAATAAATCGTTGTTGGCACAGGATACCCCCGCTAAAAGTGATACTTTTTTTCTTGCCAAGAAAAGTGGTTTGCTGGGCAGACTGGGCAGAAGTATTTCCATTACACCGCCTGATGAAGCACCGGTAAAAATTGAAAATCCTTTTTTAAAATATAAAGGGAAAATTATCCGCAATATTGAAACCATCAGTCTTGGCTTTGAGTACGATTTTGAAGATACCACTCATATCGGAAGTGGTATTGCAGTAAGGGTTGGTAAATTTTTTCATAAGAATACAACCAGCAAAGTAATTGAGCGCAACCTTTTTTTCAAAACCGGCAATCGTTTATCACCATACCTGCTGGCAGATAATGAAAGATTTTTAAGAGACTTGATTTATATAAAGGATGCCAGGATATATGTTGAGTATGCAGAGGGTAGTACCGATTCGGTAGATGTTGTAGTTTTAACCAAAGACGTTTTTTCAATCGGTGGTAAAATTTTAATAGGCAGCCTTCAGGAAGGAAGAGGTGAAGTAAGTGAAGAAAATTTTTTAGGCAGTGGAACCCGGTTGCAGTTTAGTCTTTATCATGATCAGAAAAGATTTCCGCAAAACGGGATTGGCGGCGAACTGGTAAGACGCAATATTGGTGGCTCTTTTATTGATTTTGTTGCAGGCTATCAGGATTATAAATATGCTTTTACCAGTGGCCGGAACCAGGAAACTGTTTTTTATACCCGGCTGGAAAAACCTCTGGTAACACCTTACATACCCAGTACCGGCGCCCTTGAATGGAGTTATCAAAGAACCAGAAATGTTTACCAAACCGAAGCATTGTATAAAGACAGCATAAAATATGCTTATTATACTATAGACGGTTGGTTTGGTTATAGCCTTGACAGTAAGCGATCTTTATACGAGAACAAAGAAATACGGCGTCATCGATTTGTTGCATTGCGGGGCTTTAAACAGTTTTATCAAGCTATACCCGATGCTTATAAAACAGGGGCTAATATTATTTTTACCGATTTTACTGGCGCACTTGCTTCGCTAAATATTTTCAGACAGGTGTTTTACAAAACAAAATTTATTTACGGGTTTGGACGTAACGAAGATATTCCCGAAGGATTCAGCGTAGCACTTACCGCCGGATATGTAAACAAACAAAAAATAAAACGGCCTTATAGCGGCTTAGATATTTCTTTTGCCAATTTTAAAAATAAAGGGTTTTACAGCAATTTTACATTCAGGGCCGGTGGTTATTTTTACCGCCAGCGGTTTGAAGATATTGACCTCTTATTTAATGTAGATCATTTTACACGCCTGCGTAAACTAAGCAGTAGTTGGTTTAACAGGGTATTTATTGCAGCCGGCATCACTGCACAAGCCAACCCGGTTTTAAATACCCCATTGTATTTAAACAGCGGTTTCGGGCTTCCTTACTTCAGAAATGGATTGCTTAATTCAGATTTAAGGGCAACCGTAAAGGCCGAAACGGTTTTTTACAACACCAAAAAGATACTGGGTTTTAGATTTGCCCCTTTTGCATTTGCAGATGCAATTTTACTTAAACCAACCAAACAAAATATAAAGCAAAGCGATATTTTTACTGCTTTTGGTGGTGGGGTACGTACCCGTAATGAAAACCTGGTATTTGGTACTATAGAACTACGGGGGTACTGGTTTCCGAGAGTAAATGGCGATATGCAGGGGTGGAAGATAGAAGTAAACAGCAATATCCGTTTCAGATTCAGAAGCAGTTTTATAAGCCGCCCCGATTTTATTATTGCCAATTAAAAAGCCATCCGCCGCAGGGCGAATGGCATATAAAGTTTTTGATAAAGTTTACATTAAATCAAGCGCCAGTGCAAAAAACGTAACATTGAAAGGCAGCACCATCGAAACCCATGAACCGTATGGTGAGTATAATATTACAAAGAATAACACAACAGAAAGTAAAAATAATATCCAGTAGAGGCCCGTTCTTTTTTTGGTTGTTTCCATTTTAATTATTTTTGGCAAATATAAGACAGAACTTTTTATCTGGCGCATTTTACAAATTTGATGTTAAATTTTTTCTGTAAAGTGTTATATTGCCGCCTCTTAACCCATTCGGATGATTTTACATTTTTATTTACGCTATTCAACCAAGTTTGGCCAGGCAATTTTTGTTTCGGGTAATATATCCGTATTGGGTAATGATGATAGTACAAAACCCTTTGCACTTACCTACCTGAACGACCAGTTATGGCATGGCAGTGCAGAGGTTGATCCTAAAGATATGAATGAACCTGTTTGTTACAAGTATATGTTGAAGGATGAAAATGGAGATTTGTTTACCGAGTTTGGAAACGACCGTATTATAGAGCTGAATAAAACAAAAGCATCAAAAATTGTAGCTTACGACACCTGGAACTATGCCGGTGAGTATGAAAATGCTTTTTTTACTGCACCTTTTTCCGATGTTTTACTTAAACGCAAGACTGTAAAAGAAACTGCTGTAAAAAAGTTGGCAAAAACATCACATCAATTTAAAGTAAAAGCACCGTTGCTTAAAGATGATGAAATCATATGCATCAGCGGATCGGGCGATGTTTTTAATGACTGGGATAAAGAAAAAGTTTTACTCCTCAGCAAAAAAGATACCTGGTGGACGATTCAACTTGATCAGGGCAAAGCTGTTTTTCCAGTGGGCTACAAATATGGAATTTATAACAACACCGATAAAAAATTTATCAGGTTTGAAGACGGAAATAACCGGTTATTGCTGAACGAGGATGGCGCAGATGCATTTACTGTATTACACGATGGATTTGCAAAACTGAACAATGTAAACTGGAAAGCGGCGGGCGTGGCCATTCCGGTTTTTAGTTTGCGTAGCAAAAAAAATTTTGGCACCGGCGAGTTTGCTGATCTTAAACTACTGGTAGATTGGGCAAAAACAACCGGCCTTAAAATGATACAGTTGTTGCCGGTTAACGATACCACGGCAACGTACAGTTGGAAAGATTCTTACCCTTATTCAGCCATATCTGCCTTTGCATTACATCCGTTGCTGTTAAATATTGAAACCGTTGCAGGCAAAGAAAATGCAGAAGTGGCAACAGCACTTGCTGCAAAGCAA
>JAYUZB010000155.1:0-12300 GCA_043752185.1 Chitinophagaceae bacterium
ATTTAATTGCCAATCGCTTTCTCCTTTATATTCCCATGCCGATACAAAACTGTAATTATCATCATCACGTTTTGCTTCTCCATCTTCAGTTTGCGATTCTTCCCTGAAATGGCCACCGCAACTTTCATTTCTATCCAGTGCATCTTTACACATCAACTCACCCAATTCAATAAAATCCGCAACCCTGCCGGCTTTATCCAACTCAGGATTCATTTCATTAATGTCGCCGGGTATTTTCACATCGCTCCAGAATTCTTTTTTCAATGCTTGTATTTCAGTAATTGCTTCCTGCAATCCTTGTGCATTACGGGCCATACCACATTTATCCCACATGATCTTTCCCAAACGTTTATGAAAACTTTCTACGGTTTGTTTTCCTTTTATATTCATCAGCGTATCAATCCTGTCGCTAACCTTTTTCTCGGCTTCTTCGAAAGCAGGATGTGAAGTTGGAATGGATGCTGTACGGATATCATCTGCTAAATAATTACCCAATGTATAAGGAATAACAAAGTAACCATCGGCAAGGCCTTGCATTAAAGCACTTGCACCCAAACGGTTTGCACCGTGATCGCTGAAATTAGCTTCACCTAAGGCATATAAACCATCAACAGTAGTTTTTAATTCATAATCCACCCACAATCCACCCATTACATAATGTACCGCAGGATAAATTCTCATCGGCATTTCATACGGATTTTCGCCGGTTATCTTTTCATACATATCAAACAGGTTACCATATTTTTCTTTAACCACAGCTTTGCCAAGTGCTATAATAGTTGCTTCATCGGCATTGTGATTTCCTGTTTTGCCTGCCTCAATTTTTCCATAGCGTTTTATAGCATCTGCATAATCTAAATAAACAGCGAGCTTGGTTGTACCCACACCGTAACCTTCATCGCATCTTTCTTTAGCAGCTCTTGATGCCACATCACGGGGAACCAGGTTACCAAATGCAGGATAACGGCGCTCTAAATAGTAATCTCTTTCTTCTTCTGGTATATCCACCGCTTTGCGGTTATCATCTTTTTGTTTAGGCACCCAAATTCTTCCATCATTGCGTAAGCTTTCGCTCATCAATGTTAATTTACTTTGATAATCGCCACTTACTGGTATACAGGTTGGGTGAATTTGTGTAAAACATGGGTTACCAAAATAAGCACCTTGTTTATGTGCCTTCCAAGCTGCAGTAACATTACTGCCCATTGCATTGGTACTTAAATAAAATACGTTACCATATCCACCGGTGCATAATAAAACAGCATGGCCAAAATGTCTTTCTAAATTTCCGTTAACCAAATCTCTTGCTACAATGCCTCTTGCCTTACCATCAATCTTTACAATATCAAGCATTTCATGACGATTGTACATGGTTACATTACCCAAAGCAATCTGTCTTTCTAAAGCACTGTATGCTCCCAACAATAATTGTTGTCCGGTTTGTCCGGCAGCATAAAATGTACGCTGCACTTGTGTACCACCAAAACTACGGTTGCTTAATAAGCCGCCGTATTCTCTTGCAAAAGGAACACCCTGAGCTACACATTGATCAATTATAGCTGCACTTACTTCGGCCAGGCGATGAACGTTAGCTTCTCTTGCACGATAATCTCCGCCTTTAACGGTATCGTAAAATAAACGGAAAACAGAGTCACCGTCGTTCTGATAATTCTTTGCTGCATTAATACCTCCCTGCGCCGCAATACTGTGTGCCCGGCGTGGACTGTCCTGAAAACAAAATGCTTTTACTTTATAACCCATCTCGCCCAAAGACGCTGCTGCAGAGGCTCCGGCGAGGCCGGTACCAACAACAATTATTTCCAGCTTACGCTTATTGGCAGGATTGACGAGTTTTACATGGCCCTTATAATCGGTCCACTTTTTATCCATTTCGCCTTGTGGTATTTTTGAATCTAAAGACATTTTGTATAGTTAATTAGTAGATTAGTAATCAGATATTCTTATTCAGTTTAATCAATCCATCCCATGTAAAAAGAGATGGGCATTAAAGCAAATAATATACAAACGATGATGGTATAGCCTACACCAATTGCTTTAATGATCGGCGTATATCTTTTATGATTGATACCCAATGTTTGAAATGCACTCTGGAAACCATGAAGTAAATGCCAGAACAGCGAAATAACACCCAGTACATAAATAACAACAATCCACCAGGTTTGAAACTCTTCTTTCATTTCATTGTAAAGGTTATGACTGGCATCATTGGCGCCACCATCTGCATACAATGCTATTTTGGTATCAACAAAAAACTTAGAAACATGGATTACTAAAAAGAATAGAAGCAGCGTACCCAATAAACCCATTGACCGGCTATACCATTTACTGTTATTATTTGCGGCATTAACCGAATACTTTACCGGCCTGGCAGTGGCGTTTTGTCTCCATAATATAAGACCCTGTATAATATGCAGCAAAAGGCCTGCAAATAATCCAACTTCCATAATGCGTAATATCCAGTTATGGCTCATGAAATGGGCTGCTTTATTGAAAGTTTCGCCGCCATCATTTACAAAAATGCAGGAGTTTACGCCAACATGAACGATTAAAAATGTAATTAAAAAAAGACCTGTAAGGCCCATAATTAATTTCTTTCCAATGGAAGAAGTGAAAAAGTGTTTCCAGGTCATATTGAAAGAGTTAGAGTTTGATTTGGATTACAAAAATACGACAGGATGAAGCAAAAACAGTATTTAAGTGAAAGTTTTATGCTAATACACAGCTGGTATTTTCATTGTTTCTTTAGCTGTTTATTCTTTTTATCATTTTATCATCAATTTGTTCAAACACCAATTCGGGCTTTAAGGTGCGCCATTGCGGAAAATCCATAAGCTCTAAATAATAATGCAACCTGGCCTGCACAAAGTCGTACTGGCTTTGCTTTGGCATATCCAGTATTACAACCCAGCCGCCTTTATCTTCCAGTTGTTCATGCCAGTCCTGGTAATAACTATCATCGCTGCTATGGAAGTTCAATACATTTTCTGCTATCAGGATAAACTTGTTAATTCCACGTGCAAACATAATATCCGTAATATCTCTGCGCAGGGTCATGATATCATTTTCTATCGCATCATTCCATTCGCCCAGTAATTCTATAATGGAAAAGTTTTGTTCATAATCTACAAACAAAATTTTCATGTATAATGTTCGGGATCCAAATTCGTCCCACTGAGGATGGATATAATAATTATAAACGGTGTTGGAGAATTCAAACTCGCTGTATGTGCGCCGGTAAAAGGGAGAAAGCGGATCTTCTTCGGCTATGTATAAATGGCGCCAGTTGTAGTAAGGTTCTATATCCTGCATAAATCGAATCGCTGATTAAATATTTTTTTTGATTGAGCTGATAAGTACAAATTTCAAACAAATCAACGAGACCATTACAATCATTTTCAATCTGCGGTTAAAAAAAGAGGGTTGCCAAACCTGGCAACCCCTTAGACTTAATAACCGTAATATTTTATTGAACTACAATTCTTTCTGTAAAAATAAATTTATTGTTTGCATCTGTTACTTTAACCATGTACATCCCTTTTGCAAAAGCTCTGTTTAATTGTACTGTTTCAACCTGTGCCTTTGCGTTGCCAACTGTTACAATCCTGTTCATTAAAGACTTGCCCGAAAGATCAGTAATAGTAACATTGTATTTACCAGCCTGCTGGCCTTCAAAATAAATTTTGAATTCGCTGTTGGTAACCGGGTTAGGGTAGATATGAGCTTCGTTGGTTAATACCGGAACTACAGGCTTAAAATCAACCACAGCATAAGTTTTAGCAGCATCTGCTTCTTTTTTATATAATAGGTTTCCGTTAGCCAAATCTGATGCATTGTAAACCATATCCGATCCTTCAATTAGAGTAGCAACAAAATCTTTTAAAGAAAATTTGTAGTACCCGGCAAATGTGTTTGCACTTGCTACAACAACATTACCATCTTTGTCAACCGCAGCTCCATTGGTGCTAAAAGCAGCAGGTAAACCAGTAATGTATCCAATTTGTTTTGCCACCCTGGTTTCTACATCAAGTACAAATACATAATGATTTGCAGAGATGATGTATAATTTATTGTACGCATCGGCAATCATATCGCCGCCCCAGCTGGTGCATTTGTTTTTAACTGATACGGTTTTGTTTGATTCATCATCAATCACTGGGCCCAGATCGGTAATGGTTACTTTTTTACCGGTTGTAAATTTTACCAAACGGCTGGCATCATTGGTTAATGCATAACCATTGCCATCGGCACCAATTACCATACGTGAAAACTGATTGGCTTCATTGTACAGCTCCTTATCGGTATTTAAAAGCGTAGAAGTAACCGTATAATATTTCTGTTCGCTGCCTTTTGCATTCAGGTCGAGCCAGCGTAATTCACCAACCCTCATGGGCGTAAAAAATAATTTGTTTTGATTTTTGTCGTATGCTGCTGCAGCAACCATCGTTTCGGTTGGAGCTCTGTGTGCAGCCGACTGTGTTTTTGAATCGGCATCCTTCATTACAAAGGTTGTTTTGTCTCTTTGGTAAACATCAGTAACAATTTTGCCGGTAGTAATATCTACCTGGCGAATATTCATCCACATGAAATCATGATTACCATCGCCGGTTATTGCGAAGGTTTTGTTAGCATCCTGCGCCGAAACAGAGAGGCTTGCTGCAATAAAAGCTGTTGAAAGTAAAAATTTAATGTTCATAAGAGGAGTTTTAATTAGTTAATTGATACGTAAATTAGTCAAATTACATAAATCTTCCAAGGTTTTTTTATGAATGGTTATTATCTAAGGATTTTTTAACGCTGCCCGATTGTAGCAGCAAAGTTTTTGCAGCTTCATAATCATCGGACTGCATTTTTTCCATCAACATTTTTACACCCCTGTCAACCAGTTTTTCATTGGTCAATTGCATGTTCACCATTTTATTGTCTTCTACCCTTCCCAACAGTACCATTACAGAGGTAGAGATCATATTCAGGATCAGTTTTTGTGCCGTGCCGCTTTTCATACGGGTACTGCCGGTAACAAATTCCGGCCCAACCACGGCTTCAATAGGGTAATCTGCGGCAGCACTCAGCGGTGAATCCGGGTTACAGGAAATGCTACCTGTTATAATATTATTTGCTTTGCATTTTTCCATTGAGGCAATTACATAGGGGGTGGTTCCGCCGGCAGCTATTCCAATCACCACATCTTTTTCATTAACATCATGCTCCTGCAAATCAAGCCAGCCCTGCTCTATATCATCTTCTGCAAATTCTACTGCTTCGGTAATAGCTTTTTGCCCACCGGCAATAATGGCAATAACCAATCCATATGGAACGCCGTATGTAGGCGGACATTCACTGGCATCTACAACACCCAGCCGCCCGCTTGTACCTGCGCCAATATAAAAAAGCCGGCCACCAGCCAGCATTTTATCTGCAATTACCTGAACCAGCTGATCAATTTGCGGGATGGCTTTTTCAACGGCTGCCGGCACCAGGCTGTCTTCTTTATTAATATTGATTAATAAATCTTTAACCGACATTTTTTCCAAATGCCTGTAATTTGATTCTGATTCTGTTATTCTGTTAAACGCCATTTTTTACTGATGAAATTTGATCAACCCATCCATAGGTTTTTTTATTACTTTTCCCAATTGCAATTCAAACGAACTGCACATATCTTTTAAAACATCTTTAAAACCAAAAGCAACACTACCGGTAAAATTGATGGGCATTGTCCAGCTTTCACGGTATTTATATACATGGTTAAAAAAGAAATCATTAAAACTATCTTCAATAATATTCTCAATCATATAATGGCCCCGGTTCTCCACTAAAAAATCGGTAAAGGCAGCCAGGTAACGATTGGGCAAAGGCTTTTTATAAACTGCACTCAGTATTTCATCGCTGTTGGTATTGTACTTTGCATTAAAGCGGTCCATCAGGTCTTCATCAAATGTTTTGTATAAAAAATACTGAATTACTTTTCTGCCCATATAAGCACCACTTCCCTCATCGCCCAATACATAACCCAGCCCCGGACTGTTTTTAACTATCTTTTTTCCATTATAATAACATGAATTTGATCCTGTGCCCAATATACAGGCAATGCCTTTATCGTGTCCGCAAAGCGCTTTGGCTGCCCCCATCAGGTCATGATCAACAAATATTTTTGCATCGTTGAATACTTTTTGAACCGCTTTTTTAACCAGCTTCACATTATCTGGATTGCTGCAACCAGTGCCATAAAAATAAATTTCGTCGGGCTCTATTTTCTTAAACTTACCTTTCAGTTCTTCATTAATTACATATTCTATTTGCTCAGCCGAAAGAAAATAAGGACTTAATCCCTGTGTATAAAAGGTTTTTACCGATTTTCCGTTCATTAAACACCACTCTGTTTTGGTAGAGCCGCTATCTGCTATTAATTTAATTGCCATTTAAAACCGTTATTTGGTTTGAAGTTAATTCATTTTAATAATAAAGCTGCAAGTTAGTAGCTGCAAGGGATAAGCAAAATAATAAAACCCCTTTTCAAAACCTGCGGATACCTTTAATGCAGAAGGTTTACCCCTTGAAGCTGTTTTACCCTTGTGGCTTATTCCTATCTTCGCAAAATGAATAATAAAAAAATACAGGTTTGGCTGCCCCTGCTGTTTAGTATAACAATGATCATTGGTATGTACTTCGGTTATAAAATGAGAGACAATATGCCTGGCAAAAGTTTCTTTTTTGCCGAAAAGCGCCGGCCGGTACAGGAAATAATGGACCTGATAAAAAACCGTTACGTAGATGATGTAGAGATGGATAAGCTTGCCGACACTGCAATACAGGCCATGTTAAGCAAATTAGACCCCCACTCTGTTTTTATACCTGCAGAAGAATTGCAAATGGCAAATGAAGATTTGGCCGGTAAATTTTTCGGTATCGGTATTGAGTTCAACATTTTTAACGACACACTGAACGTAATTCATGTTTTAAAAGATGGCCCGGGCTTTAAAGCGGGTTTGGTTACCGGGGATAAATTTATTAAAATTGATGACAGCCTGGTGGCTGGTAATAAAACCGATGCTGATGCTTACAGAAAAAAACTCCGTGGCGAAAGGGGCACAAAAGTTACCATTACTTATTTACGCAATGCTGCTACAAAGCAGGCTGTTATTACCCGTGATGCCATTCCGCTGTTAAGTGTGGATGCCAGTTACATGATGACCAAAGAAATTGGTTATATAAGATTGAACAAATTCTCATCGGTAACTTATCGTGAGTTTATGGAAGCTCTGGAGCCATTAAAGAAAGCTGGTTTGCAGAAACTAATACTTGATTTAAGAGGCAATGGCGGAGGTGTTTTAGACCAGGCCGTAGAAATAGCCGACGAATTTTTAGATGGCGATAAACTAATCACCTACACCGAAGGAAAACACGTTGATAAAAAAGAATACCGTTGCCGCCGCAATGGCCAGTTTGAAAAAGGACAATTGGTTGTTTTGGCTGATGAAGGCACCGCCAGTGCCAGCGAAATATTGATTGGCGCCCTGCAGGATTGGGACCGTGCAACCATTGTTGGCAGGCGTAGTTTTGGCAAGGGCCTAGTACAGGAACAATTTGATTTGAGTGATAAGAGTGCATTGCGACTTACCATTGCCCGTTATTACACACCCATTGGCAGAAGTATTCAAAGGCCTTATTCTACAGGCGGTAAAGCCTATTACGATGAAATAAGCAACCGGTTTAATGATACGACAACTACTTACACCGATTCAGTAAAAAACAATACCGGTAAAGCTTATAAAACCAGGGGTGGCAAAACTGTTTATGCCAAAGGAGGCATTGCACCCGATTACTTTATTGCTTTAGATACAAGTGGTTTTAGCAAAAATACTGCTGCCATTTACAACAAGAGTACTATAAGTAGTTTTGCCTATAATTTTTATTTACAAAATCAGGCTTTATTAAAAACGTTTAAAACCACGGGTGATTTTATTAAGGACTTTAATTTAAGTGAAGAAAACTGGAAACAATTTACTGACGCTGCTGCAAAAGATTCAATCAATATTAATATGGCTTCGGCAAAAGAAAAGGCCAGCCTATCCAATCAAATCAAATCATCCATTGCCCGCCTGGTATGGCGTACAGAAGGCTATTTTGAAGTGATGAATACAAGTGATGAGGGAATAAAAAAAGCAATGGAAATATTGGAATTGAAATAATCATTTAAGTAAAAGAAATACTGTTTTCTGCATTAAAATGATTAAGCTTTTTTATACATCTTTTCACTTTGTTTTGTATTCGTTTCTACTTTAACTAAAAAAATTACCTTTGCCGCAAATAACGATACTATATGTGGCTAAATAATATACTGGAAACCATTGGTAACACTCCTCTTATCAAAATAAACAACATTACAAAAAATCTGCCCTGCACTGTGTTGGCAAAAGTTGAGTACTTTAATCCAGGTAACAGCATTAAAGACCGTATGGCATTAAAAATGCTTGAAGTTGCCGAGCAGGAAGGAAAGATTAAACCCGGCGGAACAATTATTGAAGGTACAAGTGGCAATACTGGTATGGGGCTTGCGTTAGCAGCCTGTGTAAAAGGATACAAGTGCATTTTTACAACTACTGATAAGCAATCAAAGGAAAAGGCTGATATTTTAAAAGCAGTTGGCGCCGAAGTAATTGTTTGCCCAACCAATGTGGAGCCAGAAGATCCCCGCAGTTATTATTCTGTTTCAAAACGCCTGGCTACCGAAGTTCCTAATAGCTGGTATGTAAACCAATACGATAACTTAGCCAACCGCCAGGCGCACTTCGAACAAACCGGCCCAGAGATTTGGGAACAGACTGAAGGAAAAGTAACACACCTGGTTGTTGCTACCGGCACCGGCGGTACCATTGTGGGAACAGGTAAATATTTAAAAGAAAAAAATCCTAACATAAAAGTATGGGCCATTGACAGTTACGGCTCTTTGCTGAAAAAATATTTTGAAACCGGCGAACTGGATCAAAAGGAAGTTTACCCTTACATAAGCGAAGGGTTTGGAGAAGATTTTGTACCTGCCAACTACGATATGAGTGTGATTGACGAGTTTACAAAAGTTACCGATAAAGACGGGGCTGTAATGGCCAGGCGCATTGCAAAGGAAGAAGGTATGTTTTGCGGATATAGTGCTGGTAGTTGTTTGCAGGGCATGATGCAGTTAAAAGATAAATTGAAAAAAGATGATGTAGTAGTATTAATATTTCATGACCATGGCAGTAGGTATGTGGGAAAGGTATACAACGACCAGTGGATGCTGGAAAGAGGCTTTTTAGATGTAAAAACCTTTAAAGACCTGGTTGGTGGCCGTGGTGCACAACGTTTAATTAG
The DNA here is from genome assembly GCA_043752185.1 of Chitinophagaceae bacterium. GTDB lineage: Bacteria > Bacteroidota > Bacteroidia > Chitinophagales > Chitinophagaceae > Ferruginibacter. The sequence continues at coordinate 9,370 of JAYUZB010000155.1, forward strand.
CCTAAAAATGGAAGATACCGTTGCAGATGCTATTGAACTGATGAAGAAATACGATATCGAAAATATTCCGGTGATGGATAAGGATACCAGCGTTGGTGCTATATCTGCAAGCGGTTTATTCAACAAAATTTTAAGCAATCCCGATATTAAAACCCAAACGGTTGAATCTGTTATGGAAAAAGCCTACCCCGAAGTGGCTTTTGAAACGCCCGTTGAGCGTTTAAGTACTTTTATAACCAAAGAAAACGGAGCCGTTTTAAGCAGAGATGAAAGTGGCAGTTTTCATATTGTTACCAAATACGACATCATCCAAAGTTTAACCAAATAAGCGTACCGTTATTCTACGTAGGCCTTAAATTCAATACTGTATTGTATTTCATCAATACAGCAGATACTGTATACATAATTCTCATCATACCAGGTACGTAGTTTTACGATTCAAAAAACGTAACTATTCTATGTTAGAAACTGGATTACTACGAGTGCAGTAGTAATTACAGTAGCCCGAAAAAAGGGCAATATCGCTCTATAACAGAATGTTAAACTGTTGCATCTTTGTGTCAGAAGTTGATTGATAGGAATTAAATATCAATCATTATCCAACATCCTGATTAAACCAAAGAATTCAATCCTATGTTTGTGAAGAACCAACAAACAATCCAATATCAGTCAACTTCTTTTTAAATTTCTTTAAAAAACCAATATACGCTTTGAGATCTTTCTCTTATTGAAAAACCAACAGATCAAAAAGTAATGAAAACCAATATCCTGCCTATGCCCTTAAAAGCGATGATGGCAAAAAACCAACGAGAATACCAATATCCTGGCTTATGCTGTAAAAAGCGATGATGGCCGAAAAACCAAAGAAAAACCAATATCCTGCCTATGCCTTAAAAAGCGATGATGGCTAAATTGAAGAACACTGAAACCAGGATAAATTTATTAACGGAAATGCTACATATAAGGTAACCCCCTTTGAAAAGCAGCCCCAAAGTCCTGAGTGAACCGGCTCGTGCTTAGCTGGTTAAAAAATCTGACTTCCACAATAACCTGTTAAGACATGTTTTTGTGGAAGTTTTTTATGTAATGACTATTCTGTTAATAGCTAATTTTGGAAATGATATTACTGCAAACAACCGATCTTAATTATCTCCCAAAAAAAATTGTTTCGCTGGTTCCTTCTCAAACAGAATTATTATTTGATCTTGGACTTGAAGCCGAAACTATTGGTATCACTAAGTTTTGCGTTCATCCACAAAGCTGGTTTAAAACAAAAGAAAAAATTGGCGGCACCAAAACTGTAAATATTGATAAAATACTTCAGCTACAACCCGACCTTATCATTGCCAATAAAGAAGAAAACGTAAAAGAACAAATTGAGGCACTTGCAGCAGCTTACCCGGTTTGGCTAAGCGATGTAAACAATTTTGAGGATGCATTAAAGATGATATCAAACATTGGTGAGCTAACATGTAAAAATGAAGAAGCGGTTAATTTAATAAACAACATCACCATAGCTTTTAAATCATTCCCAAAAATAAATCACCCAATAAAAACAGCTTACCTAATTTGGCAAAAGCCATACATGACGGTTGGTGGCGATACTTTTATAAATGATATGCTGCTGCAATGTGGTTTTGAAAATGTATTCGCCAATAAAACCAGATACCCCCAAATCAACATCGATGATTTGCCAACTGCCAACTGCCAACTGCTTCTCCTCTCCTCCGAGCCCTACCCTTTTAAACAAAAACATATTGATGAATTAAGCAAACAACTGCCTGGCACAAAAATAATTTTGGCCGATGGTGAATTCTTTAGTTGGTATGGAAGCAGAATGCTGCAAGCACCGGGATATTTTAAGCAGTTGATTGCTCAAATTCAGGGCATTAATTAATCCGTCATCTTCCTTACATTTGTAAAAAATAATAACTTATGAGTAAATACAGTTCAGGCGTTTTATTTGGTGCCGAATTAGAGGCATTATATAACGATGCAAAAGATAATGAGTTTGCATTGCCCGCAGTAAACACCATTGGCACCAATACCATCAATGCCACTTTAGAAGCAGCTGCAAAAGTAAATTCTCCGGTTATTATTCAATTTAGCAACGGTGGTGCTCAGTTTATTGCCGGTAAAGGAATGCCCAATGATAAATTACAAGGCAATATTTCCGGAGGCGTTTCGGGTGCATTGCATATTCATAACGTGGCTAAATATTACGGCGTGCCGGTTGTTTTACATACTGATCATGCATCAAAAAAATGGTTACCCTGGGTTAGCGGATTAATAGATGCAGGAGAACAGTTTTACAAAGAGAAAGGACAGCCATTATACAGCTCTCATATGCTCGATCTGTCGGAAGAGCCAATTGAAGAAAACATTGCTACTTCGGTTGAATTTTACAAACGCATGGCGCCACTGGGCATGAGTATTGAAATTGAATTGGGTGTAACAGGTGGCGAAGAAGATGGTGTTGATAACAGCGATATTGATAATGCTAAATTATACACGCAACCCGAACATGTTGCTTACTCATACACAGAACTAAGTAAGGTTGGCAAACTGTTTACCGTGGCTGCAGCATTTGGCAATGTGCATGGTGTTTACAAATCGGGTAATGTGCAGTTAACACCAATCATTTTAAAAAACAGCCAGGATTATATTACCAAAAACCTGCACACAGGCGAAAAACCAGTTTTCTTTGTATTCCATGGTGGCAGTGGTTCTCCGCAAAATCAAATAAGGGAAGCCATTAGCTATGGTGCTATAAAAATGAATATTGATACCGATTTGCAATGGGCATTTTGGGAAGGCATTTTAGAAAACTATAAAAAGAACGAAGCCTATTTACAAGGCCAGCTGGGTAACCCGGATGGAGATGATAAACCCAACAAAAAAAATTACGACCCAAGGGTTTGGTTACGTAAA
>JAYUZB010000156.1:0-5035 GCA_043752185.1 Chitinophagaceae bacterium
AAGTTAGCGTCTGGGTCCTTAATTCTTTTTCTCACTGTAACCTTTCCTTTTGTTTAACGTAAATAGGGAAATAACCAGTTATCCTTAAATTCTACCGTTCAGTATTAAACAATGTACTATGTAACACATAGTACTTACTTTTGTGAGGTAGTTATCAAAGTATATAACTGATTATTTAAAAAAACGCCCGACAGCCATTCGGGTTAAAAACAAAAAGTATAGTCATGAAAAAATTATTCAGCCTGCTGGCTGTCCTAGCCATTGGCTTGTCCAGCTTTGCCCAATCCGGAGGCAAAATTTCCGGAAGTATCAAAGACGGAGGTAATCAAAAGATAATTGATGCCGCATCCGTTTCTCTCTTAAAAGCCAAAGATTCGGCTTTAGTAAAAGTAGCCGTAGCCGACAAAGACGGTAATTTCTCTTTTGAAAATATAAAAGAGGGCAGTTACCTGGTTTTGGCAACTTCAATAGGCCACACAAAAACCTACAGCTCAAAGATCAACATTACAGTCGATGCTTTATCAGCCAGTGTGGGTGTATTGCAATTGGTACCTACTCAAAAAGACCTGAAAGAAGTATTGGTTACCTCTAAAAAGCCATTGATTGAAAGAAAGCTTGACAGAACCATTGTTAATGTTGATGCATCTATAACCAATACCGGCAGCACTGCATTGGAAGTATTGGAAAAATCGCCGGGTATTTCTGTTGATAAAGACGGCAACATCAGCCTGAAAGGCAAAGCCGGTGTTATTGTTTACCTGGATGGCCGCCCAAGTTATTTAAGCGGTCCGGACCTGGCAAATATGCTGCGTAATATGACAGCAAGCCAACTTGAGCAAATTGAAATAATGACGAACCCGCCGGCAAAATATGATGCAGCTGGTAATGCTGGCGTTATCAATATTAAAACCAAAAAGAACAAAATGTTTGGTTACAACGGAAGTGTTACCACCGGCTACACACAAGGAAGGTATGCCCGCTTTAACGAGGCTGTAAGTTTTAACTACCGCAACAAAAAAGTAAATTTCTTCAGCAACTTTAATTACAACCGTAATCATCGTGCACAGGAGCTTTATATTATCAGAAACATGCGTGATGTAAATACAAAAGCAATTACCTCAATCTTTGATCAGAATACAGAAATGGAAAACCAAAGCCATAATTACAGCGCAAAAATTGGGATGGACGTTACCATTTCAAAAAATACAACTCTGGGCGCTGTAGTAAACGGATTTTATAATCCAAGTTTGTGGCAAAGCAGCTCAAACACTTTTATTAATAATCCTGATGGAAGCTTAAGGGAGCAAATAATTTCATACACAGAAAATGAAGAAAAGTGGAAAAACTTCAGCTCTAATGTTAATTTCAAAACCAAGCTTGATACAGCAGGGCAGGAGCTTTCAGCCGATCTGGATTTCATTCAATATAATGCAACCAGTGCGCAACCCCTCACCAGTTCTTACTACGATAATATGGGCAACCTTAAGCAGGCGCCCGATGTTTTAAACGGAACATTGCCTACCAATATAAAAATTTACAGCGGTAAAGTTGATTATACTTTACCCTTAAAAAAAGATGCGAAGTTTGAAGCAGGCTTTAAAACCAGTTTTGTAAACAATGATAACAATGCCCGGTACGATAGCTTGAAAACTGGTTATTCAGTTTTAGACAGTGCCCGCAGCAACCATTTTATTTATGATGAGAATATTAATGCAGCTTATGTAAATTACAACAGGCCGTTAGGTAAAAAATTGAGTGCACAGCTTGGATTAAGGGTTGAGAATACAAATTCGAATGGTATTTCAAAAGGCTACACATATGATGCCGCCCAAGATAAATTTGTTTACACAGAAACGAAATTTAAAAGATCTTATACGCAGTTATTCCCTACGGTTTACCTGCAATACACTGCCAACGAAAAAAATCAGTTTGTTATTAATTACGGCCGCAGAATTAAAAGGCCTGATTACGAGGACATGAACCCTTTTGTTCACTTTTTAGACAGGTATACTTTTGAACAGGGTAATCCAAACATAAGTCCGCAGTTTTCGCATAATATTGAACTGAGTCACACTTACAAAGGTTTTTTAACAACAACAGTAAACTATACTGCCACCAATAATATTATTCAGCAGGTGCTGGAACAAAATGACCAGACCAATGAAACCTATATCAAAAAAGCAAACATTGCAAGCGCAAAACAGATTGGTTTAGAAGTTACAGCCAACAAATCAATTACCAAATGGTGGAGTGGTAATATTTATGCCAATGTATACAACAATCATTTTAAAGGATTAGTGAATAACGAACAGATATCATTAGGCGTTACCACATTTATGATGCAATTGCAGCAGCAATTTAAATTTGGCAAAGGATGGGCTGCAGAATTAAGTGGATTCTACCGAACCAAAAGCCTGGAAGGTGTGATCTACATCAAACAAATGGCACAGGTAAATGCAGGATTCAGTAAACAGGTATTAAAAAACCAGGGAAGTATACGCCTGAACGTACGTGATATTTTTGCAGGCGGCGTTTTTAAAGGATACAGTAAGTACGGCACAGTGGATGCAAATTTTAGAAATGTAAACGACAGCCGTGCAGCGAGCCTGACCTTTACCTACCGTTTTAATAAAGGAAAACTTAAAGCAAGCAGCAGCAAAAGAAACAGCGGAGCCAGTGATGAGCAAAACAGGGTGAAAAGCGGCAACTAAGACGAATACTAAATAAAAGATTGCCGGATATGGAATGTGTGCTCAAATTGTAGAAACATTCGGTATCCGGCATTTTCAAGTTCAGTATTAATTCAATATTTTTGAAAAAAATAATTGATATGCCTTCATTTGACCTTGTAAGTAAAGTTGATTTGCAAACACTGGATAATGCCATCAACACAGTAAGTAAAGAAATTACCAATCGTTTCGATTTTAAGGGATCTCACGTAGTGATTGATCTGAATAAAAAAGATTTTAAAGTAAACCTTGAGGCTGACAGTGATATGAAAATTCAGCAAATTATTGATGTGCTGATAAGCCGTAGTATGAAACAGGGGCTGGCAGCAGAAGTGTATGACCTGAGTAAAGAGCCTTATCCCAGTGGAAAAGTGACAAAAAAAGAGGTACCCGTAAGAAATGGTATTAAGCAGGAAGATGCCAAGAAGATAGTTAAGATTATTAAAGATAGCGGCCTGAAAGTGCAGGTGGCCATCATGGATGACATTATACGGGTAACGGGCAAAAAAATAGATGATCTGCAGGAGGTGATTCAGGCCTCCAAAAGCTGGAATGTGGGAATTGCCCTGCAATATATCAATATGAAGAGCTGATTTGCCGTTTTTTTTAATGTTTCAACACTTAAAATTGAATAAAAAACCCTAGTTTTGCCACTTTCTTATAAATAGTACGGCAAAACCCGTGCACAAAACTTTTAAATTATGAAACAAGGAATTCACCCGGGAAATTACAGGTTGGTAGTTTTTAAAGATATGAGTAATGGTACTCAGTTTTTAAGCCGTTCAACAGCTGTATCAAAAGAAACAGTAACTTACGAAGATGGTAACGAGTATCCGGTAATTAAACTGGAGATTTCAAATACTTCTCATCCTTTTTACACCGGTAAAAACGTACTGGTAGATACTGCAGGTAGAATTGATAAATTCAACAAGCGGTACGAAAAAAAGGCAAAATAATTTAATAGAGATTATTATCTTTATTTAAAGTTTGTTTTTCATGGCTATACTTTAAGTCCCTTCGGTTCTCCGGGGGGATTTTTATTTTACTTATTTTTACCACATGCAAAAGATCATCTTTACAGAAGAGTACTGCAGGCCGGAAAATCTTCATCCTTTTACATACATACGCCACATACAGGATATCCGTATAGGCATTTTAACCATTCGGGAGAAATGGGAAAAATATTTAAAAATTCCTTCTGCCAATAAATGGGAAGACAATTACCTGGATGATGCACAATCTGTAAAAATTGAAAAGCGCATTGGCGATGATAACTATTTGTTGGTTCATGCCAATGTATTGCCAACCAAAGCAATCATCAGCAAAATAAAAAAACTGAATAACGGAGAGTTTCTTACCTCGGGCAAAGAAGGTGGGATTGCGTTTAAATTTTCAAGTAAAGAAGTATTGGGGTTGCATAAGATAAAAATTAGTAAGTCGGTAGAAGTCAAAGAAGACGTGAAAGCAATTCATTATCCCTGGCAAATATTTCAAATGAACGATTGGGCTTTGCGGGAAGATTTTGCCTTGATAACAGCCGGCCGAAAAAGTAAAGCCATTTCTAAAACCAATAAACTGATAAAGCCTGCACAGATATTTGTTGAACCAGGAGCGAAGGTTGAGCATTGTATTTTAAATGCCACCAACGGCCCCATCTATATTGGCCGAAATGCCATTGTAATGGAGGGCAGTTTTTTAAGGGGCCCGGTTGCCATTTGCGAGGGTGCCGTGGTTAAAATGGGTGCCAAAATTTATGGAGCTACAACTGTTGGACCGTTTTGTACAGTTGCCGGGGAAGTAAAAAATTCGGTTTTATTTGGATTTAGCAACAAGGCACACGACGGATATTTGGGTGATAGTGTTATAGGCGAATGGTGTAACCTGGGTGCCGGCACCAGCAACAGCAATGTGAAAAATACTGCAGGTGAAGTAAAATACTGGGTTGATGCAGATCAAAAAGAAATGAGCGTAGGTAATAAGGGAGGGTTATTGATGGGAGATTATTCCAAAGCAGCTATCAACACTTCTTTCAACACCGGTACGATGGTTGGTATTTGTTGTAATGTATTTGCCGCCGGGCTTACGCCAAAGTTTATTGCTAACTTTTCCTGGGGTGTTGATGGTATAACAAAATACAAACTGAATAAAGCACTTGTTGATATTGACAATTGGAAAAAACTGAAAGGCTTAACAATTTCCGACAGGGAAAAACAAATTTTGACAGATATTTACAAATTATTTTAAAAAGAAAATTATATGCGTAAACAAATTGCAGCAGCAAACTGGAAAATGAACTTAACCCTGCA
>JAYUZB010000157.1:0-27434 GCA_043752185.1 Chitinophagaceae bacterium
ATATCGCCACAATACATCGCTTGACTCTATCAGTTGCAAGCCATTTGTTTTTGCAACCACCAAATCATTTTCACCAAACACAGCAATACTAATCACTAAAGAGATTACAGCTATCCACAAAAGCAAAGCAAAAACATACACGGCAGTGGCCAGATATTTAGCCAGTATTATTTGTGTACGGCTTACCGGTTTTGCGGCTAACAATCTTAATGTACCCATACTTGCTTCTCCCGAAACCACATCACCGGCAACCAGTGCAACCAGTATTGGCACATGGACCAGCAGTAAATTCAAAACAAAAAAACAAACAGCGTAACCATTAACCAGTTTGTTATAATCAATATTCATGGTCTCATCCAAAGAGCCCAACATAAATTTCATCCAGTCTTTACCATTTACCAATAACCCAAGCTGAATTAAAAAAATAAACGCAGCAATAATGGCAAATGCCAGGTAAGTTCTTGGTTTCTTAAATATTTTAAACAGTTCAATTTGCAAGAGATTCCACATGGCCTGGCTGGGTTGTTAATGAAAGAAAATAATCCTCTAGTGAATGCATTGGATCTACTGAAAGAACGGGCACCTGCAGTGATACCATATCTGCAATCAACTGCGGCACGTCTTCTTTATTCATTTTAAGTTGCAGGTTATCGGCATTATCATGCAATAAGCCCGCCCACTTTGTCTGCAATAATTTTTGTCTTGCTTCCACATCATTCGTTGTTTCAATTTGCACCAGCGACTTTGAAGGATCAAGCAATTCTGCCACCTTACCCTCCACAATTTTTTTTCCTTTGTGAATGATAATCATTCGGTTTGCAACCAACTCAATTTCGCTTAATAAGTGTGAGGATACAACAATGGTTTTTCCCATCTCCCGGCTTAAATGTAAAATCAGCTTTCGCATATCAGCAATACCCTGCGGATCAAGACCGTTGGTGGGTTCATCTAAAACGATCAATCTTGGATTATGTACCAGAGCAACTGCAATACCCAATCTTTGCTTCATACCCTGGCTAAAGGTTTTTACTTTGCTGCTGGCTCTTTCATCAAGCCCAACCATTTTTAATTGCTCCATCAGCACTGATTTATCAGGCTTAATGCCGCTCAACTTTGCAAAAATGGCCAGATTGTCGTAGGCCGATAAATATTTATATAAGTCAGGCTTTTCAATTACGGCACCAACTTGTTTTAAAATATCGTGCCGGTGTGTTGAGAGGTCTTTTCCAAAAATACTGATGCTGCCTGCTGTAGGCTTTATCAGCGTAAGCAACATGCGTATGCTGGTAGATTTACCGGCGCCATTTTGTCCTAAAAAACCATAAACGTCTCCTTCTTCAACTGTGAAAGAAAGATCGTCTACCGCATGGATATCTTTAAATTGCTTGGAAAGGTTATTAACTTTTATAATTGATGACATGTACCGTTATATTAAACCAATCAGACATTATATCTACTTAATAAAAGCTGTCAGGTTGAGCTTATCGAAACCGGTGCTATTGTTTCACCGCCTTTCACAAGCTCAGGCTGACAGTATAATTTTAATGTCCGCTTGTGGCTCCAAAGGTAAAACGGATAAGCATCTAAAAAGTTTAAAAATAAATTTTTAAGGAATTATTCTGCTCCCGGGTTCATGTAACTCTGCAATGCATTTACATAAGCCTCAAAAGATTCAATACCTTTTTTGGTGATTTTGCAGATGGTTTGCGGATAATTATTGCTGAACTGTTTTGTTACTTCTATATAACCGGCATCTTTTAGTTTATTGATTTGTACACTCAGGTTGCCTGCCGTTGAGTTTGTTTTTTCTTTTAAAAAAGTAAACTCAGCCTCACGTACACTAATAAGCAGACTTACCACAGCAAGCCTGAGTTGGGAGTGTAATATGGGATCGAGTTCTTTGAATTCCATGTTAAAACGGGTATTAATTTTTTTGGCCGTTATTTAATTTTCTGTATTCCAGCCATAATAATAATCCCGGAATGATATAACCAATTAAAACAGCGGCTGCCATAATCAACATATCATACTTAAAATCTTTATTGATAAACATAGCAATGGCGCTTGCCCAATTTACCGCAGCGCCTATCATTAATGGTCGTGATTTTACCGCTCCGCCTTTTAACAACATCTGAAAAGCAAAAATCATCAGAAAAAAGCCAAAGCCTGCATTGGGGTTTACCGCAAAATTTATAGAGAAAATAACTGTAAAAAGGCAGATTGTAAATCCAATATCAACCAGTCTTAGTAAATCATCTACATAAGTTCTTACCTTTTTTTTCTTTGGTTTAAAAAATTCGTAGCTCAACAAAACAATCGTGATAATGCCAAAAAAATTCCAACCTAAAAAAATATTATCTGCATTAGTATAAATAAAAAAATAGGTTAAAAGAGAAGCCAAAAATATCATGGTACCCCAAAGCAGCCAGCCCAGTCCATTATCAGTAATATTACTTTTAGCCTGGTTTATCATTTGCTGTATAATCTCCAAGCTTTTTTCTTTTGAAAGTGATTGATCGTTTTCCATGTTAGTTTTGATTTTTGAATTTTTTTCTAAGCAGATATCCCGGAATTATCCAGGCAATAAGTACTGCTACTGCTAAAAGAATTAAATAATAAACCGGGGTAACAAATGTGGATGCTATTGCCAGTAGCCAGCAGGCTATACCCCCTAATTTTAATGGTGTAAACCGCAGAACAAAGCCCGATAAAAATGTTGGTATGCCATAAAACACCAACACCAGCGAGTTTATGTATATCCACAAATTAAAACGCCCCATAACAATTGTGAGTACTAACATGCAAATTCCAAAACAAATCCAGATAGCATCAATAATACCATCGCTGTAAGTTTTTACCTTTTCTTTTTTCTTTGCTTTTACCAGATAAATGATTTGGAAGATCACTACCGCCCAGGTGATTGTCCAAACCCATTCGGGATGTTTAAACAGGTTTAGTTTAACAACCACAAAATGAAAAATTGCACAGGCAAATATTGTCCAGCCCCATAATAAATACAAAAATCCGTTTTCGGTAAAACGGTTTTTTGCTCTATTAATCATGCTGTCGATTAACAACAGGCTTTCTTTTGGTGAAAAGTTTTCTGGTTCCATATAAAAGCGTTTTGAGTTTTGGCTTTGCCGCAGAACCCTGTGGCAGGTTTGCTTTGGGACATTGAAAGGGATACCCCAAAACAAAAATTGTTATTTACATTCACTTATTAATGTCTCCACTCTCTTCTTTCCCCAGTTAGGATGAATATCGCTTGCGGGATTAAATTTATTGAACTTATCAAGCGATGATTGTAAAACCGGTTTTGCTGTTACGCAACCGCCGCCAAACTGTTCAGGCGTATATTTTAAACCCTGTCCTTTTAAATATTCTGGTCTTGGGTTTGTTGGGTCCTGTTGCATGGCAGCATCAATAAATGTTTGTGCTTCCTGTCCATACTCCATAAAACGCTGCATAGGATTCACCATCATGTGTGCACTGGCTATCATACTTTTTAAACAACTTATTTCTGAGTTGTTGGGTTGCAATGCATCTGCTTTATCAATCAACTCTGTTGCTTTATCAGCAATGGCATCAATTTTAGATTTGTCTTGTTCCATGTAAGTATAATTTACCTGGCACAATGCAGCATAATAATATGCAAGCCATTGTGTTTTTTCGGCGGTAGCAATACGTTCAAATTTATTTGCCAGATCTAAAAGATTTGCCGGGTTTTTAAAGCTGGTATCAATGGCAGCAATATTAGCTCTCATAGATGCCAGGTATTTTTCGCTTTGTGCAAATGATACTGTTGCTAAAAAAGAAACTACGGCAAGAAGAAATAATTTTTTCATTTGTTTTAAGTTTGGCCTTACCCCAACCCCTCTCCAAAGGAGAGGGAACTGGAAGATATTAGCGGTGATTGATTTTATTATTTATTTTTTTGTTGATTTTTTAATTTTTCATATTCTCTTTCTACAGAATTTGCTTTGGGAAAAATATAGGCCCCGGCAAAATGAAATGCAAGGCCAATGCCCCAGCCAATCATTGGCCATATTGGCCACGGTAAATGGTTCCAGTTAAATGCATCAAAATCTTCATGACGGTTCTTTGATGAAAAGTACCAAACAACCCAGAAAAAAGTATTCATAATAACATAGGTAATTGCATGGGTTTTAAAACCTGCCCTTTTTTGTGCTATCTCCCATAGTTCGGGGTCTTTTCCTTCGGGAGCTGGTTTATAATCTGACATAGTTGTAAAATTTGGCCTCACCCCAACCCCTCTCCAAAGGAGAGGGAACTGGAAGATATTAGCGGTGATTGATTTTGTTTTATTTTATTAAAGAACTCTAATTTTTATATCCCCCCCTTCGCTCTCCTTCCCCCAGGAGGAAGGATTGGGTTGGGGCCTAAAGATTATTATTGATTGCATCCTGTGTTCTGTCAATTCCAAAACTAAAAAAGCAGCCAATAAATATAAAGCGCTTTGATGGTGGCGTAACTGCTTCTTTATGGCTGCCATTATTGTTATAGTTGTAATTAAATACCTGGTCCTGGCCCAGCACATTATTTATACCCAATACCCATACTATAAATGATTTGGCATTTGTTTTACCAAGTTTGGGCAAATAATTTACGCTAAAACTCATGCTGTTGTAATTAATGGTTTTTCCGGCATCTCCAATCACATATTTATTCTGCACATTATCGTAGGCAAAATAATAATAAGGCCGGCCAGTTGCAAAGTTGTAGCTAAGGTTAAAACCGGTTTTCCATTTGGTTACAAACTTTTTTACCACCAGTGCAGCAGTATGATTAGCTGCAAAAGAAGGTGTAATGGCTTTTGGATAATTTAAGAAATCTCTCTTTGTATCCAGGAAAGAATAGGATACCCAGTAATCAACATTCTTAAAAGTTTTTTTATCTCTGAAGAAAAGCTCCAGCCCTGTGGCATGACCAAAACCATTATTGTTAGTGGCTGCTTCCCTTCCTGTTGGCGATGTAGTGGTTTTATACAGATCAGTGTATTTTTTATAAAAAGCTTCTACTCTGAAAGTTCGTTCGCTACTTATTTTTTGATACTGTAGTATGTAATGTGCTGCTCTTGAATAATCAATACTGGCAACTGTTGGCAGATATTTTCTTTCGGGATTTTGATAAAATAAGCCATAGGCAAAAGATGCCTGACTGTTATCGGCAAACTTATAAGCAACAGAAACCCTTGGAGCTATATTCCATTTATTTACTACCTGCGAATGTTCTACCCTGCCACCGATCTTTGCTGCCAGACTGTTGGTTATAAAAACATCTGCTTCAGCAAAAACAGATTCCAGGTTATCCGTTACAGATTCTGTAAACTTCGTTCCATCATATAATGTGTAGGTTGATTTTTCTTCACTGTAAAAATAATCGGCTCCAAAACGGATAACATTTAAACCGTTTAATTTTTTATCAAGTACTACCCTTGCCTGTGCATACTGAGCCTTGTTGGTTAATTTAAAGTTTTTAAAAGCATAAAACGAAGGATTGGTAATCACCTTTTTTTGGTTGCTGGCATCCTGTAATTCATTATTAATATCATCTTTGTTGGTACTGTAACTGATGCCCGATGTTATTTTCCAGCCAGTACCAAAATTTTCACGCCAATTTATATTTTGATAGGTATTGAAATTTTCTATAGCAAATGCATTCTTTAAAACTGCCGAATCTATATCCGCACTTCTAAAACCGGTTTTATTGGCACTGATGTAGCCATAGTATTTTATAATTCCACCATTCTTTGTTTTTATTCGGAAATTGGCATCGCCCTGGTGGTTAACCGGTATCTGGTAAAAATCTTGTTTTTGTTTGTTGATGGCGAAACCAAGCAAAAGGTTTGTGTAGTTATAAGAAAAACCCCACGATGATCTCTTATTTTTTGCAAGATGTTGAATACCTCCTCCAACTCCCACAACAGATACGCCAAGGTCAGCCTGCGTTCTTTCAGGCAAATCCTTACTTTCTAAAATTAAAGCAGAAGAAAGCGCTTGTCCGTACAAAGCCGAATAACCACCCGAACTAAAAATGGTTCCTTTAAATAAAAATGGGTTAAAGCGGCCACGGGTTGCAATACCTGGCGTGCTGCTGAAAAAAAAGTTGTTTACCAGGTTACCATCCATATATATCTTACTTTCAGTTGCCGAGCCACCTCTTACAAACAAACCCTCGCTTTCGCCAACCTGCTGGGTGCCTGGCAGCGATTTAAAGGCACTGGTTACATCCGCATTGGCACTTGGTGTGGTTACAATATCAAGTGCTGACAGAACCGCCCCCTTGTTTTTATCGCTGGCAACAAAGGAGCCTGCAGATATTACAACTGCTTTTAATTCGGTAACAAGCTCTTTCATTGAAATATTCAGGGTTATGGGGGTAAATCCAAGGTCAATTTCCTGTTCAACTGCCTTGTAACCTATAACTGATGCTTCTAATATCTTTTTGCCCTTTTCAGTAGTAGAAAATGAAAAATTACCTAGCGAATCAGTTGTTGCTCCGTCATAAGTATCCTTTAAGGTAATACTTACACCACCTACTGGTTTACCCTTTGTATCAGTTATTTTACCATCAACCTTAACCTGCGCAATGGCCGATAAACTAAGTAGTAAAATAAGTAATGTAAATAACCCTTTCATTGTTCCTAATTTTTCACAAACGTAAAGTAGTTTATTTTATAAACCAAATATTTTATAAACTTAATTTTAAATTAATCTTGAAATAAGGGTGCAGTTTGCATCTTCTAAATGATTTTAAAAGAATGATAATCAATTGATTGTATAAGGTTTACCCGGTGGTAGTATGGCCTTATTATGCATTCATAACTTATTAACATCTCCAAAAATTTATTTTTTTATGTGGGCTGAATTTGTAATTTAGCAATAGAATTTAATGGGTTAGTAAGTACAAAGGGTCAGCAGAAATGTTGACCCTTTTACTTTTTAGTAAGCCCAAAATGAAATTCAGTATGCAATAACAAGGCATATTTTTTCTGCGCCGCATTTTTCTTTTTTCATTTATTGATTTTAAAAACATGTTCCGCTGTTTTCATTTTAATTGATTTTTCTTTCTTCTTTTTCCATTTTACATTTACGCCATGAGTAAAACGAAATCCGCATTTTTTTGTCAGAGTTGTGGTTACGAAAGTGCCAAATGGTTAGGTAAGTGCCCAGGCTGTAACAACTGGAATACTTTTGTTGAAGAAGTAATTATTAAAGGAACCGACAAAAAAGAAAAAGACGAATGGCGTGATTACTCCGGATTGGGAAAACAAAAAACCATTTCGATAAATGATGTTAGCAGCGCCGAAGAAAAAAGGATACTTACAACCGATGCAGAATTAAACCGGGTACTTGGCGGCGGCATTGTTTTAGGAAGTATTGTTTTGGTTGCAGGCGAACCTGGCATTGGTAAATCAACTTTGTTTTTGCAGATAGGTTTACAATTGAAAGATGTTGTTACATTATATATAAGTGGGGAAGAGAGTGAGCAGCAGATAAAAATGCGTGCAGATCGTATCGGAATTGGCAGCGAAAATTTTTACATCCTCACCGAAACCAACACGCAAACCATTTTTCAGGAAATAAAAAAGCTGAAGCCGCAACTGGTAATTGTTGATTCTATTCAAACCCTGCAATCGCCTTTTGTTGAAAGTGGCGCAGGCAGCATCAGCCAGATAAGAGAAACAGCCGGAGAAATGCAACGCTTTGCCAAAGAATCCAATACTCCCGTTTTTTTAATTGGCCATATTACCAAAGACGGTACCATTGCCGGACCAAAAATTCTGGAGCACATGGTGGATACCGTTTTGCAGTTTGAAGGCGACCAGCATTATGCCTACCGTATTTTGCGAACGCTTAAAAACCGCTTTGGGTCTACATCTGAGCTGGGTATATATGAAATGACCGGCACAGGCATGAGGGCGGTGAACAATCCCTCCGAATTATTAATTACTCAAAAAGAAGAGCAATTAAGCGGTATTGCCATTGCGGCAACTATGGAAGGTATGCGCCCTTTATTAATAGAGGGACAGGCATTGGTTACACAAAGTGTTTACGGCACACCGCAACGCACCGTAAGTGGTTTTGATCTTCGTCGCTTACAATTATTATTGGCCGTGCTGGAAAAAAGAGGTGGTTTTCATTTTGGTGTAAAAGATGTTTTTATAAATATAGCCGGTGGTATAAAAGTAGAGGACCCTTCCATTGATCTGGCAATTGTTAGTGCTTTATTAAGCAGCTACGAAGACACACCCATCAACCAGCATTATTGCTTTGCCGGCGAAGTTGGTTTAAGCGGAGAGATAAGAGCCGTTAACAGAATTGAACAACGCATTGCCGAAGCAGAGAAATTAGGTTTCGAAAAAATTATAGTAAGTAAATACAATTCTAAATCGCTGGGCAAACAAAAATTTAATATTGAAGTTGTGCCATTGGGAAAAGTTGAAGAACTCTATCAATATTTATTTTAACTTGTAGGAGTAATTATTAAGATGATTGCTCAATTAAAAAATATTGTCAGCAGTACCCTGCATCTTTTTTATCCGCATGTATGTGCCGGTTGCGGATCTGATTTGTTGCAATCAGATAACCTGCTTTGTTTAAAATGCATTCACAATTTACCACACACCAATTTTGCAACTTTACCAAACAACCCGGTTGAAAAATATTTTTGGGGAAGGATTCCATTAGCTGCTGCATACAGCCAGTTTTATTTTTCAAAAGAATTTTTAATACAGCATTTAATTCATCAGCTTAAATATAAAGGCGATACAGAAATTGGTTTTTATTTAGGTGAGATGATGGGTAAAACTTTGCTAAGCAGCAGCCGGTTTTCTTCCATTGATGCTTTGATTCCCTTGCCACTTTATGCCGATAAGGAACATAAACGGGGTTACAACCAGGCAGCGGTAATCTGTAATGGCATGTCTGCAGTAATGAATGTGCCGGTTTTGAACGGAGCAGTTATTCGCCAACATGCCACCGAAACCCAAACCCGTAAGCACCGTACCGAGCGCTGGGAAAATGTAAAACAGAGTTTTAAGGTGGCAAAACCAGCTGAATTGAGCGGTAAACACCTGTTATTGGTAGATGATGTAGTAACCACCGGTGCCACTTTGGAAGCCTGTGGCCATGTAATTCTTGAAGTTGAGCATGTTAACTTAAGTATAGCCACCCTTGCTTACGCAGCCAAATAAGTATAAATTTGAAAAATGAAGAGAATCACGACCCTTTTTTGCCTTTTACCTTTTGCCTTTTGCCTTTTCCTTACTTCCTGTAAAAAAGATTCTTTTATTACCAGCGAATTTGCCCAACTCAGCATAACTGCCGATACCTTAAAATACGATACTGTTTTTACCACAACCGGCTCCATTACCAAATTTTTTAAGATCATAAACGAAAACAACCAAAAGCTTAAGTTAAGTAAAGTAAAGCTGATGGGCGGCACAACATCTGCCTATAAAATGAATGTTGATGGCGTTGCAACCAATGAAGTAACCAACCTGGATATTGAAGCCAACGACAGCATTTATGTTTTTGTTTCGGTAACCATCAACCCCAATGCAGCTAATCTGCCTTTTATTGTAAGCGACAGTATTCTTATAAATTATAACGGCAACAATCGTTATGTGCAATTACAGGCTTACGGGCAAAATGCAAATTTTTTAAGTAACAGAGTTATAACAGGCAATGTAGTCTGGACTAACAACCTGCCTTATGTAATTCTCGGCAGCATTCGTATTGATACTACTGCCACATTAACCATTCAACCCGGATGTAAAATTTATTCTCATGCCGATGCGCCGTTTATTGTAGATGGTGTATTAACAGTGAATGGCATAAAAACCAACCCGGTAACTTTTACAGGCGACAGGCTGGATGAAGGCTACAAAGATTTGCCCGCAAGCTGGCCCGGTATTTATTTTCGTGGCAGCAGCAAAAACAATGTGCTTACTTATGCAGTTGTAAAAAATGCCTACCAGGCCATTGTTACCGAAAAGCCTTCGGTTAATGCCAATCCAAAAGTTATACTGCACCAATGCGTTATTGATAATGCTTACGATGCAGGTATACTTTCTGTAAACAGCAGCCTGCAGGCCGATAACAGTTTAATAAGCAATTGCGGCAGCAATATTATTTTAAATTATGGCGGTGTTTACAATTTTACACATTGCACAGTAGCAGCTTATTCCACAAATTATATCCTCCACAAAAACCCCATGCTTAGCGTAAATAATTTTACGCAACTGGCAAGCGGTACTTTAACTGCTGATTTAAATGCTGTTTTCCGCAACAATATTTTTTGGAGCGATGAGGGTATTGTTACCAATGAACTGTCAGTAATTAAACAAGGCGCAAATCCCTTTACCGTTTTATTTGAAAAGAATATGTATCGCTCTGCAGCCGATCCTTCCAACAGTACTTTAACTGGTAATATCAGAAATGCTGATCCTTCTTTCGATAGTATTGATGTAACCAAAAATATTTTTGATTTCAGGATCACAAAAAATACAGCATCACCCGCAATAAATGCAGGAACTTTAACCGGTTTTACAAAAGACCTGGATGATAAGAATCGGAATGTTGGGCTACCAGATTTAGGCTGCTACGAAAAGCAATAACTCAGCCCCATCCCAATGAACTTCGTTCGTTCTCTTTCAGAGAACTCCTAAGGGAAAGGAGAGCGAAATTGGCAGAAAAAAAATTAAACAATTATTAAATTACAATGTTATAAAATAAATTAAACCACAATCATCGCTAATATCTTCAAGTTCCCTCTCCTTCGGAGAGGGGTTGGGGTGAGGCCAAAAAAAATAAATCATGATCAAATTATTAGCTATCAGTGCCGCCTTCGTGTCATGCACATTACAGACAAACAATAATACTCCGGTAAATGAAACAGGGAGTCCAATTAACATCACCGCAAAATCTATCTACGATTTTAAAGTAGAAGGCCTGGAAGGCGGTACCATTGATTTTTCAAAATTCAAAGGAAAAAAAATATTGATTGTAAATACCGCCAGCAAATGTGGTTACACAAAACAATACGAAGGCTTACAAAAATTGTATGATACTTATAAAGACAAACTGGTGATCGTTGGTTTTCCGGCAAACAATTTTGGCGGTCAGGAGCCCGGCACCAATACCGAGATTCAGGAGTTCTGCAAAAAAAATTACGGCGTTACATTCCCTATGGCGGCCAAGGTCTCTGTAAAAGGCGATGACACTGCACCCATTTTTAAATGGCTATGTAACAAAACAGAAAATGGGGTTACAGATGCAGAAATAAAATGGAATTTTGGTAAATTTTTATTGGATGAAAAAGGAAATTTAATTCAGTACTTCCCAAGTAAGGTTGATCCCATGAATGAAGAAATCACAAGCAAACTGTAATCATGATAAAACTGATAAGTCTTTCGCTGGCATTTTTTTGGAGTAACCCCGTTCCAAAATCTGATAGCCGTGTTCACACTCAAACCATTTACAATTTTAAAGTAGCCGGGCTAAACGGCGGCACTATTGACTTTGCTGATTTTAAAGGAAAGAAAATTTTAATTGTAAATACAGCCAGCAAATGCGGCTTTACACCTCAATACGAAGACCTGGAAGCTTTGTATAAAAAATATGAAGGCAAGCTGGTGATCATTGGCTTTCCTGCCAATAATTTTTTTTCGCAGGAGCCCGGCAGTAATGAAAACATTGAAGCCTTCTGCAAAAAAAATTACGGTGTTACTTTTCCTATGGCAGCCAAAATTTCTGTAAAAGGAAAAGATATTGCAGCCATTTACAAATGGCTTTGCAATAAAAGTGAAAATGGGGTGATGGATGCAAAAGTTTCCTGGAACTTTAATAAATTTTTGGTGGACGAGAATGGAAAACTGATTGGTCATTTTAAGAGTAAGGTGAAACCTATGAGTGAGGAGATTATTAGTAAATTATAACACATCAATACATTTAATTATTGCATCCGGCTTTTTAAGAATGCCGGATGTTTTTTTTATTTTAATTTGCACCCATGCAATTCCAATCCATCACCGGGCAAAAAGAAACCAAAGAGCAGCTGGTACAAATGATACAGCACAACCGGCTTAGCCATGCCTTATTGTTTTTAGGTAAGGAAGGCAGTGGTGCCCTGCAACTGGCTCTGGCATTTGCACAATACATTGTCTGCAAACCCCAGCCACCCGAAGTGGATTTATTTGCAGCTTTTGAACCCGCAACAGAAAGCTCAAGTAAACCTTTAGGGGATAGGGGCAACGATTCCTGCGGCACCTGCCCCGCCTGCAAAAAAGCAAACGAGCTCATTCATCCCGATATACATTTTTCTTACCCGGTAATTACTAAAAAGCCCGGCGAAAAACCCATCAGTACCGATTTTATAAAAGAGTGGCGGGAGTTTATAGTTACCAATCCGTATGGCAATGTATACGACTGGTTACAGTTTATTGGTGCCGAAAACAAACAAGGAAATATCACCGCACACGAGTGTAACGATATCATCCGCAAACTAAACCTCAAAAGTTTTGAAAGCGAATACAAGATACTAGTAATGTGGATGCCCGAATTTTTGGGCAAGGAAGGCAACAAATTATTAAAGCTGATAGAAGAGCCGCCGCCAAACACGCTCTTTATTTTGGTTGCAGAAAACGAGGACCTGGTATTGCCCACCATTTTATCCCGTACGCAACTGGTAAAAATTCCGATACTTACAAATTTGGAAGTAGAGGCTGCTTTAGAACTGAATGCCGGCGTAAAAATTGAAAAAGCCCAGCAAATTGCCATCCTTGCCGAAGGCAATTACCGGGAAGCCCTGCAATTATTACAACATGCAGATGATGATTGGGAAGTTATGCTGCGGGAATGGCTGAATGCCATCATACGCACCGGCCCCGTTGCCCAGGTAAAATGGATTGATGAAACCGCTAAACTGGGCCGTGAAAAACAAAAGCAGTTCCTCAAATACTTCATTCATCTGCTGGAAGAAGCGGTAAGGTTGAGGGTAATGGGTTCTTCGGCCAACGGCCAACCAACAACGAACAACGATTTCGCCAGCCGCCTCAACAAACTCTGCAACCTCGGCCAGCAGGAGGCAATTATCACCGAATTAGACAAAGCCAGCTACTATATTGAGCGTAATGCCAACGCCAAAATGCTCTTTCATGCCCTTTCCATCAGGTTGTATCATATTATTAACAACAAATCGTTAATTTTGGTGAACTGAGGCGGAGAGCAGCAGGGAACAGAAATTACTGATTAGAGTTGATTGTGTATTGATAATATTTTTTTTTGACACCAGCTTTTTCAACATTGGGCATCATCGTTGTGTCACTCACTTGTACGGCAAACCAATATGGAACTTTACCTGACGAGTAGAAAAATATAGCACAAGAGTGTCCCGATAGCTATCGGGACCAATGAAGATTCATAGTAATTCTGCCGCCCGGCCCAAAAAATCTCTCCTTTATTTACTTACTAATTTTTAATTAACCAAGATATGGGATGTGGAAGCGGAGGTTGCGGAACCTCAAAAGATGGAGGAGCACCAGGCGGTTGCCAGAGCCATGGCAGCTGTTCAACAGGCGGTTGCAACCGTATGAACGTGCATGACTGGCTTGCCAACCTGCCCTTCAGCGATCCGGAAAGCGGTTGCAGAATTATTGAAGTAAGTTTTAACAACGGCAGCCGTAAAGATTTTTACCGAAATACAACAGTGCATCATTACGAAAAAGGCGATATGATTGCCGTGGAAGGTGTGAGTGGTTTTGATGTGGGTATGGTAAACATAACCGGCGAGCTGGTTCGCCTGCAAATGAAAAAGCGCAAGGTTGACGAAAAAAGCCCTGACTTAAGAAAAGTTTTACGACGTGCAACCGAGGCCGACATTTCTAAAATGGTAGAATCGAAAGCAAGGGAAGCACAGGTTTTAATACGCAGCCGTGCCATGGCCCGCCAGTTAAAACTTGATTTAAAAATGGCTGAGGTAGAAGTACAAGCCGATAGCCGCAAAGCAACATTTTTTTACATTGCTGATGATCGGGTTGATTTTAGAGAACTTATAAAATTATACGCTACCGAGTTTAAAGTAAAGGTAGAAATGCGCCAGATTGGTGCAAGGCAGGAAGCCGGAAAAGTAGGAGGCATAGGCAGTTGCGGCCGTGAGCTTTGCTGTAGCAGCTGGCTTACCGATTTTAAAAGTGTAAATACCAATGCGGCCCGTTATCAGAATTTAAGCATCAACCAAACCAAATTAAGTGGGCAGTGTGGCCGCCTCAAATGCTGTTTAAATTACGAGCTGGATACTTATATGGATGCCCTGCAGTTTTTTCCGGATGATGCCGATATGCTGGAAATGGAAAAAAGCCGTGCCTTTTTGGTGAAGAAAGATATTTTTAGAAACCTGATGTGGTACACCATGCCGGACAGCAACAAACAATATCCGCTTACAATTGAAAGAGTTAAAAAAATAAAAGAATTAAACAAGCAAGGTGTTCGTCCGGCCGATCTGGAACCCGTTGAAGTGGTTAGCAACAAACCTAAAGAAATTGAACCTACTTACGCAGATGTGGTTGGCCAGATCAGTTTAAAAACTTTGGAAAAAACAAGCCGAAAAAGAAGAGACCAGGAAAGAGGGCCTAATCAACCTTCGAGAAACAGGCAAGGTGGCGGAGGCGGTAACCAACAATCCGGGGGATCTGATGGACTGGGACAAAACCGTTCGCACAACTCCGGTGGCAATCAACAGAACAGAGGAGGAGGTAATCAGGGTAATCGTGGTGCAGCAAACCAGGGGCAACAAGGCGGTACAGGTAATCAGCAAAACCGTTCTTCCGCAGGATCGGGTGTACAAGGCTCCGGCGGTAACCGCCAGCAAGGCAACAATAACCCGGGCAGGCAAAATAAGAACCGCAGTAAACAAAACAGGGGCGATGGACAGGGTGGTCAGCAAAGGCAAAATCAAAACCCAGGTAACACCGGTGGTGAAAAAAATAACTAAGTTTTAAAATGAACGTCGGGGTTTTACAACCGGCGTCTTTTAATTTAGCGGTACAAAAATCTTCATGTCAATAACAGTAAATAACCTCACAAAAAATTACGGCTCACAAAAAGCGGTTGATGATATTTCCTTTACAGTAAATAAAGGTGAGATCGTTGGTTTTCTGGGGCCTAATGGTGCAGGCAAATCAACCACCATGAAGATCATTACAGGTTACTTAACCACAAGTGCAGGCTCCACAACGATTTGCGGCATATCTGTTAATGAAAACAGTAACGAAACAAAAAAGAAAATTGGTTATTTGCCCGAGGCTAATCCTTTGTATTATGATATGTATGTGAGGGAATATCTGGATTTTATTACCAATATTCACACCGTAAAAAATAAAAAAGATAAGATAGAAGCTGTGATAAAAACGGTTGGCTTAACTGTGGAAGCCAATAAAAAAATTGGCCAGTTAAGCAAGGGTTATAAACAACGGGTTGGTTTGGCCGCTGCCTTGATTCACGATCCTGAAGTGTTGATTTTAGATGAACCCACTACCGGTCTTGACCCCAATCAGATAATAGAAATAAGAGAGCTGATAAAAAAGCTGGGAGCCGATAAAACGGTTCTCTTCTCCTCACATATTTTGCAGGAAGTGCAGGCCATTTGCGACCGGGTTATCATTATAAACAAAGGAAAAATTGTGGCAGATGATTTACTGAATAACCTGCTCGGTAAAAAACATTTTAATGAATTAAGACTTGAAATAAAAGAAGTGGTGCAGTCAGCTATTTTTGAAGACATTCAAAATATTAAGCAGCTTAATTCAAATACCTGGCTATTTAAAACAGATGATGCAGATGCTTTAAGAAGAAGGCTAATGGAAATCAGTCTCAAAAAAAATCTGAATATTATTTCACTACAGAGCGAAACAGCCGGAAGTTTAGAAGATATTTTCAGAACTTTGACAGCTGATCAACCAATAAACTAATTAACTTTTAAACCAACAAAACAACAATGAGTTACATCGCCTCCATACATGCCCGCCAGATATTAGACAGCCGCGGCAACCCTACAATTGAAGTAGATATTTTAACCGAGAACGAACGTTTAGGCCGTGCAGCCGTGCCAAGTGGCGCCAGTACTGGCATACATGAGGCTGTTGAATTACGTGACGGCAATAAAAAAATATACGGAGGCAAAGGTGTACTTAAAGCAGTAAAAAATGTAAACACCATTCTTGCCGATAATTTACTGGGATGGGATGTGGCCGATCAAACCGGTATTGATGCCATGATGATTGCTTTGGATGCTACACCAAACAAAGGAAAACTGGGTGCCAATGCAATTCTTGCTGTAAGTATGGCTGTGGCCAAGGCAGCCGCACTGGAAGCCAATCTTCCTTTATACCGCTATATTGGCGGCACCAATGCAAAGATTCTTCCCATACCCATGATGAATATTTTAAACGGTGGTTCACACGCCGATAATAAAATAGACTTCCAGGAATTTATGGTAATGCCGGTTGGCGCATCATCTTTCAGCGAAGGTTTGCGTTGGGGTGTTGATATTTTTCACGCATTAAAAACCGTATTAAAGAAAAAAGGTTACAGCACCAATGTGGGCGATGAAGGAGGTTTTGCACCAAACATTCAAAGCAACGAAGAAGCTATTGAAACAGTAATGATAGCTATAACTGCTGCAGGTTATAAAGCAGGCTCTCAAATTGCTATTGCGCTTGATCCGGCTGTTAGCGAAATGTACGACAAAGCAAAAAAAGTATATCATTTTCATAAAAGCGATGGCAAAAAATTAAGCAGCGAAAAAATGGTTGATTATTGGGCTAACTGGGTAAAACAGTATCCCATTATCTCTATTGAAGATGGTATGGCCGAGGATGATTGGAAGGGCTGGAAATTAATGACAGATACCTTAGGCAAAAAAATTCAGTTAGTGGGCGATGATCTTTTTGTAACAAATGTTAACCGTTTAGAAAGAGGCATTAATGAAGGCATTGCAAATGGTTTATTAGTTAAGGTAAATCAAATCGGCACCATCACAGAAACCATTAATGCGGTAAGTATGGCGCAACAAAATGGCTTCAACACTATTATGAGCCATAGAAGTGGTGAAACCGAAGATACTACCATTGCAGACCTGGCTGTTGCATTAAATTGTGGCCAGATAAAAACCGGCTCTGCTTCCAGAACCGATCGTATGGCTAAATACAACCAGCTTATCCGTATTGAAGAAATGCTGGGAGAAAGTGGCATATATCCAAAAGGAAAGATTAAATTTGGAAGCCCATCTTAAATCCTTTCTAAAGGGAAGGACTTTGAAACAGTTTGACAATGCAAAAACTTTCAGAAAATACAGACTCTATTAAGCCCCTCCTTCGGAGGGGTTTGGGGAGGCTTCCATCCTGGCTTAAAAACAAATACCTGCTTACGGGAGTTTTTTTTATAATGTGGATGCTCTTTTTTGATCCTAAAGACCTTTTTTCTGATTTTGAACGCAGTGATAAGCTGAGTGATTTACAAAAAAGTGAGCAACATTTAAAAAAACTGATTACAGAATCGAATAAGGAACTGTTTTTGCTGAGGAATAATGCTCAAAGCATTGAAAAATATGCCAGAGAAAAATACCTCATGAAAAAAGACAATGAAGATCTTTTTATAGTAAAACCCGCCCCCGAAAACAAATAAGTTTAAGCTGAAAGCAATATTCCTGTGTAACAACCGTTTATGTGAATGGATAATGCCTTCCTGTCGGCTAGACAGGGATATTTAATTTCTTAACACAAGCAACTTAACCCAAACATGCACAATTTTACCCCGGAAGATCTGTTACAGTATTTGTACAACGAGACTTCCCCAGCACAAACAGCCCAAATTAAGGCTGCTTTGGAATCAGACTGGAATTTGCGTGAAAAATTTGAAGTGATAACATCCGCCCAAAGCAGGCTGGAAGCACTGAAAATGTCACCAAGCCAGCAAACAATTGATAATATTTTAAGTTATGCCGAAAAAGCAGTGGCTGAACTTACACCACAGGCTTAAATCAGTCATCGTTTTAATGTAATTTTAATCTCCCCACCAAAAGCGGGGAGATTTTTTTATGACAAAAAAAGAGCGTTACCGGTTTTTTACAGATTATTTTTTAGAACATGCTCCCGATGCAGAAACAGAATTGTTATACGATGATCCGTTTCAGCTACTAGTTTCAGTCATCTTATCAGCCCAATGCACCGACAAAAGGGTTAACTTAACCACCCCAAAAATCTTTCAAAAATATCCTGATGCTTTTGCCATGAGCAAAGCTACATTTGAAGAATTATTCCCTTTAATTAAAAGCATTTCTTACCCCAATAACAAAACCAAACACCTGATAGGCATGGCTAACATGCTATTGGAAAAATTTAATGGGCAGGTACCTATGACAGTTGCTGAATTGATACAGCTACCTGGCGTGGGGCGTAAAACAGCCAACGTAATAACATCGGTGGTAGATAACCAGCCCAATATGGCTGTAGATACACACGTTTTTAGGGTAAGTGCCAGACTGGGTTTAACAGTAAATGCAAAGACTCCGTTGGCTGCAGAAAAACAATTAATTGAAAATTTGCCGCAACCTTTTATTCATGTTGCCCATCATTGGTTAATATTACACGGAAGATATATTTGCACAGCCAGAAAACCACGATGCAGCGAATGTGGTTTAAAAGGTATCTGTAAGTTTGCAAAGAAAACTTTTAAAAGTTGATTTAAAATTGCAGAATAATCGTTTTATTTGCATGAAACAGCAGATCCTTTTAAAACCCCAGCCACTATATCTTAAAAAAGGACATACTCAAATGAAAAAAATCACCATTATTCTCAGCACTATTTTAGTGCTTTCCCTATCCGTAGAAAAAGCCTCGGCTCAATATTATTTTTATGATAATAAGTACTACGATAATCCAATCACATTTGAGCTTGGGGGCTCAATAGGTGCCATGAATTGCTTAACAGATTTAGGCGGCAACAGGGGTATAGGTAAAAAATTCGTAAAAGATTTAAACCTGGGTAAAACACAATTAGCCGGCAGTATTTCTTTAACTGCCATGTATGAGTATATGTTTGCACTAAGATTGGAAGCAACTTTTGGTACCGTAACTGCTGATGATAAAGTACTTAGAAAGGTAGCCCCATCTACTTATGGCAGGTACGAAAGAAACCTGAGTTTCAAATCTAAGATTACAGATTTTATGCTTGGGCTTGAAATTCATCCATTATACATTATTGGCAGAAAAAATGAGGATAAAGAACCTCCCTTGCTTTCTCCTTACCTGCTTGCAGGTGTAGGATTTTTCTCTTTTAAACCACAAGCCAAATTGAACGATAAATGGGTTGACCTGCAGCCATTAAGTACCGAAGGGCAGGGATTTGCTGAATATCCTGAAAGGAAACGTTACAGTTTAAACCAATTGAATATTCCTATGGGGCTTGGTGTTAAATACGAATTGGGTTCTACCTTAAGCCTGAGAGCCGAATTTGTTTACAGAAAATTAAATACCGATTACCTGGATGATGTAAGTACTGACTATATTGACCCAACCTTATACGCCAACTATTTTACAGGTGCAAAATTAACCAATGCGCTTTTATTAAATGACCGCCAGTATGAACTGAATCCCAGCCATACTTCTACATCAGGTGGACAGCGTGGCAATCCCAAAAACAAAGATGCTTTCTTTACTTTCAATGTTAAAATTGGTTACACTTTTGGTAGAGAAAGAATCAAGCAATAAAATTATTTATGAAAATAAAAAATCCCGTTCAGTTAAATTGAACGGGATTTTTTTATGCTTATCTAACCAGCTTTTTTTAAAGTAGGTTCTTAATTTCGTTAATCAGCTCGCCTTTTGTAATGGGTATGCCCATTATTTTATTGTAAGGTTTCGCATCCACAAAATATACATCCCGTATAATTCTTACCAGTTGCCCGTTATTAATTTCAGGTACCAATACTGTATCAAAATTCTTTAAAATTTCTCCCAAATTTTTTGGAAATGGCCTGATGTAACGAAGATGTGCATGTGATACTGCATGGCCTTCTTTCTGCAATTCGGTACAGGCACTTTTTATAGCACCATAAGTACTGCCCCATCCAAGCACCAATACTTTTCCAGTTGCAGGGCCACTGTCCAGGTGCTGATCAGGAATATAATTGGCAATCATATCAACCTTAGCCTGCCTGGTTTTAACCATGTGCTGGTGGTTTTCCGGTTCGTAGCTAATGTTACCTGTTATATCTGCTTTCTCCAAACCACCAACACGATGTTCTAAACCCGGTGTGCCGGGTATAGCCCAAGGGCGAACTAATTTATCATCTCTTTTATAAGGTTGAAATTTACCATCCTTGTCCATCACATCAGCAAAATTTTGAGATGCAAACTGGGTTTTTATTTCCGGCAAATCGGCAGCTGCAGGAAATTTCCATGGCTCTGCTCCATTGGCAATATATCCATCGCTTAAAAACATTACCGGAGTCATGTGCTGCACAGATATTCTTACTGCTTCGTACACAGCGCTAAAACAATCACTGGGTGTTGATGCAGAAACGATGGGCATCGGGCACTCGCCATTACGGCCATAATAAGCCTGCATTAAATCGCTTTGCTCTGTCTTGGTGGGTAAACCCGTAGATGGTCCGCCTCTTTGAATATTGATGATGATCAAAGGTATTTCCAGCATTACAGCCAGTCCCATCGCCTCGCCTTTTAATGCAATACCTGGGCCACTACTGGTAGTTACAGCCAGGCTGCCCCCATAACTGGCACCAATGGCCGATGTAATGGCGGCTATCTCATCCTCGGCCTGAAAGGTTTTAATGCCAAAATTTTTATACTTACTTAAATCATGTAAAATATCGCTGGCTGGTGTAATGGGATAACTGCCTAAAAACAATGGCAGGCCGCTTTTTTGCGATGCTGCTATTAAGCCAAAAGATACTGCCTGGTTACCCATAACAGAACGGTATGTACCCGGATCCATTTTTGCCTTTGCAACAGAATACCTTGTGGTAAAGGTTTCTGTAGTATCGCCATAATTGTAACCAGCCTGTAATGCTTTTACATTGCTTTCAAATATTTCGGGCTTTTTGCCAAATTTTTCTTTTATAAAACCAATGGTGGTTTCCATATCCCGGTTGTACATCCAATATAAAAAACCCAGTACAAACATATTTTTTGCACGGTCTTTTTCTTTTACGCCCATAGTTATATCCTTCAATGCCTCACGGGTCATCTTAGTAACATCCATCCGTATCACTTCATAATTACTCAGGCTATCATCTGTTAAAGGGTTTACGCCTTCAGCATAATTTGCAAGTCTTAAATTTTTTGCATCAAAGCCATCTTCATTGGCAATAATTCGGCCACCAGGTTTTAATCCATTTAAATTCGTTTTTAATGCGGCCGCATTCATAGCAACCAGTACATCACAAGCATCACCCGGTGTAAATACCCTGTCGCTTGAAAACCGCAACTGGTAACCACTCACACCAGGCAGTGTACCTATTGGGGCACGTATCTCGGCGGGAAAATCGGGAAAGGTTGCCAGGTCGATGCCCAGCATGGCTGTGTTATTGGTAAACTGGCTTCCGGTCAATTGCATACCATCGCCACTGTCTCCTGCAAATTTAATTACCACGTCTTGTAGTACTTCCTGCTTATTGCTCATCGTTAAAAATTATGGTATGGCGAAGTTAACAATTTACAGATATGAAAGAACAGAACATTTATCATATTTTATAATGATAAATACACAAATTGAAATTAATAAATTAGGTTTGTCGAAATTTTTTTAATGTACGACCTGCAGGATTTTTTAACCACTATTCCCGTTCATGAACTGAATGATGATAAAGGATACACCGATGGCCAGCTTGCCAAGCATATTGCTATTTACGAAAACCAATTGCCCGATATAACAGAAGCAGATATTGTTTTTGTTGGCGTAAATGAAACAAGAGGAAGCGGCGCTTTTGATAATACAATTAGTGCCGCAGATGCTATTCGCAAACAATTATACCAATTACATTACTGGCATACCGATGTAATTATTGCCGACATTGGAAACATTAAAACCGGTGCTACACTCAACGACAGTTATGCCGCTGTAAAAACAGTTATAGCCGAATTACTCCGCATGAAAAAAACGGTTGTAATACTGGGTGGATCGCATGACATAACACTGGCACAATATTTTGCTTATAAAGAACTACAACAGGTGGTGGAAGCAACCTGTATTGATGCAACCATTAACCTGAAAGGTGAAAACCCGTTACGAAGCGAAAATTTTTTACTGGAAATGCTTACCGGCGAACCCAACCTGGTAAAGCATTACAACCATATTGGTTTTCAAAGTTATTTTGTACACCCACGCATGTTGGAAACGATGGATAAACTGCGCTTTGATTGCTACCGCGTTGGCGCAGCCAGGGAAAATTTAGAAGAGATGGAACCGGTTATAAGAAATACCCATTTACTTAGTTTCGACATCAGCGCTATTAAATACAGCGACTCACCAGCCAGCACCGAAAGCCCCAATGGATTTACCGGTGAGGAAGCCTGCATGCTGGCAAGGTTTGCCGGGCTTAGTGATAAAGTAAACAGTTTTGGCATTTATGGTTATCTGCCGCAGCAGGATATAAATGAACTTAGCGCCAAACAGATATCTCAAATGCTTTGGTATTTTATTGATGGCAAAAACCGCAGCAAACAGGAGGCTTCAATTGAAGACAGGAATTACTTTAATGAATACCATACCAGTTTTAACGAAGTAGAATCTGTTTTTCTGCAAAGCAAAAAAACAGGTCGCTGGTGGATGCAATTACCCAATAAAAAAATTATTCCCTGTAGCTATAACGATTACGTGCAGGCCAGCCGAAATGAAATACCGGAAAGATGGTTGAGGGCACAAGAGAGAGGATAAAAGTAAAAAATCAAAAGTCAAAATTATAAATGGAGTATTCTTAAACTAAAAAGCTGTTCTTCTTTTTTACTTTTTAATTTTTATTTTTGACTTCTTTTAAATCTGCTTCAAATACTTCCAATATCATAATAGCCTTTTTGCCTTTTCAATTTGTTCATCGCTTCCCATTACAATTAAACGTTCGCCGGGGTTTAACTGGTAAGAAGCATCGGGGTTTATGGTATAATTATTACCCGGGTTTTTTATGCCCAGAATGGTACAGTTGGTCTTGCTCCACATATCCAGTTCGCCCAAAGAAATATTTTTATTTGCCTGTATTTCTGCCACACGAAACTGGTCGGTGCTTTGTGTGCTCATAATGGAAAGCATTTCTACCACATCGGGCAGCATCACCAGGGTTGCCATGTGGGCGCCACCAATTTTATCGGGCATAATCACATTATCGGCGCCGGCTATTTTTAATTTTTTTACAGATGAATCCTGCGATGCCCGGCTGATGACTTTTAAACCCGGGTTGATTTGTTTTGCAGTAAGCACTACAAATAAATTATCAGCATCAAGCGGCAAAGTAGTGATAAGCGCCCTTGCATTTTTAATACCGGCTTCCAGCAGTACTTCATCTTTAGTAGCATCGCCCTTCATAAAATATTTTACTTCAAAATCAAGATCTGTTTCCAGTTCATTTTTTTCTTCCAGCACCACAAAAGGAATTTTGTTGTTGAATAATATCTGGGCGCTTTCTTTGCCGTTTCGGCCAAAGCCGCAAATAATTACATGCTGTTGCAGTTGCTGAATACTGTTTTCCATTTTAATCTGTTTATACAATTTAGTAAATTCTCCGTCCGAAAAAAAACGGGTGAGCAGGGTTACAAAATAGGTGAACAAGCCAAGGTTTATCAGTATAAGGAAGATGGTAAATATGCGGCCGTTATCGCTCAATGGCTTTACTTCGGTAAATCCTACGGTAGATATGGTAATTACCGTCATGTACAAGGCTTCTAAAAAACTAAAGTTTTCTATAAGCATATAGCCGGCTGTACCAAATAGTATGGTAAGCCCCAACATCGCTATCGGCAGTATCAATCTTGAAAATAACCTCAGCCTTTTTATCTGCAACATGCTGTTTGATATAATTAGTGTTGAAAATTATAACTTTAATGGCAAATGGAGCATATAAAAGAATCAAAGAATGAGATGATGTTAGTCATAGATCAAAGGTCAATGGGTTTTCGTCAATGGGTGTGTTGTTTACTATTGATTGGTTTTATCAGTTCCTGTTCGGTATCAAAACAAATAGGCAAACAGGCCAATACTATTTTACTAAACGATACCGCCATCAGCACCGGCCATATCGGCATCAGCATTTACGAACCAGCAACCGATAAGTATTGGTATAATTATAATGCAACTAATTATTTTATACCAGCAAGCAATACCAAGCTGTTTACATTATATGCAGGGATGAAATATTTGGGAGATAGTTTGGTGGGATTGAGATATACTTTATCGGGAACCCCTGAAGATAAAAACCGAATATTTGCAATTCAGCCAACTGGTGACCCAACTTTACTACACCCTGATTTTAAGAAGCAACCGGTAATGGACCTAATTGTCAAATATTCCAAGCAATATGAAAATGTTTCTCTGTTTGATACAATCTGGAGAGAAGAACGTTGGGGAAATGGTTGGGCATGGAACGATTATGAAGATGATTACATGGCAGAAAGAAATAGTTTTCCTATTTATGGGAATGTGATTGATCTAAAATTAAACGATGTTAAAGAACGAAAGTGGAATGTGCGTCTAAACGAATCCAGATTAGGCTGGTATTCTATCTTCAAAACAAACCCTTCCTTTTTTGATTCAATTGTTAACGGCAGTTTATATTCAGACTTGAGAGTTAATAGACATCTTTTCGATATCAAACCTAAAATAAAAGTTATCAGAAATATATCCGAAAATTATTTTTTGCATGAATTGTCGAAAACAGAATTTAAAAACACTTCAATACCATTTGTAACGAATAAAAATGAAATAACGAGAAAAATTATTTCTGACAGTATTAAGAAGGAAATATTTATGCTTTCTATCCGAAACATTGTAGGAAACTCAACATTTTATTTTTTAGACTCTAATGATTCAATACAAACTGTTTATATAAAAAACTGGAAATCCATCCACTCCCAACCCTCCGACTCTCTCTTTAAACCCATGATGCACCGCAGCGATAATTTTTTTGCTGAGCAAACTTTATTAATGGCCAGCAATGAACAGCTTGGTTATATGAGCGATGAAAAAATTATTGATACCTTATTAAAAACAGATTTAAAAGATGTGCCTCAAAAACCCAAATGGGTAGATGGCAGCGGGCTGAGCCGGTACAATTTATTTACGCCGCAATCTTTTGTGTATATCCTCAATAAAATGAAAAATGAATTTGGTTGGGAGCGTATAAAAAATATTTTACCCACAGGAGGCAGAGGAACTTTATCGTCTTATTATAAAAAAGACAGCAGTTTTATTTACGCCAAAACAGGCACACTCAGTAATAATTGTGCTTTAAGCGGTTACCTAATTACAAAAAAAGGTAAGCTGCTCATCTTTTCTGTTTTAGCCAATAACTATATTACAGGCGCCACTCCTGTAAGGCGTGCTGTAGAAAAATTTCTGCTTGCAATCCGTGAAAATTATTGATATTTTTTTCCTTCAGGCAACAAAACCAAAAACCAGCGTATCTACCCTAAGCTTTTACCCCTGTTTATCCTTTAACCAACAAACACCTTTTGTATGAAAAAGATTTTTACGCTGCTGTGGCTTACCATTGCCGCATTCACCTTTAAGGCAACAGCACAAACCACACCCAATTGCAACGCCGAATTTTCAGTTCAGTATCTAACCAATTTCACAGTAAAATTTAATCCTGCAATTACCACCGACTCTCCGTATGTGCGTCATTACTGGAACTTTGGTGATGGCACCACCGGAAGCCAATTGATTTCGCCAACACATACTTATGCACTACCCGGCTCGTATGCTGTAGTACATACCATTTTACGGGTAACTCCAAATAATGTTCCGGTATGTACACAAGTGTTTACCAAAATTGTAACCATTACTGCAGCCTGTAACCTGGTAGCTAATTTTAGCTGGAGCAGCACTGCGGCTAATCCTTTAACGATAGCTTTCCAAAATTTAAGTGTTCCACTTTCCAATACCGATTCAATTAAATGGACCTTTGGTGATGGCGCTACTTCTACAGCTGTTAATCCTGTACATACTTATAATGTGCCCGGCACTTATACTGTTTGTTTAAGAGTTAAGAAATTAACTCCTCCCGGCACTGCACCATGTGTTAGAGAGATCTGCAAAACCATAGTGGTAACGCATCCTTGTAATATCGTTCCAAATTTTACCTGGGCAGTTACACCAACCAATCCATTAAGAATTGAATTTAATAATACCAGCACCAATACTGCTGCTACCGATTCCATACGCTGGACATTTGGTGACGGTACTTATTCCAATCAATTTAACCCGGTACATATTTATACTACACCCGGTACGTACACCGTTTGTTTAAAAATAATAAGGTACTATGCAGGATCTACAACACCTTGCATCAAAGAAATCTGTAAAACCATAGTTGTTCAGGCACCTTGTAACCTGGTGGTTAATTTTACTTCTCAACCCGATCCAAATCATCCGTTACGTATCAAATTCACCAATACAAGTATACCAATCAGTACAACAGATTCGGTAAGATGGACATTTGGTGACGGTACTTCTGTTAACGGTTTACAAAGCGATCCAAATGTTGCAAACCCAACACATATTTATGCAAATGCAGGCACGTATACTGTTTGTTTAAGAGTAAAGAAAAACGGTAATGTAGGCAGTACCGTACAATGTGTTAGAGAATTTTGCAAAACAATTATAGTTCATGAACCTTGTACACTGGTGGTAAATTTTACTTCGCAGGCCGATCCAAACAATCCTTTGCGGGTAAAGTTTACCAATACCAGTGTACCAATCAGTCCTACTGATTCATTGCGCTGGAGTTTTGGTGATGGAACATCACTAAATGGTTTACAAAGCGACCCCAATGTTGCCAGCCCGATACACATTTATGCGCATGCCGGAAATTACAATGTTTGTTTAATTGTAATTAAACGCAATACCCTCAACAATGTGTCTTGTGTAAGATACAGTTGCAGAACAGTTGTGGTTCACGAGCCTTGCACTCTGGTGGTTAATTTCACATCGCAACCAGATCCTACGCATCCATTGCGAATCAAATTCACCAATACCAGCACACCAATAAATGTAACTGACTCGGTAAGATGGACATTCGGTGATGGCACATCGGTAAGTGGTTTACAAAGCAATCCCAATGTTGCCAACCCAACACATATTTATGCAAATGCAGGCACATACACCGTTTGCTTAAGGGTGAAGAAA
>JAYUZB010000158.1:0-12206 GCA_043752185.1 Chitinophagaceae bacterium
GCGGGATTGAACCGCCGACACAAGGATTTTCAGTCCTTTGCTCTACCAACTGAGCTACCGCACCATTCCCTTTCGGGGGGGCAAAAATAAGGGTATTCTGCCAAATATTAAATATTCAATCTAAAATATTCCCTTAGTTGCCGTATTCGCATAGAAATTTAATACGCATCAGTTTCAACTGCTCCCAGTTAAAATTACTATCGGCCAACTCTTCCTGGGCTACTTGTAAGGAAGAGGTTTCGCAGCTTTTAAAATAATCCATTATTTCATCCTGCTCATATTCATCCACCATTTCATCAATGGCATAATCCAGGTTTAGCTTAGTGCCACTGGCAACAATGGTCTCCATTTCTTCTAAAAGTTCATCAATACGCAGGTCTCGGGTTTTGGCAACCGTTTCCAGCGGGATCTTTTTATCTATGTTCTGAATGATGAATATTTTATTGTTATTGCGGTTTACAACGCTTTTCATTACAAAATCATCGGGCCTTACCACATCGTTTTCTTCTACATATTTTATAATTACATCTAAAAAAGGTTTGCCATAGCGCATGGCTTTTCCTTTACTTACACCGCTTATTTTTTCCAGCTCGGCCATCGTTGTAGGAAACATGGTAGCCATATCTTCCAGGCTGTTTTCTAAAAAGATAACAAAGGGCGGCAGGTTTTTTTCTTTGGCTACTTTTTTACGCAGGTCTTTTAGCAGCAGCATTAATTTTTCATCTGCAGCAACAGCTTCTGCAGCAGCCTGCTCACTTTCTTCATCATCGGCATTGGCCTCTTCAAATAAATTGTTCAGCACAATTTTAAACGGTGTTGGCTTCTTTAAAAAGGCAGTACCCGCTTTGGTAATTTTAAGTAAACCATATTCCACAATATCTTTTTCAATTAAACCGGCGAGTAGCATCTGGCGTATCAGGCTATTCCAAAAATGATTTTCTTTATCGTTGCCGCTGGCAAAAACATCCAGCTCTTCGTGGCGGTACATTTTTACCTGAGGAGTTGCTTTACCTGCAAGAATGAGTAAAGTATATTCAACCGGAAACTGTTCGCCCAGCGCTTTAATTATCTTTAAAACAATAGCAGCATCGTCTTTGGCTTCAATTTTTTCTTTGGGTTGTAAACAGTTGTCGCAATGCCCGCAGCTTTTTTTATCATCGTAATTTTCGCCAAAATAATGCAGCAGAATTTTACGACGGCATACACTGCTTTCGGCATACGCTACTGTTTCATTTATTAGTTGAGCGCCCACTTCTCTTTCGCTCAGCGGTTTGTCTCTCATCAGGTGTTCCAGCTTGGCTACATCTTTATGAGAGTAGTAGAGAATACATTTACCTTCCATTCCATCACGGCCACCACGGCCGGTTTCCTGGTAATAATTTTCAATTGATTTGGGGATGTTGTAGTGAATAACAAAACGGATATCAGGTTTATCAATACCCATACCAAACGCAATGGTGGCCACTATTACATCTACATCTTCATTTAAAAACTGGTCTTGCCTTTCGGAACGGAGTTTACCATCTAACCCGGCATGATAAGCAACCGCTTTTATCCCGTTTGCCATCAGCATTTTTGCAAGCTCTTCGGTTGTTTTACGGTTGAGGGTATAAATGATACCGCTCTTGCCTTTGTGCTGTTGTATAAAACGAACAATACTTTTATTGGTTTGATCAAGATTTATTTTAGGCTGAATTTCGTAATACAAATTTGGCCTGTTAAAAGACGAGATGAAAATTTTTGGTTTGCGTAAACCCAGGTTCTTAACAATATCGCTTTGTACTTTTGGTGTGGCTGTTGCGGTTAATGCAATCACCGGAATTTTTTCATCAATTAAATCCATCATCTCTCTCAGCCTCCTGTACTCCGGCCTGAAATCGTGGCCCCATTCCGAAATGCAATGAGCTTCATCCACCGCAAAAAAAGAAATTTTGAGCTCTTTAAAAAAAGAAATATTCTCTTCCTTGGTCATGGTTTCCGGCGCCACATAAAGCATTTTAGTTTTACCGGTAGTAAGATCATCTTTTACAATTTTTTGCTGGCCCTTATTTAATGTGCTGTTTAAAAAATGCGCCACATCATCTTTGCTGCTGTAACTGCGTACCAGGTCAACCTGGTTTTTCATTAAAGCAATTAAGGGAGATACGATGATGGCAACACCCTCGCTGATCATGGCAGGTAACTGGTAACACAAACTTTTACCGCCACCGGTTGGCAGAATAACAAACGTATCATTTCCATTTAAAAGGCTTTCAATAATTTCTTCCTGGGGGCCTTTAAAACCATCAAAGCCAAATTGGTCTTGTAGTTGTGTAGACAGGTCGGGCTGATTTTTTAAAGCAGCCTTTATTGCAATTTTTGGTTTTGGTTCTTTTGCAGGGGATTTCGTCTTCGCCATAATTTACATCTGTGGATATTTGTACTTGATAGTGTTATTACTCATGCTTTTTTTAAGGGCAGCGAAGTTAACTTAAAACCGCTGTAGCATCAACCCTAATATGCATCGGCAGTAATAAATTAATAGTCTGTTTAATTACTTAAGATAAACAAAATAAACCAAGATGCAAAAAATTGACTTGTAAAATTATTATCCGAAATTATGTAGTTACGATACTGCAACAGCTGTTCTTTGCATTATGAATGATTTGAAGTAGGTTTGCGCATACTGATGAATACAGACAAAATTATACCGTTTGCTTTACGCACCATTGAGCTGGAAACGAATGCCATAAGCGGGTTAAAATTATTCATTAATGCCGATTTTGTAAATGCGGTTAAAGCCATTGCCGAAAGTAACGGAAGATTGATTGTAAGCGGAATCGGTAAAAGCGCCATCATTGCCCAAAAAATTGTTGCTACCTTAAACAGCACCGGCACTCCGTCGGTTTTTATGCATGCCGCCGATGCCATTCACGGCGACCTGGGCATGATACAAACCGATGATATTGTTTTGGTAATAAGTAAAAGCGGCAACAGCCCCGAGATAAAAGTGCTTGCCCCACTTGTAAAAAATTTTGGAAATACATTGATAGGTATGGTTGGTAATGTTGAATCTTATCTTGCCCTTAACAGTGATGTTGTTTTAAACACTACTGTTGAGCAGGAAGCCTGCCCCATTAACCTGGCGCCCACCAGCAGCACAACAGCACAAATGGTAATGGGCGACGCATTGGCTGTTTGCCTGATGGAAATCAAAGAATTTAGCAGCAGCGACTTTGCAAAATATCACCCCGGCGGAGCGTTGGGCAAAAAATTATATTTAACGGTAGCAGAAATGGCGGCACAAAATGCCCAACCAAAAGTTTTGCCAACAGCAACTATTAAAGAAGTGATTATTGAAATGACTGCAAAAAGACTGGGTGCTGCAGTTGTTGTAAATGAAGCAGAAAATATTTTAGGAATTATTACTGATGGTGATTTAAGGAGGATGCTTGAAAAAGCAGATTCATTTGAAAACCTGCAAGCAAAAGATATTATGAGCAGCAACCCTAAAACCATTGCAGCAGATGTATTGGCTGTGCATGCACTGGAAGAAATGCGCCGGCACAACATTAGCCAGCTGGTGGTAGTAGATAACAATATTTATGCAGGCATTATACATTTACACGATTTGGTAAAAGAAGGAATTATATAAAAGATGAGTAAAAATAATTACGTAGCTATAATGGCTGGTGGTATTGGTAGCAGGTTCTGGCCCATCAGCCGTACAGATTATCCCAAGCAGTTCCTGGATATTTTAAATACCGGCCGTACATTGATACAGGCTACGTTTGACCGCTTTGTAAAATTTGTACCGGCAGAACATATTTATATTATAACGTTTGAACAGTATAAGGATATTGTTGCGAAACAGTTACCCGAACTACCTGTTGAAAATATTCTTTGCGAACCATCCCGGAAAAACACGGCACCATGCGTTGCTTACATATCTTATAAACTGCACGAGTTAAATGCAAATGCTAATTTAATTTGTGCGCCTGCCGATCACATCATTACCGACGAAGAAGCTTTTGAAAAAGTTTGTAAAGATGCGCTGCAGTTTACAGCACACATAAAAGGATTGATAACGCTGGGTATAAAACCAACCCACCCCAACACGGGCTATGGTTATATACAATACGAGCCACATGCGGTAAGCGATAATGTATATAAAGTAAAAACCTTTACCGAAAAGCCCGATAAACAATTAGCGAAAACATTTATTGCCAGCGGCGATTTTTTATGGAATGCCGGCATTTTTGTATGGCAGGTTAAAAACATTATCAAAGCATTTGAAAAACATATACCCGAACTGGCCGAAGTGTTTGAAGCTGAGAAAAATCATTTGAACACAAAGAAAGAAAAAGAAGCCATAGAGCGTATTTACCCGCAGTGTATAAATGTATCCATTGATTATGGTGTGATGGAAAAAGCTGATAATGTGTACATCATTCCATCTTCTTTTGGCTGGAGCGATTTGGGAACCTGGGCAAGCACTTACGAAAATCTGGAGAAGGATTATCTGGATAACGCAGTTGTAGGTAAGCATGTAATGGTGATTGATGCTACCAATAATATAATACATGCCGATGATAAAAAACTGGTTGTGTTGCAAGGGCTGGATGATTTTGTAGTGGTGGATACCAAAGATGTTTTACTCATCTGCAAAAAAGATAAGGAACAGGAGATAAAGGAATACGTTGCCGAAATAAAAAGGAATAAGGGCGAAAAATATCTGTAACAGTTTCAGCATATTTCTGCGTGGAATTTTCACGCAGAGATTGCAGAGGTCGCAGTTTTTTCTCTGCTTGCTCCGCTGCCCGGCGCTCCCTGCGTGAAATTTTTTACACCGGAAACGCTAACATTTATCTTACAAAAAAATTAGTTTGATACCTACTATACATAGCAAACTCCCACTGGTTGGCACTACCATTTTTACAGTAATGAGTGTGCTTGCCAACGAACACAAAGCCATTAACCTGGGACAGGGTTTTCCGGATTACAACATGAGTGAAGAACTGATTGCGTTGGTGAACAAAGCTATGACCAGCGGATACAATCAGTATGTACACATGAATGGCTTGCCCGCATTAAGAGAACGGCTGGCCGAAAAAATTACCAGCCTTTATGCCACCTCAGTTGATGGCGATACAGATATTACCATTACACCCGGCGGAACCTATGCCATTTACACCGCACTTACTACCATACTGCAACCCGGCGATGAAGTGATTGTTTTTGAACCGGCTTACGACAGCTATATTCCTAACATAGAAATTAACGGAGCCGTGCCGGTTTTAATTCCGCTGGTGTACCCCAATTATAAAATTGATTGGGAACTGGTGAAACAAAAAATTACACCCAAAACAAAACTCATTATGCTGAACACGCCACACAACCCAACCGGGGCTGTGCTTGGTGCAGATGATATTGTGCAATTGCAAAACATTGTAAGTGGTACCGGAATTTTTATTTTAAGTGATGAAGTGTATGAGCATTTGATTTTTGATGGTAAGCAACACGAAAGTATGCTGCGTTATCCCGATTTGTACGAAAGAAGTTTTGTTTGCTTTTCGTTTGGCAAGGTTTATAATTGCACTGGTTGGAAACTGGGCTATTGTGTGGCCCCGCCTGCATTGATGAAAGAGTTTAGAAAAGTACACCAGTTTAACTGCTTTAGCTGCAACAGCCCGGTGCAGTTTGCGTTAACAGAATTTCTACAACAGAAAGAAAATTATTTACAGCTGGGAAGTTTTCTGCAGCAAAAAAGAGATTACCTGAAAAACCTGATGCAGCAAACAAAATTTAAAGCGCTGCCATCCTACGGAAGTTATTTTCAGTTATACAGCTACAGTGATATTACCGATGAAAGCGAGAAATATTTTGCCATACGCCTTACCAAAGAATATGGCGTAGCCACCATACCAACTTCTGTTTTTTATAAAAACGGCCAAGACAATAAAGTGCTGCGATTTTGTTTTTCTAAAAATGAAAAT
Organism: Chitinophagaceae bacterium; assembly: GCA_043752185.1. Classification (GTDB taxonomy): domain Bacteria; phylum Bacteroidota; class Bacteroidia; order Chitinophagales; family Chitinophagaceae; genus Ferruginibacter. The sequence continues at coordinate 5,976 of JAYUZB010000158.1, forward strand.
ACGCTGGAAGAAGCAGCGAACAGGTTGATGAAGTTGTAGGTGTCTGGCCACTATGCCAGCTTTTGTGCCTTCAGAATATTCACTACTCAGCTATCATTTAATTTTTCAGTGTATCCTTAGTGGCCTGACACCTGTAGCCACCCTTCAATTAATTACATAATTCCTACATCCAGTTATTTACACCTGTATTTTTTAATAATGGACTACTTTTTGAACTTACTTAAGAAATGTATTTTTTAAGAACAATAAAAGGGAAGCATTATGAAAACAGTTAAAAACATTTGTGCTGCCTTAATGGTGGCATTTACCATTGCAGCTTGCGCTACAGCAGTGCATGTAGAAAAAGACAACTCGGTAAATCTTAGCAGTTACAAAACCTATATGTGGGTAGATACCCGGTATAATCAAAACGATAATACAACAAGGCCAACATCCTATGGAGACATTAGCGTAAGAAACGCAGCCAATGCAGAGTTAAAAAATGCAGGATGGACAGAAGTGTCAAACAATCCGGACCTGCTCATAAGTTACGATGTGCTGGTACAGAATAATACAGCACGTAAATCAGATCCGGTATACACACAATCTTATACCCGTTCTTATTACAATCCCCGGTTAAGAAGATGGGGTACACTTTATTACCCTTCGCAATTTTTAGGATATAATAATTACGAGGTACCGGTTAATGAGGGTACAATTACTATTACTATTACAGATGCAAATACCGATAAGGCTGTATGGCAAGGCTGGACAACTGAAGAATTAAATTATTCCCGTATTACACCGGAGGAGATAAAAGCAAGTGTGAAAAATATTTTCAGCAAGCTTGATGTTGCAATGAAGTAAAAGGTGTCTGGCCACTACGCCAGCTTTTAAAGTTCAGCATATTTGCCTCTCGGTTTTCTTTTAGGTTTTAAAATTATTAGTAGTGGCCTGACACCTAAGCTGCAAACTGCATTAAATGATGATCTATATGTTTGTACATACTTTGGCCCCATTGCTCTGGTGTAAAGGTACCAAACATGGGATGCGGAAATTTACCAACATTACCCGGCCCGGCATGATGAAACTGGTTGATCATGGCAATCAGCTCCTGTTTTTCTTTTTCAAAATCACGTTCGTTTTTAATGATGAAATTAGGCGCAGTGGGTAGGTTGCGTTTCCAGGGCTCTTCATTATATAGTTTTGATTTTATCATCCAGCCAACTAATAACCCTAAAATACTTCGGGGCATTTTTTTATCGCTTAGCGGTACAGTAAATGCTTCTTTGCAATGTGCCAGCATTTGAGCTACATTCATTTTGCCCCACTGGCGCTGGGTTTGGGGCGTAAGTGTATTAAGGCGATTGATAATTTCTGTGTACGTGTCTTTGTCGAATAGGTTTTTCATCAGCAGGGTTTATTTTTGTTTGCTTTGCTATATTTAAGTGAAGCGGTTATCATCTGCTTAAGAACATCAACATTAATGTCTTCTATCTTTTTTATGTAGATACAGACTTTGCCACTTTTATGTTTGGCAAACTGTTTCAACAGTTCTTCCCGTTTTTCAAAAGCAGAAGATAAGTACAATGCAAACTCTGCTTTGCGGGGCGAAAAGCCGATTAGCGGGGCATCACCCTCGTGGCCGCTTTCGTATACATAATGATAACTGCCAAAACCAATAATGGCCGGCCCCCACATTTTTGCAGGAAAGCCCGATTGCTTTTCCATAATATCAACAATGGCCAAAGCATCTTTTTGTCTTTCGGCTTCTGGTATCTTTTTAATAAAATCTTTTACACTAAGTGTGGTTTCGGTTGTTTTAGCCTGGTACTTTGCCATGGGTTGAATTTTGTTGTTGGGAAGAATTCAACATTAAAGGAACAAATATTTTTTGTGATTGCAAATATGATGATATTTAAAAACGAGCGAGTCAGGCAATCTTTGTTTTTGGACATCACTTTAACCCGTTATATCATTTCATCCGATCATTCTTTCATTCGTAGCCTCAACCCCATATCGTATCGACGCTTGAAGTATATCAATGTTTATATCTTTTATAGTTTTAAACTTGATGCAATACCCGGTTACACTTGCATTGCCTATTTTCCCCCCATAGGTTTGGGCTAAGTATGTCTTATCTTCAATACCCATGATATAGACAGAGATACCGGTTGTGTTTGCACTCAAACCAATTTGATAAAACTCCCTGTTTTTTCCATCAGCATATTTTATGGTGTAAGATCCATATCCAATATTAGGATTAGAAACAATTTTATTTTCACTGTTTTTACCATCCAGGAACCATAATTTACATGCTGGCATTATTTGCAGCATGATGTGGTGCAACGCTTGCATGTCACTACGTTTTGGTTCAGGTTGGCTGGTGATATACTGTTTGATTTGTTCCTGTACGTTCATATAAAATATAAAATTATGGGTTGCTTATATTGCCTTTTCATCCCGATGCCAACAGGTTTTCCAAATTGTTCATTGACATTTTAAATCCTTCGGTAAAGCCCATTTCAATCATCCTTTCGAAACGGGCAAGCGATTCATTAAAAATAATAATACTCACTTTTGTAATGCCGTTTTGCTCGGTGAAATTATACTCCCATTCAGAACCCGGCAATTCACGATTTTCAGCTGCGTCTGCAAAAGCATTATACATTTTAAAATTGGTTTTAGGCGTAATGGAAGTATATTCCTGAATTGACCAACGCTCTTGTCCTTCGGGGCTAACCATCGCATAAAATCTTCGCCCGCCAACTTTAAAATCCATAAATTTTGTTTTTGATGTCCAGGGTTTAGGTGCCACCCATTGGTCTAGCATTTCTGGTTTGGTAAAAGCATCCCATACCAGCGAAAGGCCGGCATCAAATTCCCTGATTATAAATACCGTTTTTGTTGTTTTGTCAACGGTAAAATCAAATAGTAGATTGTTTGTCATTTTTTTTGTTTTTTAATGGTTGATAATACATTGTCGAGTTGATTAAACCTGGTTTCCCAGATTTTTCTGAATTGGGTTATCCAATGATCGATCTCTTTCATTTTTTCAATTTCAAGCGAATAATAAATCTCCCTGCCTTGTTGTTCCTGTTTTACCAGTTCGCATTCTGTAAGTATGCGCAGGTGTTTGGAAATAGATTGCCGGGTAGTGTTAAAGTTTTCTGCAATAGCATTCGGCGTCATTGCCTGTATTGCAATTAATACGATAATAGCCCGTCTTGTGGGGTCGGCAATTGCCTGAAAAATATCTCTTCTCATTTTGTGTTAAAATTAATTTACGAAGCCAATCGGTTGCAAATATATGTGCAACTATTCGGTTTCGCAATTATTTTTACAATTATTTTTCTTTGCCTTAAATTTTTGTTTGAAAACCCTGTTTGTGGATTGTAGCTTTACAATAACTGCCGATGATTGTTTCAACGGCATGCACCAATTGCACAATACCAGATGACTGCTAAAGTGTTTTAGCAATTGTTGTTTGTGTTATGAAATTTAAAAAGTTGCAACGCACACAGCCTGGCGATGTGGCGGTATTTGAAAATTGTAAGCCCGTAACTGCTGCTGGCTAAAGTTACAAAGGCTGATGTTTTTCTATTTTGCATATATAATGTTACCTGTTTCTACCAAACCCGATTTTAATTTTGTAGTTGAGCTTCCTTCTACCAGAAAAATATTTGAAAAATAGGAAGGAAAACCTTCAGCAGAACTTTTTATAGAACTCCTCACTTCAAAATGTAAATGCGGAAAAAACGAACTTCCAGAAACACCTACCGATGCAATCATTTGTTTTGCTTTCACATGATCGCCGGGCTTAACTTGTAAGCTATTTTGCTTTAAATGGCCATAAATACTTATTGCACCGTTTTTGTGTTGAATAGCAATACAGTTGCCGTATAATTCAAGTGGATTATTCAAAATTCCGGGTATGTCAAATGTTTTATCATCTTTGTGTTTGTTAGATGCATAAACTACTTTTCCATCAGCAATTGCAAAAACCGACTTTCCAAATCCAAAATAATTTTCGTCTTTATCAGCACTTCCCTGAAATTGATTATCAGCACTATCAAGTATTACAAAGTCGTAAGCATAGCGCATAAAATTTGCACTTATTCCAAGTTGTTTAATGGGTGCAAATTCAAAATCAAATCTTCTGTGATGAGCATACAGGTCGTGTCCGTCATAAACCAACACTTTACCATTTAAGGGAAATGTATACTTTTCTTTTTGTTCATACTTTTGAGGAGAAACAACTGCCTTTGCTATAAATTCTTGTCTTTTATTGTTTGAAAATTCGAACACAAACTCCAGTTTGTCAAGAGGTGTAGTTAGATTAAATTCTGTAAAAGGGTTAAAAATAAGTTTAGTTTCTGCACCAATAAACTCTCTGTTGGGGATTGTTTGGATACTGGGGGCCGTACCATTGTTATCCAGAAAACGTGACAGCACTAAATGTTTTTGTTTGTCATACACCGATACGGAAACCTTAGATAATGTTAAGGTATCTGTGGAATTATGCTTAACCAGGAAATCAAAATTGAGAAACTGTTTATGCTCACCTTGTTCTTTGTAAATATTTATGGGTTTGGGATCAATCGAAATAATTTGCTGACTAAAACAATTGCATCCAATAAAAAGTATCAATGAAATTGTTGTAAATAATTTATTCATAGTTGTAAAAATTTAATTTTGATAAAAAAATATTGTCTGATAAAACATTTGGATATGCAAAAAAAATGTTGAAACACGGCTTTCGTCCGCCCAGCTTTTGCAAAGCCCCTATGTTATTGTTTCTCGCTATTGATAGCGGGTCGGATACCATAAATTAATAAATAACCAATCATCCAAAATTCTCCAACTGTCGCAGGTATAGCAAGAATATCTGTATAAGGACCTTGAACACCAATGCAGTTAATAAAAGTCTGTAGGAGGTAACCTATTCCACCTATAATTAGTATTCGCCCGAGCCAAATGGGCATTCTTCCCGAGCTGATTATAATATAACCCATCGGAATAAGCCAAAGCCCAAAAAAAAGCCCACCAATAGACCAGGCATTTGTGATTATTTCTCCCAAAAGTTGTATCAATATTGTTTTCTCTTGTAAAGTCGGTAAAGATGAGTTCGCAATACCAATGGCAGAACTCATTGATATTGCGCTAACCATAATTACAACAGAATTCACTGTTCCCCAAATTCCGAGTGTAGAAGCAGCCCACTTATTTATGTCGCAAAACAGTTTATAAAACCATACTGCGGCAAGTGCTTGCGAAACAATAATAACTAACTCAAATAGAAGTCGTATTCTTGAAATGAACCCAAGATTGATTAAATTGTTTAAGGTTTTCACAGGGTCATCCGTAACAAAAATCTGAGGATGGAAAATCATAAATCCCAAAATTCCAGAAATAGCCAATATCAAATACCACACTCCCGCAAGTTTTGCAGTCTTAATTAATTGTTTTTGTTCCATTGTGATTTTTACTTTTTGTTAACTGTTTAATTGCATTGGCTATAAAGTTCAGGGCCTGCCGCTGGCAAGGCTTGTTGTTTGTCCAGCCCGGAACTGAAGCCCCATTGAAAATGACCCGTCCTGAAAAAAGTTGACTGTGGCCAGCCGTAGGATTTCTTGTTCAATTGTCCACCATGCTAATCTTTTATTTTACTCTGTTGCAATAACAAAAAAGGTGTCAAGCTTAGTAGAACAAAAGAAACTATTGATAACATGTCTCTAGTCTCAAAGTTCTTTGCAGCTTGTTTTTTCATTCCTTCGAGAGTTGTCAACTGGTCGCTAGTCAAATTTTTTACATCAACACTTTGAATGTACTGATTGATTGGAATTTGTTGTTTACCTGTTAGAACCATGTCCGAAAGCAAAAGAGCTAGACCAATTAAAATAATCCAAAAAGTTACCGTTTTCCACTTCTTGATAAAAAGTAATAGGTTGAGAGCAAACAATGCAAGAAAAATCATACCAAAAATTGGCATTCGCTGTCCCATGTAGCCGTCTACGATTTGCCAGTAGCTTGTGTACTCAATCACTGACATTTTATTCTGAACTGGTGCTAAGACTCCAGCAAAATGAAGCCCTGCGTAAAGTCCCGTCATTACAATTAGTAGATAAAGTGTCACCTGTCTAACGTTAGAAACAATTTGCGTATTCATAATTATGCAGTTTGGTAAATGTTTACTTCATGTTTTTTTATCACTTGTTAATCTACTGGAACGTTCTGAAAAAAGTTGACTGT
>JAYUZB010000159.1:0-12204 GCA_043752185.1 Chitinophagaceae bacterium
AAACCAATGTCGTTGTAAGCAAAAATAAGCCAAACTGAATTAAACAAAAACTTAAGAAATATTGAACCACATAGGAGCATAGAAACATAGCATCAAAACATAGACCTATGTGTTTTTCTATTGTTTACTATGTGCCATGTGGTTCAAATTGTGACAAACTCCGTTACATTTTAAATATCTTCGCAGCAATCTAAAAAAGTGAGAAAACTCTTTAACCGTATTACAAACTGGGAAGCCTGGCCATTTAAAGTATTGTATGCACCGCTTAGTTTGGTGTGGGGCTGGTACATGCTTCGATCGGGTGCAGTATGGTTTTTTACACCAAGCAATCCAAAGATTACTTTTGGCGGCATGGATGGTGAGGCCAAAAAAGAAATGTACGATCTGTTGCCAAAGCATTTATATCCCGCAACATTTACTGTATTGCCCGGCCAGGATTTTGAAAATATAAAAAGAGAATTGCAAAACAGCGGTATTCAATATCCTTTTGTTGTTAAGCCCGAAGTAGCCTGCCAGGGAATTTTGTTTCGTAAAATTGACAATGAATCCGAATTGCAAAATTACCATGCAAAACTTCCGGTTGAGTATATGGTGCAGGCGCTTGTGCATTACCCAATAGAAGTGAGTGTGTTTTATATCCGTCATCCGCAGGAAAAAAAAGGAAGGGTTACGGGCTTTCTGCACAAGATCCCTTTGCAGGTTACCGGTAATGGAAAAGAAATGCTGGAGCAATTGATTCAACAGCATCCAAAAGCACAAAAAAGACTTGGTGAAATGTTCAGCAAGCATAGACAGTATTTGCAAAGCATCATTCCTTCCGGAGAAAAATTCATGCTCAGTTATGCGGCCAATCACAACCGTGGCGCTCATTTTATTGATTTGAAAGAACATATTGATGATAAGCTGGTGGCCATATTTGATGAAATAAGTCTTGGCATTAATGATTTTTTTTATGGCCGTTACGATATTATGTGCAGTAATGTGGAAGATTTAAAGAACGGAAAAAATTTTGTCATACTGGAGTACAATGGCTGCGGCGCCGAGCCCAATCATTTTTATGATACTGGTTATACTTTGATTGGAGCTTACAAAGAAATTTTAAAACACTGGAAAGCTTTATACCAAATAAGCAAGTACAACAGTACCCAAGGTATTAAGCCATGGCCTTTTCAAAAAGGAAGAAAATTTCTGGCAACTATAAACGCTCATTTTAAGTTGATACGGAGAATTGATACTGAAGTAAGATAATTTTTTATGCACTTATTGCAAGCTCTTTCTTTTTAAACAGGACTCTAAATATTTTCTCTACTCCCCAATTGCCCAACGGGAAATAAAGCGCAAAAAATAATGCCATGCCCAGCGCAAAATTTTGCGTACTGAATAATTTATCCAGCAAATAATCCGGGTATGCATAAGAACTCCTTATAGCATAACCACCAAATTCACAAAGTGCCATAGCAACCAGCCCATAAGCGTATTGTGTATGAAAAGGCAGGTCCCGCAGCAGTAGCGAAACAGGCACCATAAATAAAATGTAACAGGTAATGATCTGCCACCAGTATGTGAATCTTGCTATCTGCATATAACTGCCAAAATAATTCATGCACAGGCCCCAGGTAAAATAAACCAGCACATATACAACTACCAGCCGCTTATCTACATTTAATTTTTCCTTTGCATAGGTTATCAATTCGTTCATACAAATTTTTAATTAATGGTGAATGCTGCATAATTTCCATGATGCGTTATGGAAACCGGAATTTTTATTTTTTCTTTTTTGCAATATAGAAAAGGAATATTGTTTTTTTCTTTTAGTATAATAAAATTGTTTTTATCGGCACGTTTGATGCCGGCATAGTGTGCAATCAGCTTTTCATAAATAAACGCTTGCTGACCGGTACCATGTAAACCAGGTATAGTAAAACAAGCATTGTGAAAATTAACCTTACTGTACGATTCAGGTCTGGCTATGCTGTAAATATAATCTTTTGCATAGCTTGATATGGTTTGGTAAGAAATATTATTGATGGTTACTTGGCCAGTTATATCATCTACTAAAGTGCAGTTTAATTTCTGCGGTGCAAAAAAATGCCCGCCCTGTTGCCTTGTATAAATTTTGTAAGCGCTTTCTTTCATGCTCCACAGTTTCCATACCATTTGCGCTGATGATGTGGCATTATGAATATACTCCTGTTCTTTTTGCGTAAATATTTTTTCCAGAAAACCGGTTCGTTTCCAGTTGCTTTCAGCAGCGGCCATTTTTATATCTACAATATCATTGCCCGTCACTTTTCGCTGAGTTTGGTTGTTATAATTTCTATCGCAGCTTTTACGTTCAGCATTTTTTCCATCGAGTCGTTATCAATGATAATGTCAAATTCGGTTTCTATATCCAGTATTACATCTACCAGGTTTGCCGAATTTATTTTAAGGTCATTCAAAAAATCAGAATTTTCTGTCATGTTTTTAAAACCTTCTTCACTCTTTACATAAGGTTTTACAATTCCTTTTAGTTTTTCCAATAATGCTTCTGTGGTCATCCGCTATATTTTTTAAAAATGATGCAGCTGTTTATATCGCCAAAACCAAAACTGGCTTTAGCAATTACCTGCAATGTATTTGTTTCTATAAGTTTTTGAGGAATTTTTTCTGCACCAATGATGGAAGCAATATCCGGATGAACATCTTCGCAATTAATGGAAGGAAAAATAAAACCATGATACAGGCCCAGCACAGCGGCTACGCTCTCAATAGCCCCGGCAGCACCCAGGCAATGGCCGGTCATGCTTTTTAAAGAATGGATAAAAGGAAAATCATTTCCTTTTCTGTTTAATGCTGCCGACCAGTTGTTTATTTCTGTTGCATCTTTTGTTGTTGCTGTTAAATGTCCGTTTATCAAATCAATTTCATTGGCATTGATGCCTGCATTTTCAATGGCATCTTTTATGCAACGTTGCACCGCTTCATTATTTGGTGCAGTCATGCTGCCGGTACCACGCTGGCCACCGGCATTCACGGCACCTCCTAAAATTTCTCCATAAATTTTTGCTCCACGCTTTGTTGCACCCGATAAAGATTCCAATATCAATGCACCGGCACCACTGCCCGGCACAAAGCCACTTGCCGTGGCACTCATTGGCCTTGATGCTTTTTCAGGAGTAGAATTATGTTTGTAGGTCATTACTTTCATGGCATCAAATCCTCCCCATGCGTAAGGGCTATCATCGCTGCAGCCGCCCACCAGCATACGTTTTGCTTTGCCTGATTGAATTCTTTCAAAGCCCATTATTATTGCTTCTGTTCCGGTACAACAGGCAGATGAATTGGTAGTAACTAAATTACCTAAACCAAGTATGCCGCTTATATAAGCAGAGATACCGCTTGCCATGGTTTGTAAAACTGCGGTGCTGCCCAGTGTTTTTACATGGCCTGTATCTATTTTGTAAAATGATTCCCGCATTTTTTCTACAGACGAGCTGCCGGTTCCAAAAACGGTGCCGCTATCCCAATCCGGATCGCTGTTTTCATTGATGGAAAGACCAGCATCTTTCCAGGCATCTATACCGGCCATGCATCCATACAAAATACCATTGCTGTTAAAATTTTTTAATTGAAGGGGAGATAAGTATTGTTGTTTTAATTCTTCTGATACTTGCGGAATGCCGCCTATACAACAGGAAAAATTCAAATCTTCCAGTTCTTTATAAAAGCGAATACCGGAAACGCCATTTTTTATAGCTACTGTAAAATCGGTTATTCCAACAGCATTGGGTGCTGCCACCCCAAGCCCTGTTATAACTACTCTGTTACTCACTTTTTTGATTTAATGATACCGGAAATATTGCCGCTGCAAACAATTTTATCTGCACTGTTTCTCATTTCCACATCGCAGCTGAGTTTACCAAAACGAAAATATTTTTTTTGAGAACTTACTGTTACTCTTTCTCCGGGAAAAACCGGTGCATGAAAATTAACTTCTACAGAGGTAAGTGCTATTTCGGGCATGGAGGATACTGCTATTCTTTCTTTACATAAATAAATACCAAGCGAAACAACTGCAATTTGCGCCATTGTTTCTGTAAGTATCACGCCCGGTGTTATCGGAAAATTAGTAAAATGTCCCTGGTAAAAAAATTCATCAGGTTTGTAGGTGTAACTGCCCGTAACTCCATTTTCTGAAACCACCAGCAATTCATCAACAAATAAAAATGGTGGTGAGTAGGGTAGTAAGTTTAATATTTCTGTTGTTGTCATTTTTTTTTAACTAATATGTTCTCCTCCGTCGGCAATAATAATGCTGCCATTTATCCAGGCAGCTTCATCTTTGGTTAAAAGATAAACAACATTTGCCACATCTTGGGGAGTTGTTATGCGTTTAAAAGGATTGCGGTTTAAAATATTTTCTTTCAATAACTCATGGCCGGGTATTTTCCGAAATGCTTCTGTATCTGTTACACCAGCCTGTATACAATTTGCTCTTATACCAAATGGTGCAAATTCCAATGCAATATTTCTTGTAATGGCTTCCAACGCAGCTTTGGCAGCAGATACGGCAGCGTATGTTTTAAATGCTTTTTTATTTCCCTCGCTGGTAAAGCTGATAATCCTGGCATCGGCTGCAAATAATTTCTTTTCAAAAATCACTTTTGTCCAGTCGTACAAACTGATAGCCATTGATTCTAAAGTAAGATGAAAATCATCATTCTGCAAAACTTGTTTTTCATCATCAAGCATGGGTTTTAAATTCCCCTTGGCAATGCTGTGTATAAGCACCCTGATCTTTCCTGCTTCACCCAACTTTTCCTGTATAGCTTCCGTCATGTCTGCTCTTTTTTCGGCCGACATGGCATCTTTATTAAATGATAACAGCTGCACACCGGTTGCTTTAATTTGTGCAAACTCCTGCTCAATGGCTGCTGCATCTGATTTACTGTTGCGGTGCACAATAATAATATTACAACCATGCTGTGCCATTTTTTTTGCAGATGCCAATCCCAGGCCTGCTGAGCCACCCAGTATTAATGCCCAGTAATTTTTATTTTCAAATTCTTTTACCATTGTATTAAAATGCTTTGAGCCGAAAAACCCGGCCCAAAACTAAGCATAAGGCCTTTATCTCCTTTAGCTATGTTTTTTTCCAGAAATCTTTCCAGCACATAAAGTACGGTTACGCTGCTCATATTTCCATATTGTTTTAACACTTCTCTTGTGTCATCAATATTTTTCCCCAATGAGCCAAAAAGTTCTTCAACCGTTTGCACAATTTTTCTGCCGCCTGGATGGAAAATGAGGTGGTTGACTTCCTCAATAGTTGAATTATTTCTTTCCAAAAAAGGATATACAATTTTTGGAAAATGTGCCGAGATGGTTTCAGGTACGGTTTCATCCAGTATCATGCGAAGGCCGGTGTTGGTAAGTTTAAACCCCATCATATATTCAGCGTCATAAAAATGATACATTTCTTCAGCAATAATTTCTGGACCCTCATCATCATTGCATGATGAAAGTAATATAGCAGCAGCCCCATCGCCGAATATGGCAGCGCTTACAATATTGGCCATCGAAAAATCATCTAACTGAAAAGTTGCCGTAGGCGATTCTACAGCAATTACTGCGGCTTTTTTACCGGGGTTGGCTTTTAAAAAATTCTTAGCATAAATAATTCCCGACACTCCTGCAGCGCATCCCATTTCGGTAACCGGCAGCCGCACAATATCGGGTTTCATTTTTAAACTGTTCACGAGGTATGCATCAACCGATGGTATCATAATGCCGGTGCAGCTTACAGTGATTAAGTAATCAAGCTCGTTGGCTTTCCAGCCGGCTTTATCCAAGGCTTTTTGCAGCGCCTGCTCAGCCAGCTTTATACATTCACGAACATAAATATCATTCTTTTCTTCAAACGAAGTGCATGTAAAAACCTCTTCGGGGCTCATTATGGAATATCTTTCATCAACACCTGCATTGCCAAAGATCTTAATCACTTTTCTGATAAAGCGTTCATCCTGGCCAGCCAGCCAGGTTTCTAAAAAGGGAATTATATCTGCTGTTTTACGGGAATAGAGCGGCAATTGTTTTGCTACCGTTTTTATTTTTACACTCATATTTTTTTTATTATCCATTGATACCTGAAAGCCCATTTCCAGCGGATATAACTGGCTGTATTGTTTATTTTTTTACCAATATTAATCAATTCATTTTTTTTAAACCCCCGTAAAACCGAGATAGCACCATCATTACGTACCATTGGATTCGAAATAAAATTGCTGATCAGTTTAAAAAGATAGTAAGCTGCACTGCTGCGGTGAAGGTCGTTTATAATAATTCCTATCCTGGTTTTAATTGCATGCTGTTTTAAAATTGTTGTTATTTCTTCATTGGTAAAATGGTGAAAAAATAATGTAGCAATAATTATATCCGATGTTGGTGCTGAAAATTCATCTCCAAGAATATCCATTTTGTTGTAGCTGATCTCGGGATAATTAACTGATAGCTGCCGGGCATAATTCACAGTGTATTCATTTGCATCTATTCCGGTTAACTTGAAAGTAAAATTATTTTTTCTGCCGTAATCTGCCGCAGCCCGCAATATATCGCCACTACCACAACCCAAATCAATAATTGATATGGTTGAATCTTTTGGTTCGGTTTTTAGTAACGTATGCAGGCCATTAATGGTTGCCTTGTTACCGCCCAGGCGTTTATTTATCAGCACAAGCTGGTCCAGTGTATTTCGCAGCATATCGCCTTCCATAGATAAATCATCCATGATTTCCTGTTGTGTGCTGCGGTATTTTGTATTTACAAACATGTTTAAGTCTTCCTGATTGTAAAGATAGTGAGCAATATTCTGAATAATGGTACGCATTGAATTCTGTATGTTCCAAAGCCAGCCTGTTGCATTATTAAAAGCCATTCTTTTTTAGTAAACGATCTTTTTATAGCTAGTATACCGTCTTCTTTTGCAAGTTTACTGATAGGCAGCAGCAAACTGCTGAATCTAAAAAGACGCATTGCAAAACTAATTCGTTTCAATTCACTAATAATAAATGCGGTTGAGATAGACGATAGATTATTTTTTAAAAAATTTATCAGCTTATCCTCACTGAAATGATACATAAAATGACTGCTGATTAATATGCCGCATGGCTGGATGCTGAATTCTTTATCCAGTATATCTTCCAGTAAAAAATCAATTTCCCTGAAGCCCCTGCATTTTTTTTGTGCATATACCAATGCATTTGCATTACCATCAATACCGGTTATGCGGCACCTGACTTTGTGCCGCCGCATTGATTTTGCTATAGCCAAAGCAAGGTCGCCACCGCCACAACCCAGGTCAACAATGCTAAGCGGCCTATTTTCTTTTTTGTAAATACGATGTATGGCTTTAATTACTGCTTTTTGGTTACCAAACCACTTGTTTATCCATTACAGGCTTTGTAATGCTTTATACAAAGGTTCACCATGCAGGTTAAGATCATCCAGCTTTTCATTTTCTGAGGACCTTAGTTTCATACTGTAGGTACGTTTAAAACCTTTCCATGGGTTTGTTTAATGATAGCCGGTAATACGCCGGGAATATGGGTTAGACCATACATCACGGCCCTGACCAGGTTATCTTTTCCAAAAAATGTTTGCAAAATTTTGCCGGTGGCAATACGTTTTTTAAATGCTGCATTCCATTGCTGTGCATAGGCAGTTTCCAGTTCCTGCCTTGTTTTTATTTTTGTATCGAAATAATCAACGATCAGTTCTGAAGCAATTTTGGCGCTATGTATTGCCATGGCCATGCCATTGCCACACAATGGATGAATCATACCTGCTGCATCGCCACACATCAGTATATGATTTTCCACGGTTGTTTTATTTGAAAAAGATATCTGGCTGATGGTTAAAGGTTTTTCAAAAACCGGAACAGCATTTTCGAAAATAGTTTTTAAATGTGGGTTTTTAAACAATACTTCCTGCTGAAAGCTTTCAATATTTTTATACTGCTGAAAACTTTTGTAATTGGAAATATAGCAAACATTCAGGTTTCCATTTTCTACCTGCGATACGCCACAGTAGCCGCCTGTAAAGTTATGCAGCGCCACCAGGTCATCCGGAAAATTGCCTTTAAGATGAGTTTTTACAGCTACAAAAGGCGATCTGTTGTTTATAAAACTACGCTCCAGTTTTGCATCCATATTGCTTCTTTTGCCAAAAGCACCTATCACTATTTTTGAAGTCAGTATGGTTCCTTCTTTAGTTGTTACTTTAAAAATATCATTTGCAAAATGTACATCTGAAACTGTATCCTGTAAAACCCTACAGTTATTTGCTATTGCTTTTTGTAAAAGAAAATGATCGAGTGTATACCGGCTTACACCAAAGCCGCCTAGCGGAAGTGTTGTTTCAATTGTTTTTCCACGGGTAGTACTTAGTAAAAACCGGTTTATCTTTTTTGCACCGATAGTCAGCGGGTCGGCACCAAGATGCTGCAGGTACGGCAATACTTCGTTGGAGATATATTCGCCACAAACCTTGTGCTTTGGGTATTCATTTTTCTCAATCAGCGTAACAGCCAACCCCGCTTTGGATAAATGTATGGCACTTACCAGCCCGGCAAGGCCGCCGCCAATAATGATGATATCTGTTTTATGATTATTCAAACCAGGGTATAGGCGATTTTCAAATCTACTTTTGTAAATGATTATATCAAAGATAGCGATACTTTAAGCATGCATTTTTATACTACAAAAGCAAATAATAAAATCCCTTTATCAACTTCTAACTTGTTGATGTAATTATTCAATTTTGGAATGTATTCACTATTTAGCGAACGCTTAGCTCAATTTTTACGTATATAATAAAAAAGTGAAAAAATTGTGAAAATAACCTTTCGTCATCTACCCGACAGAAATTGAATAATCATCTTTCTAATTTCGAACCTTAAAACTTATAATTATGAAAACATTTTTCAGTTTACTATTATTTACAGGCATCTTTATTGTTGGCTGCAAAAAGGAAAACGTTCCTTCTTATGGCAATGAAATTATTACACCACCCGAAGATACACAGGTAGTGGTTTTATACACCGGGACTTTAACGGGCGGTGAATTTGGAGACAAAGCCAGAGGCGATGTTAGTATTGATAAAGTTGGCTCAAAGTATTACCTGGTTTTTAAGAATTTCACCTCCTACAACGGGCCCGACCTGCATGTTTATTTCTCTAAAACCATCGGCAATAACGCCATGCCACCAGTTGATTACAAAGATTTAGGGTTTTTAAAATACCTGAACGGAACATTTAATTACGAACTGGCCGCCGCACCCGATGTAGCTAATTATAAATATGTACTCATCTGGTGTGCACAATACCGTATTCAGTTTGGATATACCGAATTGAAGTAGGCAATAAGATTTTTAAACAAGAAATATTATTTATGAAGAACATTATTTTTTCTGCTGCTTTTTTCATGCTCTTATCTTGCACTATGCAGGCACAAACAAAAGTGCAGCGCAATGTAAATCAATTTGCAGATGTAACTTTTGGTGTAGGTTCATTGCAGTTTACCGGTTCCGCATCTTATGTACGTAACTGGAAACTGGGTAAACACAAAAGGCTGGAAGCAGGCTTTGGCGCAAGGTTTACCAGCTACTTTGGTAGCAACCTTTACTACCGCACAGCACCGGCCATTTTAACGAGCGGTAAAACCGGGCCGGGTGTTTTCTTTGCCGATGATTTACTGCCAAATATTGATTCGGTGTTATTCCCAAAGTCGCAGGTAAATATGTTTAATCTTACTTTAAACCTTGGTTACAACATTACAAAAAGAATTTCAGCAGGTTTGAATATTGATCTCATCGGTTTTAGTTTTGGTAAAAAACAAAATGGTATTTATTATGCAAATAATTTTGCCACCGGTGTACCGGTAACAGCCAAACCAACAACTGTTAATCTTTTTCTAATAAGTGATAATGACAAGGGGTCATTAAACAGCGAGTTCTTTGCAAAGTATAAATGGAACGATTCTTGGAGTATGAAACTAATATTCCAGTTTTTGTTTGCTGAGTACACTACCGATACAAAAGTGCAAACAACCCCCGGAGGAGATACAAATGACAGGTTCAGAAAAAAGATGTCTGGGGGAGCCATTGGAGTTGCTTATAGTTTTAAAAGCTATAAAAAGAAAAACTTTGATTAATTTGTGTTCATGAAAAAAATATTCTTTGTAATTATTGCATGCTTTATCTGCATTTCCTTCCTTTCTGCTCAACGGGTTTTAACCCCCATAGATGCAAACAGTAATGTAAAATTTGTAATAAAAAATTTTGGTATAAAAACCAACGGTAATTTAAAAGGATTAAAAGGTACTATCAAATTTTTGCCTGCAAATTTAACTGCCTCTGCTTTTGATGTTGTTGTTGATGCGGCTACCGTTGATACAGATAACGAAAGCCGTGACGAACATTTACGGCAAGCAGAATATTTTGATGCAGCTATGCATAAAACCATACAGATAAAAAGTACAAAAATCACAACTTCTTCCATTGCGGGCCGTTATTACATGTTTGCAAACCTTACCATTAAAGGTGTAACAAAAGCGATAGAGTTTGGCTTTGGTGCCACACCAAAAGATGGTGGATATGTTTTTGATGGCGAATTTAAAATTAACCGCAGAGATTTTGGTGTTGGTGGTAGCAGTGTATCTTTATCGGATAATTTAACAGTGTCATTATCTGTTTTAGCAAAGTAAATTTTCTCTCTATTTCCACATAGCCGTATGTAAGCCTTGCTTACTATCTTTGCCTGATGCCAAAATTATTACGTGTTTTTTTGTGGGGTTTGCTTATCAGTTTCCTGGGATCATTACCGCTGGGCACTCTTAATGTAGCTGCCATGCAGATAGGTATACAGGAAAATTTAAAAAATGCGATCTATTTTTCCATTGGTTCTTTATTGGTTGAAATGATTTATGTACGCATTTCGTTAGTAGGTGTTGATTGGATACGTAAGCAGGAAAAGCTGATGAAAGCTATGGAATGGTTTACGCTTATCATTATCATTGCATTGGCTATAGGTAGTTTTATTGCGGCAACAAGCGAGGGAGGCGAAGCAAAGAATGTGATGCTGCAAAATAATATGCACCGGTTTTTACTGGGTATGTTTATGTGTGCCATCAACCCGGTACAAATACCATTTTGGTTTGGGTGGAGCACTGTACTCTTCACAAAAAAAATACTGGAGCCGGTAAAAATGCAATACAATATTTATATCATTGGTATTGGTATTGGAACCCTGGCCGGCAATTGTGTTTTTATTTTTGGCGGTAAATGGCTGGTACAAAGAATTGCCAACAGCCAGCAATATCTTAATTGGGTGATAGGCGGCATCTTTGCTTTAACTGCCATTATACAGGCTGTTAAAATGATAAGACACAAAGATGCGGTGTATAAATTTACACATGCGGAAGAAACAGACGAAAACAGTCACATTAATCCACAATAAACAAGGTACAACCATTTGTTGATCTGCTACAGTGAGCATTACTGTTGTCGCCAACCTGGTAGCTCATGCCAGTTAATAAAATAAATTGCCTACCATCTTCCAGTTCTGTTATCATTTGGCCGCTTATGCAGTAAATGATATGTCCTTTCTGGCACCAATGGTCGGCAAAATAATTGGCTGAGTATTCAACCATCCGTATCCTGATATCGCCCATGTTAAAAATTTTCCACCAGGCTTTTCCGGTTGTGCCATGATGTTCTTCGGCTGCTATGCTGCTCCAGTCGAGTGTTTGAAAAGGGAAAGGTTTTATCTCCATAATAATTTTATTTGATTACCAAATTAATAAAATTTAATTAGCTGTTTCAGTTTGTTATGCTGATCCGCCAGTTGGCGGAGAAGCATCTGCCGGGCCCTTGTTCAGTTGTTCAGCCTTAGTGTAGTAGCCTGGTATATTCCTCGTGCCTCGGAATGACAAATTAATCAACAGAAAAAATATTTAATGCCTAAATTAATTAGTATTTTCGAGGCCCGATGAATTATGCAATTGTAGATATTGAAACAACCGGCGGCCATGCGTCGGCAAATGGTATTACAGAGATAGCTGTTTATATACACAATGGCGAAAGGGTAATCAAACATTTTGAAACCCTCATCAATCCGCAGCAACTTATTCCAAAATTTATAACCTCGCTTACCGGCATTGATAATGC
>JAYUZB010000160.1:0-5005 GCA_043752185.1 Chitinophagaceae bacterium
TGGGATGAAACCCAAATATTGAATAGGTATTATTTACCCTGAATAATTCTACAGTAAAACGCTCTATTCCGTTTAAGATGAGATATATACCAAACATTACGCCAGGCGTTGTTATTTTTTTGCGTATTGCCCAGAGGATTAAAAACAGCAAAGTACAAACCACGGTTTCGTAAAATGGCGTTGGAAAAACAGGTTGTGGCAAAGCCCTGCAATGCTCTTCATCGCAATCTGCCATTAAAACACCATCTTTATTTACATTTTGTGGGTAGGTGTAGGCAAACATCCAGTTTGGCAGAAAAGATGGGCCTTTAAATGATTTATGCGGAACTTTTTCAAGGCTTTCGTAAACACGGTCGGTAACCTGCACAAGTGCCGAATCTTTAGCATGTACTTCTCCTCTTAAATAGTAGGCCTCATTTTTTTTCAGTTGTTTTTGATAATCACCCGGCTCAGCTACTACCACTTTACCCTCGGCATTTACCACATAAGCACTATTATATACACCCCAGTCGCCATCGCCAGCAACCTGGCAACCAATACGGCCTACTGCATATGCAAGCAAAAGTGCCAGCCCTGCAGCATCAACCAAATGAATAATTTTTATACCTTTTTTAGATGCATACCAGCAAATGGCAATGGCTGCCAAAATTAAACCACCGTAAAAGGTTAATCCGCTTGCAGAGAACAAACGGCCAATCGGATCTTTAATAAAATCGCTCCAGTTTTCGAGGTTATCAAAAAGCTTGGCGCCAATAATACCGAATATTAAACCAAGTATAATGATATCTCCCACCCTGTCGTGGGGCCAGATGCGTACATTACGCCTTTCGGGTTCTTTTAGTTTGTGCTTATTTTTATCATACCACTTAAACCAGGCCAGGGCGGCTCCTATAAGTAAACCTCCCAATAAATTACCTTGTGAAGAAAAAATATAATCCTGTGGATTAACATCGGCTGGTTTACTGAAGAAAAGGCCAAATATTTTGTACCCGAAAATAAACCCAACAACACCATTGATGATGATATCAAAAGCAGAAGCCGGCTTACCTACCACAATCATTTCTTCTCTTGGCGATAAAAGCCCCTGCTTTTCTTTGCGTTGTAACTCTTTACTTAAAACAATAGCAGCCGTTACAAAGCCCATAGCAACAAAAAGACCGAATGTATTTAAAAAGCTTAACCCATGCCATTCTACACCAAACCAATCCTGAAAAATATAATACAAATTGGGATACATCTGTTAGTTTAGGTTTTTAAAAATTTAGGAGTGCAATATACTACTTCATACCATAAAAGCTGCTTCTTATAACGTATTCAATAAATCAGCAACAGTATAACAGAAAGCCCCCTGTTAAAACAAGGGGCTTTTATAGTACTTACTAAATAAATTCATTAATTACAATGTTGCTCAAATGCACCAATCAGGTTCTCTGCAATCATTTGTGCACTGCGGCCTTCAATATTATGGCGCTCAATAAAATGAACCAGCTTACCATCTTTAAATAATGCAATGGCAGGTGAGGATGGTGGATAAGGCATCAGGTGCTCTCTTAATTTATTTACTGCTTCAATATCAAAACCGGCAAAACTGGTGGTGATATGATCTGGTTTTTTTGCTGTGTTGTGTACAGCCATTAAAACACCCGGACGGGCTGTACCTGCACTGCAGCCACAAACCGAATTGATCATTACTAAGGTGGTGCCTTTTTCGGCCAAAGTATTTTCTACAGCCTCGGCAGTTAACAGTTCAGAAAAACCATTTTCTGTTAACTCTTCTTTCATCGGGATTACAATTTCTTCTGGATACATATCTTTTCTTATTTTTTTGTAGAGCGTAAAATTACATACTTCTTCTAAAATATATTCACTCCTTTTATAGTATTCCCGATATCGAAATTATTAAAATCGGAAACAATGTCACCGAAATTAATTAATTGCCGACATAATGGCTACAAATTTATTGCTACTTGAAAATTTGTCGTTAAAAAATGGGTTGGAATATAATTTGACAATAATTACCCGTAAACAAAAAATTAAAAACCTAAAAATTATAACTTATGACATTCGTAAAAGTTAACAACCCGATCAACAAAACCTTTGATGGTTTGATGAATGAATTATTTAATGAATTACCTGTAAATTTTGGTAAATCAATCAGGGAAGATGTATTGCATTTCCCTCCGGCTAATATCATTGAAAAAGCAGATCAATACAAAATTGAACTGGCAGCACCTGGCATGGAAAAAACCGACTTCAATGTAAAATTAGATGGCAAGATATTAACCATCAGCGCCGAAAAGAAAACAGAAACAGCTACAGAAAACGAAAAAATGATTCGCAAAGAATTTGGTTACAAATCTTTTAAACGCAGTTTTACGCTAGATGAAAAGATTGATGCAGTCAACATTTCGGCCAGGTACGAGAACGGAATTTTAACGCTGGGACTTCCTAAAAAAGAAGAAGTAAAAAGCGGAGCAAAAGAAATTACTATACAGTAACCATAGTTTTTTTTATAAATATACAGTTGGTTTGGTTCCTGGTAAAACGGGAGAAAGTCCCTCTTATTCTTAAGAGGGACTTTTATTTTAACCCTTTGTTTCACGCAGAGAAGGCAGAGTTGCAGAGAACGCAAAGCAATATTTATTCGCAATTAGTTTTTCTCCGTGTATCCAATATGTATTGTATTTTCCAAACATTATTTAACCGCACCAGTTGAAATGAATTTACTCCACAACTATAAAATTTTCCGCTAAAGTATAATTTAAAAGGAGTCCATACAGCTGCCATGGGGCCATCAATCTTCAAATCTTTAAAAACGATCTGTTCATCGGCTGCACCTGCAGGGATGGTAGCTATAATCTTTGCGAAATCACTTGGACTATCAGTGGTAATAATGATTTTACCTTCTTTGTCTTTACCAAAAGTTTGCATAATAGCAGTTTCAGTAAAACAGGATTTCACCAATACAGTATCACTGTTCTTCATACCGGTAAACATTTTATTAATAACCGCTTTAATAGAGTCTTCGGCATTTTGTGCATATACTGCACTGCCGGTAATTACGGTTGAAAAAAGCAACAAGAGAAAGGATTTCTTAAGTTTTATTTGCATGACTGTTTTTTTAATTGGCATAAAAATAGGCAACACAAAGTTTGCCTATTATAAAATTACATGAGTGGTTAGGCTGCTACTTATATCCTAAAATCTTCAACATGCTTTGTGAAGTTTGTTCTTTGGCATAAACCCATTCTATCAACTTGCCGTTTTTATCCTTTTCAATAATTACATGTTTGGGCGAAGGGATAAGACAATGTTTGATGCCACCGTAGCCGCTTATCTGATCCTGATAAGCACCTGTGTGAAAAAACCCAACATACAAAGGCTCTTTATTACTTTCCAGATTTTCTTCATTGGTAGTTTTTACTTTCGGTAAAAACACTTCATTTATATGTTCTTCACTGTCGTAATAATCGTGCCCGTCGCAGGTAATACCGCCTAAAACCACCCGCTGGTACTCGTTATCCCATTTGTTAATGGGCAGCATCAGGAATTTTTCACCAATGCCCCAGGTATCGGGCAGTGTGGTTATAAAAGATGAATCAATCATGTACCAAGTTTCCCGGTCATTTTGAATTTTTTCGCCAATAACACTGTAAATATGAGCCATACTTTCTCCTACTGTAAAACTTCCAAATTCAGTATAAATATTGGGCATTTGCACTTTGGCCTTTTTACAGGCTGTTTTAATATTACCAACTATTTCATTTATCATAAACTGGTAGTCGTAATTAAAACCCAAAGAATGTTTGATTGGAAATCCTCCACCAATATTTATAGAATCCAGTTCGGGACATATCTTTTTTAACTGGCAATACAGTGCAATACTTTTTTGCAATTCACTCCAATAATAAATATCATCCTTAATGCCTTTGTTTAAAAAGATGTGCAACATCTTCAGTTGAAACTTATCTTCATACCCTTCAATCTCATCTACATAAAATTCCAGTACATCTTTTGCTTTTATACCCAGTCTGCTGGTGTAAAAAGGAAAAGTTGGCTCTTCCTCAGCAGCTATTCTTATTCCCAGTTTAAAAGGTTCGCCGGTGCGGATATTCCGCTTGTACATGTTCAGCTCTTCTTTATTATCTAATACCGGAATTACATTTTTAAACCCATCGTTGATCAGTTTTGCAATGCGGCTGGTATAATTTTTTTGTTTAAACCCGTTGCAGATAATATGAATATCTTTCGTAAGTTTTCTTTTTTTATACAACGAATTAATAATATCAATATCGTAAGCGTAAGATGTTTCCAGATGTATATTATGCTTCAATGTTTCTTCTACAATAAAACTAAAATGAGAGCTTTTAGTACAGTAGCAATAATGATACTCCCCCTCGTACTTATGTTTTTTAAAAGCATTGGCAAATAATTTTTTAGCCTTATTTATCTGCATGCCTATTTTTGGCAGATAGGTTAATTTTAAGGGCGTACCATGTTTATCAATGAGTGCTTTTATATCCACGCCATTGTATTGCAAATAATCATCCTTAAGTTTAAAATCTTCCTGCGGAAAATTAAAAGTTTGCTGTACAAGGCTGTCGTAAGTATTATTCATTAATTAGTTAAGCTGTTTTGATTTAGAGATATTTTTAACAAAAGTAGTTTAATGTATAAATTATATGTATAAAAAAACCGGTAGCGATAAAATCACAACCGGTTTTTTATTCATTCATGCAACAGATTACTTTACTGAATCTATTAATTTCTTAAATGTTTCCGGCTCATTCATAGCCAGATCTGCCAAAACCTTGCGGTTCAGGTCAATTCCTTTAACCGCTAATTTATTGATGAACTGGCTGTAAGTCATGGTACCTTCTTCCCTTACGGCTGCATTAATACGTGCAATCCATAAAGTGCGGTACTCACGCTTTTTTAATTTACGGCCAACGTAGCTGTACGTTAAACCTTTTTCCATTACGTTTTTGGCAACGGTGTATACATT
>JAYUZB010000161.1:0-12154 GCA_043752185.1 Chitinophagaceae bacterium
GGCCACGATAATTTAAACGAGCTTGGAAAATTATCGCTGAACGATTTTAAACAGGTAAAAGGTATTGGTGAAGCCAAATCAATTATTATAACAGCTGCACTTGAATTGGGCAGAAGAAGACATGCATCTGTAGCACTGGAAAAAACTGTTGTTAAATCGAGCAGGGATATAGCTGCCTTTTTACAGACAACCTTAAAAGATTACAGCTATGAAGTTTTTGCCGTAATTTTCTTAAACCAGGCAAATAAAATAAACCATTTTGAAATTATAAGCAAGGGCGGTATAACCGGTACTGTAGCCGATCCCAGAATTATCTTGAAAAAAGCATTGGAAGAAAATGCTACCTCCATTGTACTTTGCCATAACCATCCATCGGGTAATTTAAAACCCAGCAGGGCCGATGAAGAGCTTACCAAAAAAATCAAAGAGGCTGCTGCTTATTTCGATATAAAAATAATTGACCACATTATTGTTAGTGAAGATGGTTTTTACAGTTTTGCTGATGATAGAATACTTTAAGAGTCGGGAGTCAAGAGTCAAGAGGCGGGAGGCGGGAGTTAGCGGGTGCGAAACTGTAATGTAATTAATTAAATATAGAAATGCCATGGGGAATTACAAAGACTTACTGGCTTATCACAAAGGATATCATTTAGCGATGGACATTTTTATCATTTCTAAACAATTTCCGGCTGAAGAAAAATATTCACTGACTGATCAGATAAGAAGATCTTCAAGATCTGTTTGTGCAAACCTGGTAGAAGCATACAGAAGGCGGCGTTTCAGAAACTATTTTATTAGCAAATTAAATGACTGCGAAACAGAGAATGCAGAAACACAAGTGTGGCTGGACTTTTCACATGATTGTAAGTATATAACAACAGAAGAATATAACCTTCTAACAACGAAAAATGACGAGGTTGGAAAATTAATTTGGTACATGATCAATAACCCTGATAAATTCGCTTGATCGGGTTCCAGACTCACGACTCCAGACTCCCGACTCCAGACTCCAGACTAACGACTCCCGACTAACTCCTAAGCCTGCGCCGTTGGCCCGCCAAAATTAAATGGTATTTCCACTGCTTCCATATCCTGTATGGTTCCATTGGCAGCTTCAAATTTTTTCACATTATCAACCATGGCTTTCATAAAGCGCTTGGCATGAAAAGGTGTTAAAATAATACGGCTTTTAACTTTACTTTTAGGTGTACCGGGCATTACATTTACAAAATCAATTACAAACTCTGCATGGCTGTGTGTTATTATAGCCAGGTTTGCATATGCTCCTTCAGAGACTTCCTCAGAAATTTCTATATTAATTTGATTCGGCAGTTCGGGTAGATTACTCATGTTGTATTTTTTACAAAGATAAAAACAAAGAGCCCCAAATTGGGGCTCTTTGTAAAAAGTATTTTTAAAACCGAAATTATCTTGGACCAATGTACTTCCACTTCTCATCAAAAGTTATACGAATACTTGGAGGAGCAGGTACCACTGAAGGCTGAACCATAAAGTATTTAATCAAAATATCTTTATTACCCTGTACAGCGTTTATACCACTTGGATCTAAAACTGCTCTTCTTGTATTTGAACCTGCGTAAAGCGGAGCTCCTGTTCCAGCCTGAGGATTTCCTAGTGCAGTTGCACCACCATAAGCAGGGTCTCCATAATAGTTATGAAGGGTTGCTATAGCATTAGTAGCAGGGTTAAAACCAACTACCATTCCAAAACTTCCGAAACCTGAATTAGCGCCGGCATTTAACATAGGATGAGCAGCAACTCCCCAAATGGTTTGATCAACTACAAAAACTGTACTTGCACCTGATGTTACCAAATGTGCTTCCCATGCACCACCATTAGCAGCAGGGAAACCCGAAACTGCCGGGTTATTCCATTGTGTAAATGGTGACCCTGTTAAATCAACCATCGGGCCTGTAACAGCATAAATACCATCATAACTGTTTTTAGCACCAATTTCTACAACAACAGATTTTTGTGAAGATATTCTACCACCGGCATCGGCTGTTAAAATTGTAAAACCAAGACCGTATAATGCACTTGGGTTAAACAAAGTTGCATTAGGTATAGTTATGTAAATTTCTTTGGCAAATTCACCTGGCTTAAAGGTAAATGTCCAGGTACCACCCTGACCACCAGTTTTGATACCATCAGTTTGTACAGTGAACCATGCTGTTGGTAAGTTCAGGTAAGCTGGATTAGCAGCCCTAACAGCGGCTGTATCATCTTTCACAGTTACAATCATTGTTTTATTCAATTCAGTTTCATTGGGTATATCCCTACGTAACTCAATCATCAACAATTTAGTTGGGGTGTTCACAAAGTCAACTGGCTTTTTAACTACAGCTGCAGGCGTGCTACCTCCCAGTATTTTTACCAGCGTTAGTCCGGCATCTCCTAAAGGAGGAGCAACATTCGCCTTTTTACAGGCGCCAAATACCAAAGATAACATCGCTACTATAGCAAGGCTCTTTGTAAGGTTTAAATATTTCATATTAAGTGATTTTGTGTTGTTTACGAAATTTATTGATAAACCATTCCGGTTATAAAACCGGAATGGTTTAAATTTCTTATTAATTATCCCACCAAACTTTTACATCTTGCCTATCGCCGCCTATTGCAGCAGCAGCAGCTACTGTATTAGCATTATTAAGACCATAATCAGTGTTTCCGTATACATAACGGGTTACAAAAGTACCAGTCTTAAACCTTGTAGTCTTTAAATTTGGAACACCTGTTCTTCTTTGTTCAGCCCAACCTTCACTTCCGTTCGGGAAACCACTGATCCAACGCTGTAATGCAATACGCTGTAATTTGGTTGTGGTAGCTGCATCCTGTATATTATTATCTGCAGATCTGAAATTATCATATGGAGCTGTACCAGCACCAATACTTGTAGGTACACCAGCACCAGCTGAATAATTAGCCCCACCAGACAAATACGCAACGGGCATTGTAACACCCCATTGATCAAATGAAGCCGCAATGGCTGCATTGTAATCTGTTTCTGCACCACCTGTGCCGCCCGCTATCCAACCTCTTTCTTTAGCTTCGGCAGCTGCTAATAAAACAGTTGATGCAGATATAACTACAACTGGAGAATTTTGGTTTCTTTTATTTTTAAATGCTTGTGGATCATTATCAGGTACTTGAAAAAGAACCCTTGATTGTCCGTTAGCAACGCTATTGCCATAATTGATTGCCAGATCTCTGGTTAAACCATATGGGAACATAACAGAATTTGTTCCAAAAACAGATGACCGAGTATCTCCCAAACCACTTAACACATCACCCATTGTTTTGCTTGAAGCATAGTCATCCCTTGTTTGGTAAGTTAAATACCATGGATTTTGATATGCACCACCTGGATAACGTAATGTAAAGTTATCGGCATTGGTTGTAATATAGCCACCACTTACTGCGTCTGCAAAAGCTGTAGCTGCAACGTCGCCTGCATTAGGAAATCTGTTAGACATACGCATAGCTATTAACATACGCATACTATTGGCTAATTTTTTCCATTGTGCAATATCTCCACCATACAAAATGTCGCCTTTTACTGTAGCACCACCATCAAACTGAGCAACTGCTTCTTTTAACTCCTTTAATAAATCAGGATAGATTGTTTGTTGCTTATCAAACTTTGGAGTAAGATTAGCAGCTCCTTTTAAAGCTTCGCTGTAAGGAATATCTCCCCACCTGTCGGTTGTTTGCCAAAAGATAAATGCTTTTAAAATTCTGGCCGTTGCAATCTGATTTGCGTTAGATCCGGAAGCTGCAGCAGTAGTTGCAGTTTTAGGATCAGAGTTATAATCTATTATTGTTTGCAAATCCTGTAGCGGACCAGAATAAGTACCACTCATCTCTAACAAAGGCAGAGAGTACAAAGAAACCTCCGTGTATTGGTTTTCTACTATGTACTGTGCATAAAGTGCAGTTCTCAGGTTTGCAGCAAAGCCACCAATCTGTGCACCTACGTTAGTTAACAATGCAGACGGAACCGGGGTAGTAATACCATTTGGGTTTTGGTTGGTAGTACCAAAATTACTGATTTTAGCACATCCTGCACCCAGTATCCCCATCGATATGAGGGCTGCAGCAGTTATTTTTTTTATTAATATTTTTTTCATTTTTATATTTTTTAGTAGTTTATAAACACAAAATTATGAATTAAGCGTCCTCACTATTGTTAAGGGTATGCTTAGAAACCTAATTTTAAGTTAACACCAACTGATCTTGTTCCTGGTAACTGTCCATCTTCACCATAAACATTACTGATCTGAGAAGGATCAAATCCTTTATCCTTAGAATAAATTAACCATGGGTTGATTGCTACTACTGAAAAAATTGCAGTTTTCACATACTTACCAATTCCTAATTTTTCAACAGGAACTTTGTACCCAAAACTTAATTCTCTTAATTTAACAAAGGTTAAATCATAAATACTCTGCTCAGCAATATTTCTGCCCTGAAACTGATGGTAGTAGGTTTGAGCATCAACATATCTATCAACTGCTTTACCTGTAGCATCTACACCAAATACATGTACACCACCACTGGTTGGTAAGGCCTTACCATTTGCATCAAGTTCAACATTGTCACGAATTGGATTTCCCAAATCATTAAGACCAGCTGTACGTGCAGTTAAACCAGAGAATGTTCCCCAGAAATCTGATAAAGAGAAGAATTTACCACCAACAGAATAATCAATATTTACATTCACAGTAAAGTTCTTGAATATGGTGAATGCATTTTGAACACCACCGGTATATTGTGGTAATACACCACCAAAATTAACATCAGCCTGGCGAACAAATAAACCATTAGCATCCAGTTCAGGCACGCCATTAACTTTCTTAATACCGCCACCAAACATTTCGCCCCAAGGCTTGCCAACCTGGTTAACAGAGTAAGCTGCAAAAGAACCAGAGAAAGCTCCAGATGCATTTACTAACCTGTCAATTCCAGGGAAAATAGAAACAACCTCATTTTTAGTTAAATAACCCCAGGTAGCATTAATATCCCAGCCAAAGTTTTTAGATTGAACAGGCTTAACGAAAGCTGTTACATCCCAACCTTTTTTAGAAAGTTCACCTGCATTTCTTGAAACTGCTGTATAACCAGTTGTTCCGGTTACAGTTACGTTAACAGGAAACTGCTTGTTTGTTCTGTCCCAATAAGTAACATTGAAACCAACCCTGTTTTTAAGGAACCGCATTTCTAATCCAATTTCTTTCTCAACATTGGTAGCACCCTGTAAACCTGGATCAACCAGATTGTTAGGATCAGTGGTAAGGATATTACCATTCCATTGTTGAGTACCAATGGTGTAATTACGGTTTAACTGATAAATATTCAAGGTATTTAATAACTGGCCAATTGAGCCTCTTATTTTACCATAGCTGATAAACGGAACTGAATTCCTGATTAAATCGCTGAATACAAAAGATAAACCACCTGATTTAGAATCAATGAAATTTCCATTAGGTTCTGTTGAAGTATAATCTCTACGATATGTACCTTCTACAAATAAGTAGTTACGGAAACCGATATCTGCACGTATGAATAAACCACGACGGGCAAATTGCTCTCTTCTATTACCATAGTTCACCGGATTTTTTGAATTAGCCAATGCATATAAACCAGGCGCACTTAAACCACCCATTGTGTTGGTATTAACACCTCTGAAAATTGTTTTTAAGATATCGAAACCAGCGTTAGCATTAATCTGCAGGCTTTTATACTTTTTAGAGTAACTGATCAAACCTTCATAGTTCTGACGATCGCTGAAGGTATTATTTACACCATAAGCTGCAAAAGCGTTATTTTCAAATGGATTAAATGACATCTGATTTGAGCTATTCTGCAGTTCCTGCTTGTAAGTAGTTTCCGATGCAGTAGTTAACTGCTGCTTACGGTAAGTAAGTTTTACTTTAAGATCATTATTAACCTTATAAGTTAAAGATACATCACCAAATAAACGGTCTCTTCTGATACGGTTATCAATATTATCGAAATACTGATAAGGGTTAAACCAATAGT
Source organism: Chitinophagaceae bacterium (assembly GCA_043752185.1). Classification (GTDB taxonomy): domain Bacteria; phylum Bacteroidota; class Bacteroidia; order Chitinophagales; family Chitinophagaceae; genus Ferruginibacter. Next base: position 6,061 of record JAYUZB010000161.1, read on the forward strand.
TACCACCCCATGATTTGGCAGGGTTAGATGCATTGTAAGCAGTAGGATTGTTTTTATTCCAGCTGGCAAAAACACCTTCAGGGCTGGTTAAGGTTCTTAATTCCCTCATTTTATTAATATCCAAATCCCTGTGGAACCACTGGGCAAATGTACCGGTTGACTGGTTAGAGTAACCATCATCACTTTCTGTGTTCCTGTTTTCAGCAATATAATTAAAGTTAACACCCATTGTCAGACGTGAACTTAACTCTGCTGTCAGGTTTGCATTTAGAGTATGTCTTCTTAAATATTCAGTTGGGGTAATACCTTTAAGATCAAGATTGGTATAAGATACCCTCATATTTAAGTTGTCGGTAGCTTTTGAAAAAGCCACATTGGTAGTTCTTGTAACGCCTGTTTCCCAGAAATCACGAATGTTTGTAGGTTGAGGGGTAAGCTTTGTAGTTTTAAATGAATATTCACTACCCGGATACCATGCATACCATGGAATGTGCTCTTGACCAGCAATACGTGGTCCCCAGCTTGCATCATCTGAATAATCGTGGTAGTATTTACCATCTAAAGCTTTCCATCCAATTGGATGGCCAGGCTGATATTGATATTTAAGGAAATCACCGGAAGCACCACCAGCATAAGAATTCTGATAATCAGGAAGTACATAAACATTGTCGAATTGAATACCCATGTTTAATTCCAGACCAATTCCTTTAGCACCTTTTTTTGCTTTTTTTAGTGTAATTACAATAGCTCCACTTGATCCATCAGGACCAAATAAGGCAGCAGCAGCAGGACCTTGTAATACTGACATATCTTCAATATCATCAGGATTAATATCTGCACTGCTAGGCATAATAGTACCATCTACAACATATAGGGCACCGTTTCCTGGTGAAAAGCCATTCTCTCCACGTAAACGTACAGTTGTTTCAGCACCTAACTTAGCTGCTGACTGGCTACGAACCTGTGCGCCTGCAACTTTACCTGCAATTGCATTATTAACATTAGCCTGGCGAACAGTATTAACCTGATCACCTGTTAAATTTTGAACATTAGAAGCTGTACTTCTGGCAGTACGTTTAATACCGAAGGCACTGGTTACAACTACTTCCTTAATATCAGTAGTATTACCTTTTTCCATTACAGTATTTAAAACATTTTGAGTACCTACGGGTACTTCTGTTTCTTTAAAACTTGCTCCGGAAATAACTAAAACTGCATTAGGGTTTACTCTGAGAGAGTAAGATCCGTTTGCATCGGCAGATACGCCGGTAGTTGTTCCTTTAACTTTTACAGACGCAAAAGAAACTGGGTTACCGTCTATATCGACAACCCTACCGGTCACCACCCGGCTTTGCGCAAATGCCAACACCCCACAGAGCATCAACATTGTAAACAGTGATAAAAATCTTCTCATGTGCATTTAATTAAGTTTAATGATGTGTAAAAATAAGGATAATTTCTTAACGTCAAAATAATGTTAAATTAATTTTCCAAAGTGTTTTATCCTTAATTAGGACAATAACTGGTTTTAAATAGCTGCTTTAATTTGAAAATTTGTTAAAATTTATATTGAGCCTGTAACTTTAGCTCGCTTTTTTTATTTCCTTTTATTTCATCCAAACCGCTACCAATAAGGGTTTTATCAGAATAAATGGTTTGTGCCCATTTTACCCAAAAGCTTATTTTTTTGTTAAGGTCATAGTTTATATTTATATAATACCGGTAACCTTTGTCATAAAAAACCGGTATAGAAAAACTATATAAAACGTCATTTTCGTAGGCATAAAGCCGGCTGTTGTACCCATTTGTTTCAAAATACTGCAATCTTATACTGCCCGAAAAGGGGTTTTTCATCGGTTTATACACCAAATCAAAATATGTTAAAAACCCTTCTTCGGCAGCAACCCCTTTTTTATCAAACCAAACCAGTTCGGTGCGGTTTCTTATGATAATAGCAGTATTTAACCTATAACTGATCTGAGTTCTCCAGTTTTTTTTGGGCTGCTGAATAACCGGTGATGTAGTTACTTGTAAAGGATTTACATTGATTGCCTTTGACTCTGCATGATATCTGGTATAAATCTCCAGTAGTTTGTTAGGTTTATAGTTTAGCTGTATTAAATAGTCAGAACCTGTAGATGGTGCATCTACACGGTACCGCAGCCAGGGAAACTTATAAAAATCTGCATAAGCATCAATACGCCAGGCATTATTTGGCCTGATAGAGATACCGGCGTATAGTCCTGTCTCATTTGTTGGAAAAGTATTTTCTGTAAAAGCATAGGCATAAAGCGATTGGTAGGATTTTGAAATATTCCGATACAGCAAACTCAGATCAACATGTGATGATGCACTGATAAGTAAACCATTAATAAAAGCTTTATCAAAATTTGAAGTAAATGCTGCTTCGCCAAAAAAATGTAGGTTCTTAAAAGTATAACTGTAATCAAAACTGTAATTGCCAAAATTTTTACCGCTTAATGCATACAGGTTGTAGGGTTCGGCAGATTTTATTAAAGGTAGTTTAAACCTGTATTGAATACCATTTATGCCTAAATGCAATCCTTTATATTGGTATGAAAAATTTCCGCCAAAAGCCAGTTGCCGCTGAATTGCCTTATCATCTCTTTCGCTCTTTGTACGGTGATAGCCCGATGTTTGCAAAGAGGATATAAAATCATCCTGTGTTTGCGATGTATCTGATACTAAATTGGCATCAATATTTCTATAAGAACCAAACACAGTAAGCTGCCAATTTTTATTTGCAAGCGTTATGCCTGCACCTCTGTGAAAATTAATTTCACCGGCAGAATTATATGGCCGAAGAACTTCCGCTTCTCTTTTTATATTAATAACATCTACACTTTTTTTAAAAGCCAGGCTTTGCCACTGTGTGAGCCCCTGGCCGAGGTTTACGGTAAAATCGCCGAGAGCTAAAGATTTAATGATGCCAATTTTACGCACAAAAATATGAGCCGAATAAAAATCAAAACCCTGTTTTTGTTTTCCTTTAAAAAACTGTTCGCCAGCATCTTTTTCTGCAACAATACCATATTGAAAAAGATTTCTGTAAGTGTACTTATACCTCACCAAAAGTTTTTGGGGAGAGCCCGGATAAAAATTGGTTGTGGTTGATGAATCCAGCAAATAGCCTTTTGACCTTTCCGGTACCTGCGATACCCTGAAGAGGAAACTGTGCTCACCGTTTTTCAACCTTAGCTTTACAGCATCAACAGCCGAAATCTGTAAACTCACGTTTATGTATGGCCTTAATTTTTGAATGGTACTTATATCCCAACCCGGCACTGCCTGCAATTCATACAGATCAAGCAATTTACCAACCAGGCTTCGGTATACAATAAAGTTTTGGACCTGCATGGGAGTTAGCATACGCAACTGATTTAATTCTGCCGCATCCGCATAATTAAGTTCAATGGGGTTTTTTATATACTGAACCATTTGCTGTAGGTAAGAATCATCTTCTGTTTCAAGGTCCTCATTATTTTCTGTAACATTTTCCAGCTGCTGTTCTGTATTGGGTGTAATGGGCTCGGTTACCTGTGCAGCAATATCTGTAGCAACCAAAAACAAAATCAACCAAACAAAAAATATTTTCATTCGGCCTTTGATTTAAAATGCATGATGAATAATATACCTGGCGAAAATCCGAGTTGTGGATGATAGCTGGAAGAAATATCAAGCCGTAAATTTTTCCAGCCAACGCCAGCACCTGCATAAAAACTAGCCGACTCACTTACAAAACCTGCTTTAGCAAAAAATTGTTTTGCAAACTGGTATTGCAATCCAGCAATAACGTTCATTGCTTTATCTTCTTCTTTAATAATTTCGCTGCTGATAAAAAACTTATCCGACGCATCGTAACCCAATCCAATTTTATAAGCAGAAGCAATTTTCTCTTGGCTGTTTTTTCCAAGCCTGCCACCAACCGGGTTATAAACATGTATGCCTGCATTTAATTTATCGGTTAAATGAAACATGGCGCCAATCTCAAAATTAATAGCCGACGCTTTTCCATAAGAAGGTATACTGTATCCGTAATAATTAAATTGTACGCCCACATCAACCAGTTTGCCGAGTTTGCGGGCATAAGCAAGGCCTATTTTATTTTCTCTAAAATTTTTAAACCCTGCATAATTTATTTGAATGCCAAAATTGCCCAAACGGGTTGGTACAGCAGCAGCTAAAGTATAAGCACTGGTTTCTTTAAGCATAAATCTTTGTTCGCCAAAAACACCAATGCCGGCATACTTTGTGGTAGCAAGTGCAGCCTGGTTACCAGTGAAAGAAAGTGCATCATTTTGCTGCACACTATAAGCAGATAAACTGATATACGGCTGTGCCAGCGAATAGCGGAGAGACTGGGCCCATAGCTGGTTGAAGCTGATAATAAATAGTGCAAATAATAATATTCTAGTTTTCATATTATTACGGTTTGGCAGTTAGAGAGCACCAAGATAATAAACAGTAATTTAAAATACAAGTTTTTGATAATCCTTGTAAGCAAATACTTGTTTACTTTTGCGCCATGCAAATTTTAGATGGAAAGATTGTTTCTCAATCTGTAAAAGAAAAAATAAAAGAAAAAGCAATTCTTTTTAAAAGCGCTGGTAAAAAAATACCACACCTGGCTGCCATACTGATTGGTAACAACGGTGCCAGCGAAACCTATGTGGCCAGCAAAGTAAAAAACTGTGAGGAAGTAGGCTTTAAAAGCAGCCTAATCCGCTTTGATGAAAATATTGAAGAAACAGCATTGATTGCAGCCATTGAAAAACTCAACAATGATGAAGATGTGGATGGTATTTTGGTTCAGTTGCCATTACCCAAACAGATTGATGAAGAGAAAATAATTAACCTGATCAATCCCGATAAAGATGTAGATGGTTTTCATCCAATGAGTATTGGAAAAATGGTACAGGGATTACCAACATTTATACCGGCAACTCCTTACGGTATTATATTAATGCTTGAACATTATAAAATTGAAACTGCCGGGAAACATGCGGTAGTAATTGGCCGAAGCAATATTGTGGGACGGCCCATCAGTATCCTGCTTAGCAGAAATGCTTACCCCGGAAATTGTACAGTAACGGTTTGTCATAGCCGTACAAAAAACCTAAAAGAAATTTGTTTACAGGCAGATATTATTGTTGCTGCTTTAGGCATACCGGAATTTTTAAAAGCAGATATGGTAAAAGAAAATGCAGTGGTGATAGATGTGGGTATTACCCGTGTAAAAGATGCAACAAAAAAATCGGGCTTTGCCATAAAAGGCGATGTTGATTTTACAAACGTGGCACCAAAATGCAGTTACATAACACCTGTACCCGGCGGCGTAGGACTAATGACCATTGCAGCTTTGCTGATGAATACTTTTAGTGCCTGCGAAAATAAATACAAATAATACAGAAGCAGTTTTAGCTTTATACAAATGATTGAAACCACAAATACAGAAACTTTATCACTGCCTGTGATGGAGCATTTTTACACCATACAGGGCGAAGGCTACCACCAGGGCAGAGCCGCTTATTTTATTCGTTTGGGTGGATGCGATGTTGGCTGTGTATGGTGCGATGTAAAAGAAAGCTGGGATGCAGATAAACATCCGAAATTGAATATTGAAGATTTAATATTGAATGTTGAAAAGACACCGGCAAAGCTAGTAGTAATTACCGGGGGCGAACCACTGATGCATAATTTAGACAACCTTACTGCCGCATTACAATCAAAAGGTTTTGAAACAAATATTGAAACCTCCGGTGCTCATTCATTAAGCGGCAGCTGGAATTGGATCTGCCTTTCTCCCAAAAAATTTAAAGCACCATTACCTGAAATATTACCTTTCGCTAATGAATTAAAAGTAGTGGTTTTTAATAAATCAGATTTTGCATGGGCAGAACAATATGCTGCTTTAGTTTCTCCTGATTGCAAATTATATCTTCAACCCGAATGGGATAAAGCATCTGTTGTAACCCCTATCATCATTGAATACATTTTACAGAATCCTAAATGGGAATTATCACTGCAGATACATAAGTACATTCATGTTCCGTAAAAGGAAATGTTATAATTC